>CAJAWW010000055.1 GCA_903946745.1 uncultured beta proteobacterium
CATGCTGTTTATGCGTAGACTCGGCCAAGAGAATATGAAGAGGAATTGTGATGGATGATCTCGATTTTTCCGCACCGGCGGCGACACCTAAACCATCTGCACCACCCGCACCACCCGCAGCCGCTGCCAAGGAGATCACGCCCTATGATCCGCAATTGGCGCTCAAGTTTTTCAAACTGGCGGGCGAGTTAGAGACGTTCGCTGCCGGGGCTCAGCTATTTGCCGAGCGGGAAAAACCGGGTCGATTTTTTTCTCGTGGCGCACGGGTGTATTTGCTGATCGATGGCGAAATTGCGCTGACGCTCAAGGGCAAACCGTTGAATCTCGTGCTGCCCGGAGAGATGTTCGGCGTACTGGCTGTGATCTCGGATTCGTCGCGGAGTGCCACCGCCGTTGCACGTAAAAATTCCCGGGTGTTGTCGCTGGATGAAAAGCGATTTCTTGCATCCTTGCAGCAGGAGCCTGAATTTATCGTCATGCTGATTAGTAGTATGTCGCAGCAGTTAGTCTTCAGTATGAACCGACTGATTGCAGCCAATCGGCCGCGACCGCCGCGCATTGGCGGCCAGGGTTTAGGCAAGACCATGCTGGCTGATTTGCGTCATGCCATGGGTGATCCAACGCCGAAGCTGATGAAAGCCGGTGAGGTCATTCTCACGAAGGGCGCGATGGGGGTGTCGATGTTCGTGGTGGTGACCGGGCAGGTTGCGATCGCTATTGACGGGGTGGTGGTCGAACATGTCGGCCCCGGCGAAGTCTTCGGTGAGACCGCGTTGCTTGGGCCAACCGCTCGCGGTGCCTCGGCGACGGCTGAAACCGATGGCGCATGGTTGTCGGTGTCGCGCGATGATTTTATGCAGATCGTGAAGGTGCGGCCGGCTTTCGGTATTGCGCTGCTACGCTCAATGAGCGAACGCATTCAGTATCTCGGCGAATTGATTGCGGGCGGCTGAAAACAAAAACGGGAGCATCGCTCCCGTTTTTTTGGTGCTGCCGAGGGCGCAAATTACTGAACCTTGGCCTTGGCGCGCAGTTCTTCAACGTGTTGTTGAACCATCCGGCGCTGCAGTTGCTGGCTGATCTGCCCCTTGGCTTCGTCGATGGACGGCAGTTTCAGGTCGCGGGTTTCGTCAAGCTGGATAACGTGCCAGCCATGTTCGCTCATGATCGGGGTCTCGGTGTATTTGCCAGCGGCGAGTTGAACCATGGCATCAGCAAAAGGCTTGGTGAATGAGGCGCGATTGGCCCAGCCGAGTTCGCCACCACGATCTTTCGAGCCGGGGTCTTTCGACTGTTTGGCGACGTCTTCGAATTTGGCACCCTTCTTCAGGCTGTCGATGATGGCCTTGGCTTCATCTTCTTTTTCAACCAGTACATGACGAGCCTTGTATTCCTTGTCACCAAGCTTGGCCTTGACGACTTCGTATTCCGTTTTGATGGCCGCTTCGGTGACCGGATGGGTGCGTGCGTATTCGTTCAGATAAGCACCCACCAGGACATCCTGACGCGCTAGATCAAGCTGGACTTGAACTTCCGGCTTTTTGTCCAGTGCCTTTTTGACGGCTTCCTGGGACAGGATTTCGCGACGCACGAGTTCTTCGCCGATCTGCTTGCGCAGTTCCGGGGAATCCGGAATGCCCTGGCGCATTTGTCCGGCTGCAAGGATGTCGGAACGGCTCTTGGGAACGATCTTGCCGTTGACGGTCGCCAGGGTGCCGGATTTATCGGCTGTTTCTTTTTTCTGGGCGAGGGCAGGGGAGGCGCTGATGGCACCGGCAAAAGCAAGCAGAATGGCGTGGCGGATGGTACGGTTCATGGTGGTTCCTTGGTGGTTCCTGAATGTGCGGAAAGTTGAGGAGGTCTATCTGGATGGTGATGGTTAGTGTGAGCCGGCTTCGTCGGGGGTTTGCGCGATGATGCTCAACGCATGAATTTCCTGCTTCATCAACGAGCCGAGCGAATCATACACCAAGCGATGCCGTTGCATGGTGGTGCAACCGGTAAAGCGTGGGGCAACGATGTGCAGACGGTAATGGCCGCCACCGCCCTTCGCGCCGGCATGCCCTGCGTGTAGATGCGATTCGTCAATGATTTCGATGGCTGAAGCATCGAGGACGGCGAGCCGCTCACGCATGTGTTGTGCTGTGGCGGTCATCCGCGCGGGAAAACCTGCTTGAACGGGCGCACACTGACCGTGGCATAGACGCCGGTGGCGACGTAAGGGTCGGCGTCGGCCCAGGTTTGCGCGGCATCGAGCGAGTCGAATTCTGCGACGATCAGGCTGCCCGAGAATCCGGCAGGGCCGGGGTCAATGCTGTCGATGGCAGGAAATGGACCCGCCATTGCAAGGCGACCGGTGGCATCGAGTTCGTTGAGTCGTGAAAGATGAGCCGGGCGGGCAGCCAGGCGATTTTCAAGGCTGTTGGGTACGTCTTGGCCGACGATAGCGTAAAGCATGCTTATTTCTCCTCCGGAATGTATTTGGCCAGAACGAGGCCTTGGGCGACGATGAAGACGATCATCAGACCCATGCCGCCGAATAACTTGAAGGTCACCCAAGTTTCGGTGCTGTAGGTGAAGGCGATGTGCAGGTTGAGCACACCCATGACCGTAAAAAAACCTATCCAGGCCAGATTCAGGCGCTTCCAGATCAACTCGGGTACTTGAACCTGCTCTTCAAGCATCTTGCGGATCAGGTTGCGGCCAAAAAACTGAGCCGAACCAAACAAGGTGGCAGCAAACAGCCAGTAGAGAATGGTCGGCTTCCACTTGATGAACACTTCATCATGCAAAATGAGTGTGGCGCCGCCGAATACCACGACCAGCGCGAGACTGACCCAGAGCATGGTGTCAACTTTGCCATGACGAAACCAGACCCAGGCAATTTGCACCATGGTCGCGGCAATGACCACGCCAGTGGCGACATAAATGTCGAAGAACTTGAACGCGGCAAAAAAAAGGATGACCGGTAAGAGGTCGAAGAGAAATTTCATGGGACGGGATTGTAGCGGTTACCTGGAGTTTTCGTGCTCGTCATCCAGCGCGAGCGAGGCCGAATTGATGCAGTAGCGCAGACCTGTTGGTGCCGGGCCATCGGGAAATACGTGACCCAGGTGCGAGCCACAGCGGCGGCAGGTGACTTCGGTGCGACGCATGAAGTGGCTGCGGTCTTCGTGCTCGGCAATCGCCGTTTGTTCCATCGGTGCAACGAAACTGGGCCAGCCACAGCCAGAATCAAATTTGGCAGAGGATGCGAAAAGTGCTTCGTCACAACCGATGCAGCGATAGACACCGGATTTTGTGCAGTCCCAGTAGATGCCGCTAAAAGCCGGTTCGGTGCCTTTTTCGCGGGCGACGTGGTATTGCGTTGGCGTCAGGCGAGCCCGCCATTCGGCTTCGGTGGTGGGGTGTGTACTGAGGGTGTTGCGGTCGTTGTTTTTGTCGGTCATTGAAGTCTCCAGCCGCTGACTATAATCGGCGCGATGGTGAATGCCTATACTTTCGGCCGCAAAAATTACAGGGTGTTGCAATGCAGGTGATTGTTCTGGGTGCCGGGGTGATTGGTGTGGCGACGGCCTGGTATCTGGCTGCGGACGGTCACCGTGTCACGGTGCTGGAGCGTCAGCCCGGCCCCGGACTCGAAACCAGTTTCGCCAACGGGGGGCAGGTTTCTGTCAGCCATGCTCAGCCGTGGGCAACCCCCGCAGCTCCACTCAAAATCATGCAATGGCTGGGGCGCGAAGACGCGCCGTTATTGTGGCGGTTGCGTGCCGACCCAGCCCAGTGGGCCTGGGGTTTGCGTTTCTTGCGCGAGTGCAGCGCTGCGCGGACGCGTGCGAACATTCGTGCAATTGTTGGGCTAGGGTTGGAAAGCCGCGCTGCACTACAGGCATTGCGTGGTGAGTTGGCGCTTGAGTACGATCATCTTGAACGCGGAATTCTGCATTTTTATACGGACGCACGCGAGTTTCAGCAGGCGTTGCCACAGGCCGCACTGATGCGTGATTTTGGGTGTGATCGGCAGCCGAAAACAGCCGCGGAATGTCTTGTTATCGAGCCGGCACTGGCGCATTCCAGTGTGCCTGTTGTGGGTGGTACTTATACGGCGGCCGATGAATCGGGTGACGCGCATAAATTCACCGTGGCGCTGGCGGCACACGCGGCGCGCTGCGGTGTCGAGTTTCGTTTTGATACAACCGTTCAAGCGTTGGTGCGCACGGGCAAGCGGGTATCCGGTGTGCGTATGACCTCCGGGGAAACGCTTGCCGCCGATGCGACGGTGCTGGCCTTGGGCAGCTATTCGTCGGCACTGCTGGCTCCACTGGCTCCGCCGTTTGGTATCAGGTTGCCGGTTTATCCGGCAAAGGGGTATTCCGCAACGATGGTTCTGCCGGAGGAATGTGCGGCACCAACAGTGAGCCTCACCGACGATGGCTGGAAACTGGTCTTTTCACGTCTGGGTAATCGCTTGCGTATTGCCGGTACGGCAGAGTTTTGTGGTTACGATACGACGCTGAACCGGGTGCGTTGTGAACACATCATGCGGCGTGTGGGTGAGATTTTTCCGTCATTGCTGAATGAGGGCAATGGTTCTGGTGTCGAGTTCTGGTCGGGGTTGCGGCCAGCTACGCCGGGCAATGTGCCGCTGATCTGCGGCACGGGTCATCTTGGTTTGCCAGGCTTGTGGTTGAACACCGGCCACGGAACGCTCGGCTGGACGCTGGCCTGTGGTTCCGGGCGAATGCTGGCCAGTCTCGTGGGAGGCTATGCGCCCGCGCTGGATCCCCGGCCGTATCGTTGGTAGATGCTGACCTCAGCCTTTGTCGCGCAAAATTTGTTGCAGCAGGATGATTTCCTCGGCAACCTCTTGTGGGAAGCCTGCACGGGTGCCGTCGCGATTGTCGCTCAATAGGTCGGTCAGGAAGGCTTCGCATTCTGGTGTACGCCAAACGCGCTGCAATTGCTCGGACAGATGGCGGTATCCGGTCAGTGATTGTGCCAATGAAGGATCCACGACGTCATCCCAGCCGCGCGGTTGCACATTGAGGTGCTGTCGCAGATTTTGCGCCAGCGCATCGAATTCGTCGCGCTGCCCGGTTTTGCGGTAAATCTCTAGCGCCTTGAGCCATGGCATGGCGTCGCGTTTGGGTTCCTGGTAAATGTGTTCGACCAGTGTGCGTGCGGCTTCTTTTGCCAAGCCCATCGATTCCATGATGCTTGCAAGCTCAATGGCATCGTCCATGCCGGAATTGCCGCTGTCCGGCGTTTCCAGTTGTTTGATCGTTGTGGTTGCCGGTGCGGTTTCGGTTTTTTCTGAGTTGCCGAATAGTGCGGGTAGCGTGAAATTGATCGGCGCGTTGAGCGCCGGATCAACGGGCTGGCGAGGCTCAAGAGTGGGCGCCGGCGGGACGGTTGTCGGCACGGGTGTTGGTAGCGTCGGTGCGGGTTTTGGTAGCGTTGCTGCGGGTACCGCCTGTACCGGTGAGGGCTGAACCGGTGCCGGGGGTGGTTTCAGCGTCGGTGCTTGTGCGATCACAGGTGTGCTCGCAGGCGCGATCGGATCAGAAAAGACGAGCGACGTCATCAGATCTTCAGCCGGTGCATGGGGTGCTGGGGGGGGCGGGTTTGTTACGGGCGGCGGTTGCCAGGGGAGGGCGCTGTTCTCGTTTTCGCGGGGGATTGCAGCAGTGCTTGGGGCCGTGTTCAACGTCAGCCGTTTTACTTGAAGACGATGCTGAAGGCCGAGCAATCCGGCACCGACAGTACCGCCGGCGATGATGAGTGCCAGCAGTTCAAATATGCCAAGATTTTTCGGCTCCGGTCGGGCATCGGCCTTCATTTGCTGAAGTTTCTGTTCAGCTTCGAGTTGGCGGGTCTTGGCGTCCAGCGCCACGATGTAGTCCTTGACCTCGATAAAGGCGGCGGAAAGGGTTTTTAGGTTCTCGCTGAGTTCCAGCTCGGTACGACCCTGATCTTCGACCATGCGTTCCATGCGCTCAATGGCACTCGATAGCTCGCGCGGGTTGAGCGGACGCTGTGTGCCTGCGCTATCGCCACCGATGACCAGTCGATCCTTGCGTGCGCTGGGCGTTGCAACGGTTGCGGTGCTCTCGGTGTTGCGTGTGGCCGGTGCCGGTTTTGGCGGTTGTGCGGGTTTTGGCGTGGGGGCGGGCGGGGGTTCTGGCGCTGCCTTGGCGGCGCTTTCCGGGGGGGGCAGGTTGGGGGGGAGTGACAGCACGGTGCCGCTCGGAAGCGGTATTGAGCCAATTTGAGTTTTTCCGGCAAAGAGTTCCGGGTTTGCCAACCCCATCAGGCGCCGATATTCGTCGCGCGTTGCTTGATTTTCCGGGTAGCGGACACGTGCCATCGCGTTCAGGTTGGTGTCGCGTGTGAGTCGCAGCGATTGCGGGTTGCCCGGCAACGGCGCTGTGGGAGCGATTGCGCTGACCGCAGTGGGGGGCGGTGTGCGTACGGCGGGTGGAGCGGGTGCTGCGGGAGTAGGAGGGGGCAGCGGTGAGGCTGGAGGTTGGACAGATTTTTCGGGGGGAGATGCTTGCGCCGGAATTATTGTGGGTTCAGGTACATTGGATAAAACCAGAAAGTCCTTGGCAAGTTCGTTGTTGCAACCGACGACCAGACGAAACTCGATCAGGGGTTCAGTGACAGCGAGCGATGAAACCAGAACGATACGATAGGCGCCGGGTTTTGTGGTGTCCAGCGTGAGCCGTGCGCTACGGGGGAAAAACTGGCGATCCGGTGTGCCGGGCGGCAGCATCATGCGCACGCAATCAAGCGGTGGCAACTGTTCGCCGGGGATCAGCGATAGCGGAATTTCCAGTCGCAATGGTTGGCCGATGACGGGGGTGCCCAAGGGCGTGCCCAACCCCATGGCCCAGACGCCGATGGGAAGGCTTGCGCCAAACAGCGCCAGCGACTGTATCAGGCGTGAGCGCACGAGGCGCGGAGCCTGCGGCAGAGAAGATTTACGAGGCGGACGGGGGGGCATGAGCGACGGCAAAGCTCAGTGCAGGTGACGGGGGGCGGCTTCGGTTTGTTCCTCCGGCATTTCTGCATGGACGGGTTCGCCTTCCGGGTTCGGGTAGAGCGGTGCGCCGCAGTCATCGCAAAACTCAAGCGGGAATCGATGATCGAGCATGATTACGTTGCTGAGCCCGGCCTCCCGCAGGACGGCCTCAATCTGCGCCGGAATGTCGCTGTTATTGTCTTCGTTCTCCAGCAATGGCCAGACCACGCCATGCAGCACGTCGTTGCTGCTGCGCGGAGTGAATCCGATTCGGTATTCCTCTAATTGCTGATCGTAAAACGGCGCGGCAACTGCGCGCAATTCGTTGGCAGGCGTGTTGAGCGTGGTTTGTAAAAACGCCACCGCAGAACGTAATGACCAGGGGCGTGAGGCGTGATCGGCGTCGCGCACGGCGGCGTGATAGGCGGCGACGGGTTGAAATTCCAGCGCGCAGGCCGGCAGCGAGGGGCGTAAAGCGTCGCCACCCTGACTTGCCCATTGACGGAACGCTTCTGCCGGATCGCCATCGTTCTCCTGCCAGCGGAACAGCGGGCTGCCGCGCGGTGCGGAGACGGCACCGATCAGATAGCGGGTGTCGGACAGGAAATGGATGGTTTCGGGCAATTGTGCGGGATCGAATTTGAGGTCGCGGTCGTGGATCGCGGCTTTGGTTAGCTTATCGGCCAGTTGCGTGGTGTCGACATAGTTTTGCGGCAGTTGATCGGGGCTGAACAGCACGTCGATCAGGCCGAGTTTTGCATCGGCAGCCAGTACATGTGCATGCAGGTGGATACGTAATGCTTCCATCTGAGCGGACGGAATGCTGCCCGAGGGGATATGGTAGCGTGACCAGGCCAGAACCGGGGCGGCAATCATGACGGTATCGATGCCGGCGTCGCTGCGGCGGGTTTCTGCACAGAACTCGACAATATCAGCCAGTTCGTCGTAGGCGCGGGCGTCGGAATTGTAGAACTGGTCGAGTATTGCGATCAGCGCATCTTCGTCCCGGTCGGCGAGCAAGCGGTCAACGACGGCGGTGAGACGTGATTCCCAGAACGCATCTTCAATTCGATTGGATGACAGGCTGAGACGGGTCGCCAGTCGTATCAGGAGTTCTGAGTCCGGCGTCTGGCGGAGCCGGCGCGGTTGGCGAGAGCGTTTCATGGGGTCGGTGCCGTGACTGCGTAAGCCAAAGGGGTAGGGCGTCGGATTCTACCAGCACACCAGCAAGGGGCGAATGCGGGGTGCGGACAAGTTAGCTGATAGACTTTGGGCTTCCCAATTTCATCCAGTGAATCCGATGTTTTCAAAGCTGATGCCGAAAGAAGGTAAGTTCTTCGACTTGTTTAATGCGCATGCGGAGTTGATCGTCAAGGGGGGCCAGCAACTGATTGCGCTGGTCAATGATGTGGGCACTGAGGGCACATCGATCGCCCAGCATGCGCAGTGGATTGATGAGACGGAAACGGCCGCCGACGAAGTGACCCATGCCACTATGGCGTTACTGCACACGTCGTTCAATACACCGCTGGACCGCGACGAAATTCACAGCCTCATTATTCGTATGGACGATATTCTGGATGTGATCCAGGATTTTTCCGAGGCAATGAATCTTTACGATATTCGAAAATTGACGCAGGAAGCACGCCAACTTGCCGATATCTGTAACTCCTGCTGCATCCGCGTTAAATCGGCTGTGATCCTGCTTAATAATATGGATAATGCGCCGGCAATTCTCAAAACCTGTCAGGAGCTGGATCGGCTCGAGTCCGATGCTGATCGGGTGATGCGCACCGGTATTACCAAGCTCTTCCGCGACGAGGAAGATGTGCGTCAGCTCATCAAGTTCAAGAGTATCTACGAATTGCTCGAAACCATTACTGACCGTTGCAACGATGTGGCAAATATTATCGAGGGTATCGTCCTCGAGAACTCCTGAGCCTGAACCTTATGCAGACACTCGATATCAGTCTGTCTGTAATTGTTGTGCTGGTGCTGCTGGCGCTCGCCTTCGATTTCATGAATGGTTTTCATGATGCAGCCAATTCGATCGCGACGATTGTTTCCACGCGCGTACTGAAGCCGCAGCATGCGGTGATGTGGGCCGCCTTTTTCAATGTGGTCGCCATTTTCATTTTTCAACTGAAGGTGGCCAGCACCATCGGCAAGGGCACTATCGACCCCGGTATCGTCGATCATTACGTCATCTTTGGTGCCTTGGTTGGCGCCATTGTGTGGAACATCGTTACCTGGTACTACGGTATTCCTTCCAGTTCTTCGCATGCGCTGATTGGTGGCTTGGTCGGTGCGGCGGTGGCCAAGAGCGGCACCGGGGCGTTGATCTGGGGCGGGCTGGGCAAGGCCGTGGCTTTTATTTTCATTGCGCCGATACTAGGTTTTCTGTTGGGCGGGTTTCTGATGGTGGGGATTTCCTGGCTATGTCATCGCGTGTCCCCGCGTAAGGTGGATAAGACTTTTCGGCGTTTGCAATTATTTTCGGCCGCCGCCTACAGTATTGGTCATGGTGGTAATGATGCGCAGAAAACAATCGGCATCATCTGGATGTTGCTGATTGCGGCAGGGCTTACAGCACCGGGCGAGTCAGTGCCGGTTTGGGTGATTGTTTCGTGCTATTCGGCAATGGGCGTGGGAACCATGTTCGGTGGCTGGCGTATTGTCAAGACCATGGGGCAGCGCATCACCAAGCTGAATCAACCGAAGGGGTTTTCTGCCAACATGGGCGGGGCTATCACGCTGTTCATGGCAACGAGTCTGGGTATTCCGGTGTCCACGACGCATACGATCACGGGCGCCATTGCGGGTGTCGGTGCTACGGGGGGGGCAAAAAATGTGCGCTGGGGTGTCGCCGGCGGCATTGTCTGGGCGTGGATATTGACGATCCCGGCGAGTGCGCTGGTTGCCGCGATTGCATGGTGGTTGGGTCGCCAGATTCTCTAGCGGTTGTACATGGCTGAAATGACCCCCGATGTAACCGCACTGCGTTTGACTGCTTTTAGCCACGGCGGAGGCTGCGGGTGCAAGATCGCCCCCGGCGTACTTGCCCAGATACTGCGCGGTGCGCGCGGATTTCCGTTGCCGCCGGAGTTGATGGTCGGCATTGAAACCAGCGACGACGCTGCGGTGTATCGCCTGAACGATCAGCAGGCGCTGATTGCGACGACTGATTTTTTCATGCCGATTGTCGATGACCCGCGTGATTTTGGCCGTATCGCTGCGACCAATGCGATCAGTGATGTCTATGCCATGGGAGGCTCCCCGATTATGGCGCTGGCGCTGGTCGGTATGCCGATCGATAAATTGCCGATGGAGGTGATCGCCAGTATTCTCGACGGGGGCAGCAGTGTTTGTGCTGCTGCCGGCATTCCGGTTGCGGGCGGCCATACCATTGATTGTGTCGAGCCCATCTACGGTTTGGTGGTGCTGGGGTTGGCGCATCCGGACAAGATCAAGACCAATGCCGGAGCGCGGGCGGGCGACTGTCTGGTGCTGGGCAAACCGCTCGGCGTTGGCGTGCTTTCGGCGGCGCTCAAGAAGGGTGCGCTGGATGCGACGGGTTATGCCGCAATGATCGCCAGTACGACTCAACTTAATACGCCGGGAAAATTATTCGCCGAGTTGCCGGCGGTTCACGCAATCACCGATGTCACCGGGTTTGGCTTGCTCGGTCATTTGCTGGAAGTCTGTCGTGGCTCGGGTTTGTCGGCGTCGATCGACATGCGCTCGGTGCCCTTGCTGGCAGGTGTCGCATCGCTGGCGCAGGCGGGGTGTGTCACGGGCGCTTCGGCGCGCAACTGGGCGGGGTATGGGCACGAAGTTAGTTTGTCTGCCGGCATCACACCGCTGCATCAGTCTTTATTGACCGATCCACAAACCAGTGGCGGTTTGCTGGTCGCTTGTGCGCCGGAGCGTGTGGATGCCGTTCTGGCGATTTTTCGCGCGGAAGGATTTTCAGAGGCCGCTGTCATCGGTCAAATGACGGCGGGTGCTGCGCACGTTACAGTCAACGCTTAATGCGGCACGTCGGCCAGTAACAGAAAGACGGTTGGCCGTTTGTCCAGATCGGGCTGGGGTGCACGTTTCCATTCACTGATGCGTCGTGAGGCAATTTGTTCGCTCGGTAGCGTCAGATCAGTCGCCAGGCACAGGCGCGTGTTGTCCTGACAGGTTGCCAGCATGGCGGCCAGCAGCGTGTGATTGCGATACGGGGTCTCGATAAAGACTTGTGTTTGCTTGAGCCTTGCCGAGTCGCGCTCCAGTTCGGTGAGGCGCTGCCCACGCTCCGGATCGCGGGCCGGCAGGTAGCCGTGGAAGGCGAAACGCTGGCCGTCAAGGCCGGATGCCATCAAGGCCAGCAGCAACGATGAGGGGCCGCTCATTGGTTTGACGGTGATGCCGGTTTCATGGGCGCGGCGCACCAGCAACGCCCCCGGGTCGGCGACTGCCGGACAGCCTGCTTCAGACATCAGCCCGATATCAATGCCCTGCTGGAGTGGCAGCAGCAGGCGTGAAATGTCGGCCGGCGTGAGCGTTTTGGGTATTTCTTCGATGCACAAGTCACGCAAGGGTTGTGGATGCCCGAGGCGCTTGAGTTCGGCACGGGCAGTTTTTGCGTTTTCGACGACGAAATGTGTGAGCGTGCACGCCGCATCGCGTGTGGCTTGCGGCAGGTAGGCAGTCCATGCGGTATCGCCGAGCGCAACGGGAAGTAGCCAGAGCATGCCATTCATAAAAATCAGGGCAGCGCCAGGCCTTCGGCGCGCAGCATGTCGCACAGAGCGATCAGCGGCAGCCCTACCAGCGCATTCGGGTCGTCACCGCGCTGGTAGCGCAACAGCGAAATGCCGAGCCCTTCGGATTTTGCGCTACCGGCACAGTTCAGCGCGTCCTCTTTGTCCAGGTAAGCGGTAATTTCCGCTTCGGAAAGCTCCCGAAACCCCACAAACACCGGTACGACGCACGTTCTTGCCTGGCCGGTGACAGCATTCAGCACACATAGTCCGGTATGGAAAACGATCTCTTTGCCGCGCATCAGACGTAATTGCGCGGCTGCGTTGGTTTTTGTGTGCGGTTTGCCGAAGCGCACTTCATCGCAGGCGGCTACTTGATCCGAGCCGATGATGAGCGCATCGGGAAAGCGCGTAGTGACTGCGCGGGCTTTGGTTTCAGCCAGACGCAGCGCCGTGGCGGCGGGCGCTTCACCGGGGAGTGGGGTCTCATCGGTATCCGGTGCTGCCGTCTCGAACGGTATCTGCAAACGCGCCAGCAATTCGCGCCGGAACGGGGATGTCGAGGCCAGAACGAGGCGAACCGGGCGAGCCAGATGAGGGCGCATGAAGCTGATTGACTTGAAAAGAATAGGCTGGCCATGATAACATTCGCCCCTTTTTCGGGAGCGCAACTTCGTGGCGCGAGCATTGACCGAACTGGTTTTGGATGGTCTGGAGTTTGCGCGCTGTGGTCGTGCGCTGTCCGGCATCGTTAGTTTTGCTGACTTGCCGCGCTTGACGGATGTTCTGGCGGATGACTGTGGGCATTTCACGGTGAGTCTTGAGGGGCATCGTGACGACGAAGGGAAATCGTGGCTTGATCTGAAGATTTCGGGCGAGCCGATGGTTTATTGTCAGCGTTGTCTGGCCGGGGTGAGTTTCCCGTTGTCGATTGAAAGCCGTCTGCAACTGATTCCGCCAGGCGGACAGTGGCCGGATGACGATCTGGAAGATGACAGCTGTGATGCGATTTCGGCTGAAAATGCATTAAGTGTGCTGTCGTTGGTTGAGGATGAGGTGTTGCTGGCGCTGCCGATTGCGCCGCGACACGAGCAGTGCGAGCCGCCGGGTGCGGCCGTGAATGAATACGGGGCATCACCGTTTGCGGTGTTGGCCGCTTTTAGGAAGCATTGAATCAAGGAAACAAGGAGTAAGCGAAATGGCTGTTCAGCAAAACAAGAAGTCCCCATCCAAGCGCGGTATGCATCGCTCGCATGATTTTCTTTCGGCACCGCCGCTGGCGGTCGAGGCGACCACGGGTGAAGTGCATTTGCGCCACCACATCTCGCCGTCCGGTGTTTATCGCGGCAAGAAGGTTGTAAAGGCCAAGGGCGAATAAGTCTCTTTCATGATTGCGGCCGGATGCGTTGTTCGTGTCTGGCCGTTTTCATGTCCGCCGTTTTACATCATTAGCTCCAAGAGCGACTGAACGATGGCAATCACCCTCGCGGTGGATTGCATGGGAGGCGATCACGGTCCGTCAGTGACGCTTCCCGCTATCTTCGAATTCCTCCGCCATGATCGGGATTGCGCCGCCATTCTGGTTGGGCGCGAGGGCGATCTGCGTTCGCACGTCGACGCGGTGGCGGCCGAGTTTGGTAGCCGGATTTCGCTGCACCATGCGTCCGAAGTGGTGGCGATGGATGAGCCCGTCGCCAGTGCACTGCGCAACAAGAAAGATTCTTCGATGCGCGTGGCAGCCAATCTGGTGAAGGACGGGCAGGCCGATGCGGCCGTGTCCGCCGGCAATACCGGCGCATTGATGGCAATCTCCCGTTTTGTCCTGAAGACGCTGCCGGGCATTGATCGCCCGGCGATTTGTTCTATCTTGCCTTCGCAACGCGGGGCGACCTATGTGCTCGATCTCGGTGCCAACGTCGACTGTACGCCCGAGCACCTGCTACAGTTCGGCATCATGGGCTCGTCGCTGGCTGCAGCACTGGAGCATATTGAGCGTCCGAGTGTCGGTTTGCTCAATATCGGCGAAGAAGATATCAAGGGCAACGAAGTCGTCAAGCGCGCTGCGGAGTTGCTGCGGGCGAGCGATCTGAACTTTGCCGGCAATGTGGAAGGAAACGATATTTTCAAGGGGACGGTGGATGTCGTGGTGTGCGACGGTTTCGTCGGCAATGTCACGCTCAAAGCTTCCGAGGGCTTGGCGCAGATGATTGGTGGCGCATTGAAGGCGGAGTTTTCGCGCAATGTGTTAACCAAACTGGCCGCGCTGGTGGCGATGCCGGTGTTGAAATCTTTCCGTCGGCGCTTTGATCCGCGCCGCTATAACGGTGCCAGTTTGCTGGGGTTGAAGGGGATCGTCGTCAAAAGTCACGGCTCTGCGGATCAGTTTGCGTTCCGTTGTGCGCTAGAGCGTGCCGCTGAAGCGGCGCGCCAGCGTGTGCCGGAAAAAATTGCGGCACGCATGGCGGCAGCCGGAGTCTTTACCGTTGCTTCAGCGTCGACTATTACGATTGGATCGTGATGAATAGCCAGGCAATGATCCACTCACGCATTACCGGTACCGGCAGTTACCTACCGGGCGATCCTGTAGGCAACGCCGAATTGATTGCCGCGCACGGGCTTGAGTCGTCCGATGAATGGGTGATCTCGCGCACCGGCATTCGCACACGTCACCTTGCGCCCACCGGCACGGCAGGTAGCGATCTGGCGCTGGAGGCGAGTCGTCGCGCCCTTGATATGGCCGGTCGTGCGCCGGCAGATGTCGATCTGATTATTGTTGCCACATCAACGCCGGACTATATTTTCCCCAGTACCGCTGCGCTGCTGCAATCCAAACTGGGTATCACCAATGGTGCGCCGGCTTTTGATGTTCAGGCGGTGTGCAGTGGTTTTGCCTATGCGCTGACCATTGCCGAAAAATTTATTCGTTCGGGGTCGCACAAATGCGCGTTGGTCGTGGGTGCCGAGGTCTTTTCGCGCATTCTTGACTGGCAGGATCGCGGTACCTGCGTGCTGTTCGGCGATGGCGCAGGCGCTGTGGTGCTGGAAGCGGCGAACGAGCCCGGCATATTGGCGAGTGCGCTGCATGCCGACGGCCGACATAACAACATTTTGTCCGTGCCCGGGCAACTGAATCGAGGTCAGGTGACAGGCGATCCGTTTTTGCGTATGGACGGGCAGGCGGTATTCAAGTTTGCGGTTAAGGTTTTGGCTGAAGTCGCGCATGAAGTGCTGGACGCGGCGGGTATGAGCGCAGCGCAGCTCGATTGGCTGGTTCCGCATCAGGCGAATGTCCGCATTTTGCAGGCGACGGCCAAAAAGCTCGGCTTGCCAGCAGAAAATTGTATCGTGACGGTTGAGCGTCACGGCAACACATCGGCCGCGTCGATTCCGCTGGCGCTGGATGAGGCCGTGCGCGACGGTCGCGTGCAGCGCGATCAACA
Source organism: uncultured beta proteobacterium (assembly GCA_903946745.1). GTDB lineage: Bacteria > Pseudomonadota > Gammaproteobacteria > Burkholderiales > Rhodocyclaceae > CAJAWW01. The sequence continues at coordinate 15,213 of CAJAWW010000055.1, forward strand.
TTTGTTGCTGGAAGGCGTTGGTGGCGGGTTTACCTGGGGCGCGGTGCTCCTCAAGTTCTAGAGGCGGAGTTATGTCATTTGTTATGAAATTTGCACTCGTTTTTCCGGGGCAGGGCTCGCAGTCAGTGGGCATGATGAATGCCTATGGCGATCATCCGGTCATCCGTACCTGCTTTGACGAAGCGTCGGCTGCGCTGGGGCGCGATCTCTGGCAACTGGCCTGCGACGGCCCGGCAGAGGCGCTCAATCAGACCGTGAATACGCAACCCCTGATGCTGACTGCCGGGGTCGCGGTTTATCGGCTCTGGCTCGCCAAGGGAGGCGTGCCGCCGGCAATGGTCGCGGGGCATAGTCTTGGCGAATATTCCGCGCTGGTGGCGGCCGGCGTGTTGCAACTCAAAGATGCGGTGCCGCTGGTTGAATTGCGCGCACAGGCCATGCAGGAAGCGGTGCCGGCGGGTGAGGGCGCGATGGCGGCGGTGCTGGGGCTCGATGCTGCGGCGGTGATCGCGGCGTGCGCCGAAGTGGCTGCGGGCGAGGTGGTACAGGCGGTGAATTTCAATGAACCCAAGCAGACGGTCATCGCGGGGCACAAGGCCGCAGTTGAACGTGCCGCCGAAGCGGTCAAGGCGCGCGGTGCCAAGCGTGCCCTGATGCTGCCGGTGTCGGCACCGTTTCATTGCAGCCTGATGCAACCCGCTGCACAGAAACTCAAGCAGCGTCTGCTGAGCGTCGACTTTTCGGTGCCACAGATTCCAGTCATCAACAACGTTGATGTGGCGCAATTGACCGATCCTGTGGCAATCATGGATGCGCTGGTGCGGCAGGCGGCGGCACCCGTGCGTTGGGTTGAAATCATGCTGGCGATGCAGGCGGCGGGCGTGACACAGGTGTTTGAATGTGGTCCGGGCAAGGTGCTTTCCGGCTTGGTCAAGCGTTGTGCCGAGGGTTTGACCGGCTCGGCCATGGCTGACCTCGCCGGTGTTGATGCTGCGCTGGCGGCAAGCAGAGAGGTTTGAGATGACGACTGACGTATTGAAGGGGCAGGTTGCTCTTGTCACGGGCGCTTCGCGCGGCATCGGCCGTGCCATCGCGCTGGAACTGGGCGCACAGGGTGCCACTGTGATCGGTACCGCAACTTCTGAAGCGGGCGCGGCAGATATTCAGGCAGCACTCGATGAGGCAGGTGTCGCGGGTTTGGGGGCATGCCTCAACGTGACCGATGCCGCCGCTTGTGATGAATTGCTGGGCGGAATTGAGAAAAAATTTGGTGCGGTATCGGTGCTGGTCAATAACGCCGGTATCACGCGCGATAATCTGGCCATGCGAATGAAGGATGACGAGTGGGATAGCGTCATCGATACCAATCTGAAAGCCGTGTTTTTTATGTCGAAACGGGTCATGCGCGCCATGATGAAGGCGCGATTCGGTCGCATCATCAACATTACTTCGGTGGTGGGTGAAGCCGGCAATCCGGGGCAGGCCAATTATGCGGCGGCCAAGGCCGGTGTGGCGGGCATGAGCCGTGCGCTGGCACAAGAATTGGGTAGCCGCAACATCACGGTAAATTGTGTCGCGCCCGGCTTCATCGATACCGACATGACCAAGGCGTTGCCGGATGCGCAGCGCGATGCACTGTTGGGAAAAATACCGTTGGGTCGCCTCGGGCGCACGGAAGAAATTGCAGCGACGGTGGCTTTTTTGGCGTCGCCGCGTGCAGGCTACATCACCGGCAATACAATCAATGTCAATGGCGGGATGTATATGGCCTGATCTCTGTAGGGAGATCAGGCAGTTTTTGTTAAACTAAGCGGGTTTTACACACCCTGAATATCAGCGAAGGAGCGGTACATGGATAGCATCGAACAACGTGTCAAGAAAATCGTCGCCGAGCAACTCGGGGTCAACGAGGCCGATATCAAGAACGAGTCCTCGTTTGTGGATGATCTCGGTGCCGATTCACTCGACACCGTAGAACTGGTGATGGCGCTGGAAGAAGAGTTCGAGTGCGAGATTCCGGACGAAGATGCCGAGAAGATCACCAACGTGCAGCAGGCGATTGACTACGTCAACGCCAACGTCAAGAAGTAAATTTTTCTTCGGGAGTCATCGTGTCCATCGGATCCAAGCGCCGTGTAGTCGTTACCGGTCTCGGGCTCGTTTCGCCAGTTGGCAATACCGTCCCGGAAGCCTGGGCGAATTTGCTAGCGGGTCGTAGCGGGATCGGGCGCATCACGCACTTCGATCCATCAGCTTTCAAGGCGCAGATAGCCGGCCAGGTCAAGGATTTCGACATTGGTATATATCTGTCGCCCAAAGAAGCCCGGCGCATGGACACGTTCATTCACTTCGGTCTTGCCGCAGGGATACAGGCGGTGCGCGATGCCGGCTTGGAAACTCCCGGCGACGATGCGGATCGAATCGGCGTGAATATCGGCTCGGGCATCGGCGGTTTGCCCTTGATCGAGAGCACGCACAACGACTACCTTGCCGGTGGGCCACGAAAGATTTCGCCGTTCTTCATCCCGGGCACGATCAGCAACATGATTTCGGGTAATTTGTCGATCATGTTTGGCATGAAGGGCCCGAACATCGCGGTGGTCACCGCGTGCACCACCGGCCTGCATGCCATCGGGCTTTCGGCGCGAATGATCGAATATGGCGATGCTGACGTGATGGTTTGCGGAGGCTCGGAGGCAACGATTTCGCCGCTGGCCATCGGTGGTTTTGCTTCGGCACAAGCGCTGTCTACCCGCAATGACGACCCTGCCACCGCCTCGCGTCCATGGGACAAGGGGCGCGACGGTTTCGTCATGGGCGAAGGCGCTGGCGTACTGGTGATTGAAGAATACGAACGCGCCAAAAAGCGCGGTGCAAAAATTTATGCCGAGTTGACCGGTTTTGGCATGAGCGGTGATGCCTATCACATGACGGCGCCGGACACCGACGGACCACGGCGCTCGATGGTTAATGCGCTGAAGAATGCCGGGCTCAACACCGATCAGGTGCAGTATCTCAACGCGCACGGCACCTCAACGCCGCTGGGCGACAAGAACGAGACCGAGGCGATCAAGCTGGCGTTTGGTGTGGATAACGCCAAAAAGCTGGTGGTGAATTCGACCAAGTCCATGACTGGCCATCTGCTCGGTGGAGCCGGTGGTCTGGAGTCGGTATTTACCGTGCTGGCGGTGCATCATCAGATTTCACCGCCGACCATCAATATCTTCGAACAGGATCCGGAGTGCGATCTTGACTACTGCGCGAATGTTGCGCGTGAGATGAAGATCGACGCCGCCATGAAAAACAACTTCGGCTTCGGCGGTACCAACGGCACGCTGGTGTTTCGCCGCGTTTGATTGAGCGATTGAGCGCGTGAGCGGGCGGGCAATGCGTGCCGTCGCCCCGCAGCGGATTGGTGTACTGGCTTCACGCCAGTTGTTGCTGATCCAGTCGGTGGCGCATCTGGTGGCGGTCGTTGCGGTGTGGCTATCAAATCTGCCTGCGCTGCTTTCCGCTACATTGATGTTAGTCATTGGCGCATCATTAGCCGTGCAGCGCCGGCCGCAATCGGTTATCGGGCTAATTCTTGGCGGTGATGGGGCGCTTGAAAAAGTCGACGCTGAGGGAACGGCAATCCGCGTGATGCTTGCCCCGCAGACGCTGGTACTGCCGTTTCTGGTGATTCTGCTGTGGCGTGAAGGCCGTCGTCACTGTTCGCTGCCAGTGATGCGCGACAGCATGAGCGCTGACGACTTTCATACCTTGCGGCTATGGCTGCGCTGGCAATCGACCGCTATTCCCTGACTTACTTCCTGATTAACTGTTGCTGCGCGGTTGCAGGACAGTTTCCAGTGCGCGCGGTAGTGTGGCCGGGTAATCGCGGCTGTAGTGCAGCCCCCGGCTCTCCTGACGGCGTTGCGCGCTTTTGACAATAAGATGTGCGGTGAGCACCAGATTCCGAAGTTCGATCAGGTCGTTGCTGACGCGAAAGTTTTCGTAATATTCGTCGATTTCTTTTTCCAGCAAGCGGATGCGATGCAGTGCGCGCTCCAGTCGTTTGCTGGTGCGCACGATGCCGACATAATCCCACATGAAGCGTCGCAGTTCGGCCCAGTTGTGCGAGATGACAATTTCCTCATCAGCATCGCGCACCCGGCTTTCATCCCATTGCGGCAGCGGTGGGATACTTTCGAGCGGTTGCGCCAGAATGTCGGCCGCAGCCGAGGCGGAAAATACCACGCATTCCAGCAGTGAATTGGAGGCCAGCCGGTTAGCACCATGCAGCCCGGTGAACGCCGTTTCGCCAACGGCATAGAGGCCGGGCAGGTCGGTGCGTGCTGCCAGGTCGGTGACAACGCCTCCGCAGGCATAGTGCGCGGCCGGCACCACAGGGATGCCTTCGCGCGTGATGTCGATACCCAGCTCAATGCAGCGTGTGTAGATTGTTGGGAAGTGCTCGCGCAGGAAGGCTTCCGGCTTGTGTGTCATATCGAGAAACACGCAATCGACGCCGTGCCGCTTCATTTCGAAATCGATGGCGCGGGCAACGATGTCGCGCGGCGCAAGCTCTGCCCGTTCGTCATGATCGGGCATGAAGCGGGTGCCATCGGGGAGTCGCAGCAGGCCGCCTTCTCCACGCAGTGCTTCGGAAATTAGAAAGGATTTTGCGTGCGGGTGATACAGGCAAGTTGGGTGGAACTGGATGAATTCCATGTTTGCTACCCGGCATCCGGCTCGCCATGCCATGGCAATTCCGTCGCCGGTGGCGGTGTCGGGGTTGGTGGTGTAGAGATACACCTTTCCGGTGCCGCCGGTGGCCAGCACGGTATGGCTGGCGCCGATGGTGATGACGCTATCGTGGGCGACATCCAGCACATAAGCGCCGAGGCAGCGATTGTTGGGCAGGCCGAGTTTTGCGCCGCTGATTAAATCTACGGCGATATGGTGTTCCAGCACGGTGATATTCGGGTGTTGCAGGACTTGTTCGGTGAGCGTTTGCTGTACGGCTTCGCCGGTGGCGTCGGTGGCGTGAATGATGCGCCGATGGCTGTGTCCACCTTCACGCGTCAGATGAAACCCCAGCGGGCTGTTGTCTTTGGTGAAGGGTACGCCACGTTCAATGAGCCACTGGATGGCTTCGCGGCCGTGCTCGACGACGAAGCGCGTTGCGGCCGGATCGCACAGGCCGGCACCGGCGGTAAAGCTGTCACGGACATGCGCTTCAATGGAATCGGCCGGGTCAAGTACTGCGGCGATGCCACCTTGCGCCCAGGAAGAGGCAGAGTCGCCAAGCGATTTTTTGGTCACCAATGCAACCCGCCGGTTATCGGCGAGGCGCAGGGCAAGAGATTGGCCGGCCAAGCCGCTGCCGATCACGAGGACGTCATATTGCCTCGTGGAGGCGTGGCCGGTCGTCGGATTCATGGAGGGCGACTATAACATTGCCTGACATTGTTCGAATCCGTCTGAAATTTTGCATATTGCCGGGAACTTCATGTTGCCATCAGGGTCTTTCTTTGCAGCAGTCATTGAATGGGGGGGGCGGGAAGTGATGAAGTGGCTTGTTGTTATACTCGCCGGCGGTTGGCATGACAGCCAAACAGATCGCCAATTGCAGGACGATATACGCAAAAGCCCATGGGAGAACGCGAAGCAGACCGAGTTTTGGTCGAGCGGGTACAGGCCGGTGACAAGCAGGCATTCGGATTGCTCGTCACCAAATACCAGCGCAAGCTGGCGCGACTGGTTTCGCGCATGGTTCGCGATGCCGCCGAGGTCGAAGACATTGTTCAGGAAAGCTTCATTCGCGCCTACCGCGCATTGCCGGGCTTTCGCAATGACAGCGCCTTCTACACTTGGCTTTATCGCATCGGGGTGAATACGGCGAAGAACTGGTTGCAGGCGCATGGTCGCCGCGTGCCGACATCGACCAGTTTGGACAATGAAGAAGCCGAGACCTATGACGAAGGCGAATTGTTGCGGGATTCCGATACGCCGGAACGCTTATTGATGACCAAGCAGATCGGCGAGACGGTCAATGCGGCGCTGGAGACGCTCTCTGCAGAGTTGCGCACGGCGATCACGCTGCGTGAAATTGAGGGTTTGTCGTATGAAGAAATTGCGCAGATCATGGATTGCCCGATTGGTACCGTGCGATCACGGATATTTCGGGCGCGTGATGCAATTTCCGCGCAGTTGCGTCCATTGCTGGATGCTGCTCCGGACAAACGTTGGTAATGCGCGCGGGTAATGCACGCTGGGAAATGCAGAAAGACGAGATCATGAAAAACCGCGTATCGGCTCTGATGGATGGAGAACTTGAAGATCACGAGATCGACGAGACTTTGCAGGCATTGCGTCGCCGTGATGATTTGCGTACCGCATGGTCTGATGCGCAGGTGATCGGTTCGGTGTTGCGTAAGGACGGGGCGGCGGCATTTGATGTGTCGGCGCAAGTCATGTCGGCGCTCGAATTGGAACCGACTGTGCTGGCGCCGAGATCACGCCGGGTTGAGTGGCGTCGCCCGGCACTGGCCTTGGCGGCCTCTGCGGCGGGAATTGCGCTGGTCTCATCTCTGGCGATGAGCCCCGGTGTCACTTCGTCTCCTGCTGTCGTGACTGCGGTATCCACAAACAAACCGGCACAGAACGCTTCCGCATCATCCCGGCGCATGCAGGAATACTGGGTAGCCCATCAGGCCTACGCGCCGGCCAGTGGCATTGGTGGCGGTGCGCATCATATTCGCACCGTGGCGGTGACGGCGACCGGTGGTGAGGGGCGTAAAGAGTGAGTCGATCTATATGGGGTGGTGTCGCATCTGCGATTTATCTGTTCGCGTCGCCGGCTTGGGCCGATGACAGTCTTGCTCTGTTGCAGAAAATCGCTCAGGGTGCGCGGCACCTGACTTATAGCGGAATCTTTGTCTATCGAAGCGGCAACAAGGTCGAAACATCGCGCATTGTGCATACGCAGATCGATGGCCGTGAGAGGGAACGCATTGAGGTTCTTGATGGCAGTCCGCGTGAGGTGATTCGTGACGGCAATGAGGTCAAATGTTTTATACCCGATGAGCAGTTATTGATTGTCGAAAGCCTGCCACGGCAGCGCGGTTTTCCGTCGATGCTCCCTGCTGGATTGGGGCGGCTTTTGGATCACTACACAATTCGTAGTGGCCGGCACGAACGATTTGCCGGGCTGGAAAGTCTTGCGATCCAGCTCGAACCACGCGACCAATTGCGCTATCGACATGAGTTCTTGGTGGACGCCGCCAGTGGTCTCATGCTGAAGGCGGTCATGCTGGGTGAGCACGGCGAGATACTCGAAGCGTTTGCGTTTTCGCAGATAAAAATTGGTGGCACTCTTGATCCTGATGCATTCAAACCCCATTTTGATCCTGATCGGGTGCGCGTTCAGCAGGTTCGTGCGACACAGGTTAGGGTTGATGATATCGGCTGGAATTTCAAGGCATCCATGCCGGGATTCCGCCGGGTTGCCGCCACAAGACGACAGGCGTCTTCCACGCAGACGGAAAGTCTGCATGTGGTATTTTCAGACGGTCTGGCGTCGATTTCTGTTTTCATCGAGCCCGGTAGTGCAGATGAGTCGGTGGAAACCTTGGCACAGTTTGGGCCGGTGAATGTGTATCGACGCCAGTTGGGCGGGCATCGGTTGATGGTGATGGGTGAGGTGCCGGCCGTGGCGGTGAAGCGCTTGGCTGATGGGATCGAGCGGAGAATGAAATGAGTCGTTGCGACGCTGTGGTGAAAGAAGTCGACGCTGATATGGCGCTGATTGAGTTGTCGGGTCGGCCGCACGCGTGCGGCAGTTGTGCGCGCGTGGATGGTTGCGGTAGTGGATTGCTGGGTCTGGGCACCGGGCCGCGCCGTTACTGGCTGAAAAATTCGGTCGTTGCACATCCGGGTGATGTGGTCAGTGTTATGGTCACTGATGGCACGCTGTTGCGTACATCGCTGGTGGCCTATCTGTTGCCGGCATTGCTGGCAATCGCCGGGGCGGCGACGGGCGATGCACTGGGGGGGGATGCTGCTGCTCTTGCGGGGATGTTTGCCGGGCTCGTGACCGGTGTGTTGTGGTTGCGTTACACAGAATTGCGCACACGCGCCGGTAACAGTTTTTTTTCTTTGCAGCGTGAAACATCAACGACTCATTTGTACAAGGACGTGTCATGAAAAAAATGCTCTTCGCGCTCGGTATGGCGCTCTCGCTTTGTTCGATGTACGCCGTGCCCCTGCATGCCAAGGATCTGCCCGACTTTACCGAGTTGGTCGAAAAGCAGGGTGCCTCCGTGGTGAATATCAGTACCACGCAGGTTATCAAGGGAACGCGCGCCGGGCCGCAGTCTCCGTTTGATGAAGATGATCCTGCCGCTGAGTTGTTGCGCAGGTTTTTCCCGGGACAGATTCCGGGATTTCCCGGTCAGCCGCGTGAATACAAGAACCGCTCGCTCGGTTCCGGATTCATCATCAGCGCCGACGGCCATATTTTGACCAATGCGCATGTGGTCGATGGTGCCGATGAGGTGCTGGTCAAACTCACCGACAAACGGGAATTCAAGGCCAAGGTGCTGGGTGCTGACAAACGTACCGATGTAGCGCTCATCAAGATCGAAGCGGGTAATTTACCGGTGGTTCGGCTAGGCGATCCGGCAAAATTGAAGGTGGGCGAGTGGGTGGTTGCCATCGGCTCACCGTTTGGTTTTGAAAACACGGTGACTGCGGGCATTGTTAGCGCAAAAGGGCGGTCGTTGACGCAGGAAAACTATGTGCCGTTCATTCAGACTGATGTGGCGATCAATCCCGGTAATTCGGGCGGGCCATTGTTCAACATGAAGGGTGAGGTGGTGGGTATCAATTCGCAGATTTATTCCCGCTCCGGTGGGTTCATGGGGCTGTCGTTCGCGATTCCCATTGATCTTGCGCTTGAGATACAAGGGCAACTTAAGGCTAAAGGCAAGGTGAGTCGTGGCCGCCTGGGTGTGGTGATTCAGGAGGTGAGCAAGGAGTTGGCCGAGTCTTTCGGTCTTGGCAAGACACAGGGCGCCTTGGTGGCTTCAGTGGAAAAGGGTGCTGCTGCCGATAAGGCAGGCGTTGAGGCGGGCGACATTATTCTCAAATTTGACGGTAAGCCGGTGACCGATTCCAGCGATCTGCCGCGTATTGTCGGTGCGACCAAGCCGGGCAGCAAGGTGGCGTTGCAAGTCTGGCGCAAGGGAAGCAGCCGCGATCTTGTCGCCACGGTCAGCGAAATCCCCGATGATTCGGGCGCAACACGCAACGCGCGACGCGGTGGCAAGCCGGCGGATGCCGCTGCGGCCAACCGTCTGGGTTTGGTGCTGTCGGTACCTACGGCTGAACAGCGGCAGTCGCTGGGTATCCAGCACGGTCTGATCGTTGAAGATGTGCGCAATGGTGGAACACGCACTGATCTGCGTCCCGGTGACGTTATTCTTTCTCTCATTAACAAGGGAAGCCCAACCGAGGTGAAGTCAATTCAGCAATTCAACGAACTGCTTTCTGCTTTCGACAAGAGCGCAAACATCACGCTGCTGGTACGTCGTGGCGAAGCGCAAACCTTCATCACCATCAAGGGGATTTCCGATAAATAATTGTCCGAATTTGCGCCTGTATAGTCGCGAATACTGCCACCTCTGCCATGACATGCTGACAGCTCTTGAGGCGCTGCGTGACGAGGCAGAGGTTTTGAATTTCTCTATTACGGTGATTGATGTCGATGCCGACCCGGTGCTTGAGGCCAGATACGACGAACTGGTGCCGGTGCTGGTCGGCATGGACGATCAGGAGCTCTGCCACTACTTTCTCGATACGGCGAAAGTGCGTGAGTATTTGAACGCTTTCCGCTAAAATCCGGCCTCTGATTTTTGGCCTTCTCTTCACATCCAAGGTGCTCAATACGTTGCAATACGTTGCAATACGTTGACTGGGCACCTTTTTTGTTGCACCGATGAAACTCATCCGTAATTTCTCCATCATTGCCCACATCGATCACGGCAAATCAACGCTGGCGGATCGCATCATCCATCGTTGCGGCGGCTTGTCGGATCGCGAGATGGAAGCCCAAGTGCTTGACTCGATGGATATCGAGCGCGAGCGCGGCATCACCATCAAGGCGCAGACCGCAGCACTTTTCTACACGGCGCGCGATGGGCAGGTGTACAACCTCAACCTGATCGACACGCCGGGGCATGTGGATTTTTCCTACGAAGTCAGCCGCTCCTTGTCGGCCTGCGAAGGCGCGCTGCTGGTGGTCGATGCGTCGCAAGGCGTTGAAGCGCAGACAGTAGCCAATTGCTACACCGCGCTCGAACTGGGTGTGGACGTGGTGCCGGTGCTGAATAAAATGGATTTGCCGCAGGCTGATCCGGACAATGCGCGGCAGGAAATTGAAGACGTCATCGGCATCGATGCCTCCGAGGCGATTCCCTGTTCCGCCAAAAGTGGCATGGGCGTGGATGACGTTCTCGAAGCGGTAATCGCACGCATCCCGCCGCCCAAAGGCGATCCGGCCGCGCCCTTGAAGGCGCTGATTATCGATTCGTGGTTCGACAACTATGTCGGCGTCGTCATGCTGGTGCGGGTGGTTGACGGCAGCCTCAAGGCCAAAGACAAAATTAAGCTGATGTCGTCGGGCTCCACCCACTTGTGTGAGCAGGTGGGCGTGTTCACGCCGAAATCGCTGCCACGCCCGGAATTGCGTGCCGGGCAGGTGGGCTTCATCATCTCCGGCATCAAGGAGATCCATGCGGCGAAGGTGGGCGACACCGTGACGCTGGTGGATAAGCCCGCCGCTGAGGCGTTGCCCGGTTTCAAAGAGATCAAATCGCAGGTGTTTGCCGGGTTGTATCCGATTGAATCCAATCAATACGACAGCCTGCGTGATGCGCTGGAAAAACTGCAACTCAACGATGCCTCGCTGCAATATGAGCCGGAAGTTTCGCAAGCGCTGGGCTTCGGCTTTCGCTGCGGGTTTCTGGGCCTGCTGCACATGGAAATTGTGCAGGAACGGTTGGAGCGCGAGTTCGACCAGGATTTGATTACCACGGCACCAACAGTGGTGTATGAAGTGATGATGCGTGACGGCACGCTGATACAGGTGGAAAACCCGGCCAAGTTGCCGGAAATTCAGCGCATGGAAGAAGTTCGTGAGCCGATCATCACCACCAAAATTTTTGTTCCACAGGAATATCTGGGCGCGGTGATTACGCTGTGCGAAAGCAAGCGCGGTTCGCAGGTGAATATGGCCTACCATGGCCGGCAGGTGCAATTGACCTACGACATGCCGATGGCTGAAGTGGTGATGGATTTCTTTGACAAGCTGAAGTCAGTTTCACGCGGCTACGCCTCGCTGGATTACGAGTTCAAAGAATATCGCTCGGCCGATGTGGTCAAGCTCGATGTGCTGATTAACGGCGAAAAGGTGGATGCGCTTTCGCTCATCGTGCATCGCGCCAATGCGCCGTATCGTGGCCGCGAACTAGCTGCCAAAATGCGTGAATTGATCCCGCGTCAGATGTATGACGTGGCGATTCAGGCGGCGATTGGTTCGACCATCGTGGCGCGCGAGAACGTCAAGGCGATGCGCAAGGACGTGCTGGCAAAGTGTTACGGTGGCGACATTTCGCGCAAGAAGAAACTGTTGGAAAAGCAGAAGGCCGGCAAGAAGCGCATGAAGCAGGTGGGCAGCGTTGAAATTCCGCAAGAAGCCTTTCTTGCCGTGCTGCGTGTCGGTGATAAATAAGGCTGGTCATGAATTTTGCGCTGATACTTTTTTCGTTGGTGATCGCGACGGGTGTTGTTTGGAGCATCGACCATTTTTGGGCGCGCAAGAAGCGTCCGGCCGGCACGCCCGATCCATGGTGGGTGGAATATGGCGCCAGTTTTTTCCCGGTGATTCTGGCAGTGTTTGTTCTGCGTTCATTTCTGTTTGAACCCTTCAAAATTCCTTCAGGATCGATGATCCCCACGCTGTTGATTGGTGACTTTATTCTGGTCAATAAATACACCTATGGCATTCGCTTGCCGGTCATCAACAAGAAAATTGTCGAGATGAATTCGCCGCAGCGGGGTGATGTGATGGTGTTTCGCTATCCGCCTGATCCTTCGCTTGACTACATCAAGCGCGTGGTGGGGTTGCCCGGGGACAAGGTCGTTTATCGCAACAAAAAACTGACGGTCAATGGAGCCGAGATTGTTCAGACCAAGCAAGATGATTATCTGGATAGCGAGCGCCTTTTCTACACGCCACGTTTTTCCGAGAAACTCGGTACGCTTGAGCATCAGATTCTTGTGGCACCCGAATCCCCCTCCTATGTGAACCCCTTTGCGAGTTTCCCGTACCGCGAAAATTGTCTCTACAATAGCGAAGGTGTCATATGTACCGTGCCGGCCGGGCAGTATTTCGTGATGGGGGATAATCGCGATAACTCTCAGGACAGTCGCTTCTGGGGTTTCGTGCCCGACGAAAATCTGGTGGGCAAAGCGGTCTTTATCTGGTTCAATTTTGGCGATCTGAAGCGGATCGGTTCCATCAATTAAAGGGGGCAGCATGAGATTTCAGCGAGGCGTCAGTCTTAACGGACTCATGATTGGTAGCGTGATTTTTGCGGTGGTGGCTCTCGTTACCATGAAGGTGCTGCCAGAATGGATTGAATTCGGCAAGATCACGAAGGCGGTGAAGTCGACCGCAAGTGATGCCAGTTTGAAAGATGCCTCCGTTGCACAGGTGAGAGCCAGTTACGAGAAGCGCCGGGATATTGACGAGATCAAGAGCGTTTCTGCCAACGATATCGAGATCACCAAAGAAGGCGGCGAGTTGGTAATTTCATTCGCTTACACCAAGAAAGTTCCGTTGTTTTCTAACGTCAGTCTGGTTTTTGACTTTGAGGGCAGCAGCGCCAAGCAATGAAAATGCAGCGCCTTGAAGCAGCGCTCGGGCACGGTTTTCACCGGCCGGAGTTGTTGAAACAGGCGCTGACCCATCGCAGTTTTGGCGCAGACAACTACGAACGCCTTGAGTTTCTCGGTGATTCTGTTCTCAATTGCGTTATTGCCGATCTGTTGTTCACCCGATTCCCGACACTCAAGGAAGGTGAATTGCATCTGCTGCGCGTGAGCCTGGTGCGACAGGAGGCGATTGCCGGGATCGCCCAGCAGCTCAATCTGGGTGAGGTCTTGCGGCTCGGTGAGGGTGAATTGAAAAGCGGTGGCTCCCGTCGGCCCTCGATATTGTCTGACGCGATCGAGGCAATCTTCGGCGCGATTTATCTGGATGCAGGTTTCGATGCCGCGCATGCCGTTATCGGAAGGTTATACGCGACAGCCATCGCGCGCATCGTGCCGACCGAAACCATCAAGGATCCCAAGACCGCGTTGCAGGAAATTCTTCAGCGTCGCCGTCTGCCCGTGCCGCGTTACAGTTTGATCTGTACGCGCGGTGAAGCGCACAAGCAGGAGTTTGAAGTGGAGTGCATGATCGAAGGTTTAGATTTGCGTAGCACTGGAATCGGCACCAGTCGGCGCATTGCAGAACAACAGGCAGCCAGTCGGGCGATGGCGGAAATCAAACCATGACGGACGTTGTGAGTGCTGCATTTCGCACCGGATACCTCGCGGTCATCGGGCGACCCAACGTTGGAAAGTCGACGCTGATGAATCGCCTCATCGGTGCCAAGGTGAGTATTACCTCCAAAAAAGCGCAGACCACGCGCCATCGCATTCATGGCGTGCTGACCAGTGAGTCGGCTCAGTTCGTGTTCGTCGATACACCGGGTTTTCAGACCACGCACAAAAATGCGCTGAATCGACTGATGAACCGCAGCGTCACCTCTGCGTTTTCCGATGTCGACGTCATCCTGTTGGTGGTGGAAGCGGGGCGCTGGGGCAGTGGCGAAGATGATATCGTGCGCATGCTGCCGGCCGATACGCCGGTGGTGCTGGTCATCAACAAGATCGACCGGCTGACGAACAAGGCCGAACTGTTGCCCTTTATGGCCAAAGTTTCAGCCTTGTACGGATTCGCCGAACTGGTGCCGCTGTCTGCCGAAAAAGGGCATGGAACGCAAGAGCTGTTGCCCATCGTCGCCCGTTACCTGCCCGAGGCACCGCCCGTATTTGATGCCGATGACATCACGGATCGTTCTGAGCGTTTTCTGGCCTCTGAAATATTGCGTGAAAAACTCTTTCGCAATCTGGGTGAAGAGTTGCCTTACGGCATCGCGGTTGAAATCGAGAAATTCGAGGTCGACACCACCGGCTCTAATCCCTTGCGGCGAATCCACGCGGCAGTCATTGTTGATCGGGATGCACACAAGGCCATCGTCATTGGCAAGGCCGGCGAGCGTCTGAAGCGCATGTCTTCAGATGCACGCAAAGACATGGAAAATTTGTTTGGCGGCAAGGTCTGGCTGGAAACCTGGGTCAAGGTTCGCGGTGGCTGGGCAGATGACGAGCGCGCACTGAAGTCGCTGGGCTACGAGTAAAGGGGTGAGCCCGTGAGCGGCAAGCAACGCATTGATGCCGAGCCGGCGTATGTTCTGCACCTGCATCCCTACAGTGAAACGAGTCTGGTGGTGGATGTTTTTTCGCGCTGCCATGGACGTGTCCCGCTCTTGGCGCGCGGCGCGCGGCGCCCACGTTCGGCGATGCGCGGCACGCTGATGGCATTTCAGCCGCTGGAGCTGGGCTGGTTTGGCAGCGGTGAAGTTAAAACGCTGGCCAAGGCGGAATGGATGGGCGGCGTGCCTTTGCTGACAGGTCGCTGTCTGTTGCTGGGTTATTACCTGAATGAATTACTGATGAAAATGTTGCCGCGTGAAGACGCCCATCCGGCCTTGTACGATGCCTATGGGGAAGCGTTGATGGCCTTGGCGCAAGGCAGCGCGGATGCGCCGGAATTGCGTCGTTTTGAGAAGACGCTGCTGAAAGAGCTGGGCTACGGGCTGACGCTGGACGTGGACGCTGATTCGGGTGCTCCCATTGCGACGGAAGCACAGTATTGCTACTTGGTTGAACGTGGTCCGGTTGCAAAAGTCGACGCTGGGGATACGCCGATGCTGTCCGGAAAAACCCTGCTCGACATGGCCGCCGACGATTACACCGACCCGCGCACGCGCCAGCAGAGCAAGCAGTTGATGCGTCAATTGATTGCCCATCACATGGGCGGAAAGCCGCTACATTCGCGGCGAGTTTTCGTGGAGTTGCAGGAACTATGACCATCCCCCCATCCCCCTTCCCAAGGAAGGGGGTGACGCTTGTTCGCGGGCTGCGCCCGCTCCATGTTCGGGCGACCCCTCCTTGGGGCGGCCCTGCGGAGGAATTATGATCGAACTCGGTGTCAATATTGACCACGTTGCCACGGTGCGCGAGGCGCGTCGAGGTCATGAGCCTGATCCGGTGTGGGCTGCCGTGGAAGCGCATCTGGGGGGGGCTGACGGCATCACGGTGCATTTGCGCGAAGACCGCCGGCATATTCAGGACCGCGACGTGCGGCGTTTGCGAGAGCTCACGCACATTAAGCTGAATCTGGAAATGGCGGCCACCGACGAGATGGTCGGTATTGCTTGCGATATTCGTCCGGAAATGGCGATGCTGGTGCCCGAAGGCCGGCACGAAATCACCACCGAAGGCGGGCTGGATATTGTCGGGCAGGAAGCGCGTCTGCGCGATGTCGTTGCCCGGCTGGGCGAGGCGGGCATCGTCACCAGTGTATTCATTGATGCAGAGCTGCCGCAGGTCGAGGCCGCCAGTCGCATCGGTGTGCGTGTGTGTGAAATCCACACAGGCCCTTATGCCCATGCTTTTCATGGTAAAGGGCGTGATGCCGAAAGCCCGGCTGTTCTGGATGAGCTGGCAAAAATACGCGTGGCCGGTGCTGCCATTTGTGCCGCCGGGATGCGCTTCAATGCCGGGCATGCACTGAACTATTTCAATGTGCAGCCGGTGGCGGCACTGCCGCGCATTCGCGAACTGCATATTGGTCACGCTATTGTCAGCCGTGCCGTGTTCGTCGGCATGCGCGAGGCGGTGCGCGAGATGAAGCGTCTGATGCGCGAAGCGGCGGCAGCAGCGCGGTGATTTTTGGAATTGGCACCGATATCGTTGCCGTGGCGCGCATGCGCGAGCTGTGGCAGCGGCACGGCGAGCGTGCGTTGGATAAAATCCTGGCACCGGACGAGCGTGCGGCTTGCCTTGCCGCCACCGAGCCGGCGCGTTTCATGGCCAAGCGTTTTGCTGCCAAAGAGGCACTGGGCAAGGCGCTCGGTAGCGGCATGCGTGCGCCTGTTCTGCTGCCCGAGATCAGTGTGATACACGATGCGCTGGGTAAGCCGGATTTCACTTATGGGGCGGCACTGACGGCGCATATGCAGCACAACGGGCTGACCGCCCGCCTTTCTATCAGCGACGAGCAGGAATACGCTGTCGCCTTCGTTGTGGTCGAATGCCCATGAATATGATGCCTTGCGGGCCGCTGATGGTCGACATCGCGGGTCTCGAACTCACTGCGCTTGATCGACAGCGACTTTGCCATCCGTTGGTCGGCGGTGTCATTCTGTTTGGTCGCAACTATTGCGATCGCGATCAATTGACGGCGCTGTGTGCATCGATCCATGATTTGCGTCACATTCTGATTGCGATCGATCACGAGGGCGGACGCGTGCAACGCTGTCGCGAAGGTTTCACGCGGATTCCGGCGATGCGGCGTTTGGGGGCGTTGTGGGATAGCGACCCGGCCACCGCTTATACCGATGCGCAGTTGATTGGCTATGTGCTGGCGGCCGAGTTGCGTACCTGCGGCGTCGACTTTTCATTTACGCCGGTGCTCGACCTGGATTGGGGGCCGAGCGGGGTGATTGGAGACCGTGCTTTCCACCGCGATCCAACGATTGTGACGCAACTTGCAGGGGCTCTGATCGATGGTTTGCGCGCAGCCGGCATGGGTTGCTGCGGCAAACATTTTCCGGGCCATGGATGGGCTGCCGCAGATTCACATGTGGCGATGCCCGTGGATGAACGTAGTCTGGCCGACATGGCACCGGATCTGCTGCCGTATCGTCATCTGAAGCTGGATGCCGTGATGCCGGCGCATGTGATCTATCCGCAGGTTGATGCGCGCCCCGCCGGGTTCTCGCCCGTGTGGATCGGCAAGTTGCGGACAGAATTTGGTTTGGACGGCGTGATCTTCAGCGACGATCTGTCGATGGAGGGTGCGAGTGTCGCGGGTGGTATTGTCGACCGTGCAAACGCCGCCTGGGCGGCGGGTTGCGACATGCTGCTGGTGTGTAATGCGCCGGATTCGGTAGCTGTTCTGCTCGATCAGTGGAACCCGCCCCCGGATCCGGTGCGGGCAGCCAGAGTTTCGCGTTTGTCGCCAAAGATGCCGGCACCAAGCCTCGAAAAAAATCCCGCCTATGAGGCGGGATTGGTGGCGATCAAAAAGCTCGCGTAATTTATTTGACGCGGTTTTTGTATTCGTTGGTGCGGGTATCGATTTCGATCTTGTCGCCAATTTCAACGAACAGCGGCACCGGCAGTTCCATTCCGGTACTGAGCTTGGCGGGTTTCATGACCTTGCCCGAAGTGTCGCCCTTGACGGCGGGTTCGGTGTAGATCACTTCGCGCACCACGCTGTTGGGCATCTCAACGGAAATGGCTTTGCCGTCATAGAACACCACTTCGACCGGCATGCCGTCTTCGAGATACTGGGTGGCGTCACCCATGTTTTCGCCTTCGACTTCGTACTGGTTGTACTCGGCATCCATGAAGACATACATCGGGTCGGCGAAGTAGGAATAGGTGCATTCCTTGCGCTCGGGCACGACTTGCTCGAATTTGTCGTCGGCCTTGTAGATGGCTTCTGAGGCGGCATCGGTGAGCAGATTCTTGAATTTGAATTTAACGACAGCAGAGCTGCGGCCGCCTTTGTTGTATTCGGCTTTCTGGACGACGAGCGGTTCGTTGCCGACCATGATGACGTTGCCAGCGCGGAGTTCCTGAGCGATTTTCATGACATGCTTCCTGCGACGGAATTAGAAGAGTGGGAGAAATTGAAAACCGTCTATTTTAGCCGCGCAAGACAAAACTGCACAAGGTTTGTCGCCAAATCTGTGTGGGCGGCGAGATGGTTTGTCCATATTTGCGTGTGTTGGCGCATGGCGGGCAGGGCGCTGGAGAATGCTGGCCAGTCGAGCGTTCCATCGCCGTTCCAGGCGTGCCAGAAAGCGGCCATCGTCCGTATGCTTAGCGTATGCCCAGCGTCGACTTTTCCAAAAGCGGCGATGAACGCATCCAGTTTTTGCAGGTGTAGGTTTTCTGTTTGCGGATAGATTTGCCATACCAATGGTTTCGCCGCCCATTGTGCGCGGATGAAAGAGTCTTCGCCCCGGACGAAGTTGAGATCGCAGGTCCACAAAAGTTCGTCGTAGCGTTGCTGCGGTAAAAACGGCAGCGGCACGAGTTCCAGTCTGCCGATCTGCTGGCGTGGTTCGGTGCTACCGGGGCAGAGCACCTGTATCGGTGTGTCGGATCGCGCCCATGCGGCGAGCAGAGCGGGCAATGCCGGGTTAACGTAACTGAAGAGCGAGATTGTCAGTGACGCAGGCGGTGGGTCGCCGAGCAAAAATTCTTGGCGAAATGCTTTTGCATTAAATACCCGGCGCCGTTTCTCGTAGTCGCGTTCCCGCAGAAGGCCACCGGTATTGCTGTCGAACCCCGGGAAAAAGAAATGCTTGGTCAGCGGCAAGCGCGGGTGGGGAGAGGGTAAGCCGTGGCATCCGCTGACCCAGTCTTCTGCCGAGAGATATTCGAGATTTAGCCACACCGGTTGCGTGGTGCGGCTTGCCATGGCAGCGACGTAGTTCGGTGGCAGTTCGCAGGCGAAGGTTTCGATGACGATGTCGGCGGGGGCTGTGTCGGCAAAAGATTTCTCCCAGCGGCGCACGTCCACACTGCTTCGCGGGGCGTCGGGTGCCAATCGGTATAGTGGTTGGGGGTCGTCGATCCATAGACGCACCTGCCAGCCGAAGTCATCCGCCAACTGCGATGCAAGTCGCCAACAGACGGCGGCGTCGCCGAAGTTGTCGACCACGGTACAGAAAATGTCGCAGCGCAGTGAGGTGTTCATGATGGCAGACGGTATCCTATCCGAATGAATGGAATGATCGACTGCATTGACTGCACTTTGTGTCCGCGCCTGGCCGGTTTTTTGGCCGAAGTGCGCGCCACCCATCCGCATTATCACGGTCGTCCTGTATTGCCGTTTGGTGACCCGAAGGCGCGGCTCCTGATTGTCGGCCTAGCGCCCGGGATGCATGGTGCCAACCGCACCGGCCGGCCGTTTACCGGTGACTTTGCCGGAATTTTGCTGTATCAGGCCCTGCATGCGTTCGGGTTCGGTTCGCTGCCGGTTTCCGAGGCGGCCGACGATGCGCTGGTACTGACAGATTGCCGTATCAGCAATGCGGTCAAGTGCCTGCCGCCGGCGAACAAGCCCGAGACGGCCGAAATCCGCACCTGCAACCGTTATCTGTCGGCGGAACTCGCTGCGGCACCTGAATTGCGGGTGATTCTGGCGCTGGGCCTGATTGCACACAAGGCGGTACTGATGGCCTTAAACCTCAAGCAATCTGCGTATACTTTTGGGCATGGGGCACGGCATCAACTTCCCGATGGCCGGGTACTGGTTGATAGTTATCATTGCAGCCGCTACAACACGCAGACGCACCGTCTCACCAGCGTCGACTTTTACAATGTCTTCCGCACCATTCGATCCGAACTTGACTGATCCATCGTCTGTGCGCGAGGCGTTCGACAGCAAGAACTTTATCGCCGCACTGCCCGATGCGCCGGGGGTGTATCGCATGCTCGATGGTGCGGGTGGCGTGCTGTATGTCGGTAAGGCCAAGAACCTCAAGAAGCGGGTTTCATCCTATTTTCAGAAAACCGGACACAGCCCGCGCATTGCGCTGATGCTGCAGCAGGTTGCCACGATGGAAGTCACCGCGACACGTTCCGAGACGGAAGCGCTGATTCTTGAAAATACGCTGATCAAAAAACTGGCGCCCAAGTACAACATCCTTTTTCGTGACGACAAGTCTTACCCTTACATCTGTCTGACCGGCAGTGAGTTTCCGCGTCTTGCCTACCACCGGGGTCCGTTCGAGAAAAAGTCTCGTTACTTCGGGCCGTTTCCCAGCGGTTTGGCGGTGCGGGAGAGTATTCAGCTGATCCAAAAAACATTCCTGTTGCGGACGTGCGAAGAGGCGGTTTTCGCGCATCGTTCGCGGCCGTGCCTGATGCACCAGATTAAGCGCTGCAAGGCACCGTGCGTCGGCCTGATCTCGGCCACCAATTACGCGGCGGATGTGAAGTTGGCGGAACTGTTCCTCAAGGGGCGGCATGCCGAGGTGATTGATGACCTCGGTAGTCGAATGGCCGCTGCGGCTGCTGAATTGTGCTTTGAAGAGGCCGCGGCGCTGCGCGACCAGATCAAGGCATTACAGACCGTGTTGCACCGGCAATATGTTAGTTCCACCCGCGACACTGATGTCGATATCATCGGTGCCGTGGTCGAGCGCGGTGAGCTTTGTGTGAATTTGGCCATGGTGCGTGGCGGTCTGCATATGGGTGACCGGGCGTTTTTTCCGAAGGCTATGGGCGATTGCGCGCCACCGGATGCGGCCGATGGTTTGTCTGCGTTTCTCGCCCAGCACTACGCCGAGCAAACGCCGCCACCGCGTATTCTGTTGGGCACTTTCCCGCTTGACGACATTCCGGAGGGCATCAACGCGGGCCCCGCACGCAATGAAATGGAGCGCGCATGGCTAGAGATGGCGCTTGGTAACGCCAAACTCGCCCTCTCGTCGCGGCGGCAGGCGAAGACGCGCAGCAGCAACCGCTTGGCTGCCTTGCAGGAAGCCTTGCAACTGGCCGAGTTGCCGAATCGCATCGAATGTTTCGATATCAGCCACACGATGGGTGAGGGCACCGTGGCCTCGTGTGTGGTGTGCGTCGATGGTGCCATGAAGAAAAGCGATTACCGGCGTTTTAATATCACGGGCATCGTTCCGGGTGATGACTATGCAGCGATGCGACAGGCGCTTGCGCGGCGTTATGAAAAAGTTGCTGCCGGCGATACGGTGGCACCAGACCTGGTGCTGATCGATGGTGGCAAGGGGCAGCACGGTGTGGCACGCGACGTCTTTGCCGAGTTGGGGCTGGATCATCTGGTCAGTGTCGGCGTGGCCAAAGGTGAAGACCGCAAGCCGGGGCTGGAAACACTGTTTGTTCACGGGCGAAGCGAGCCGCTACAATTAGCCATGGACAATCCGGGCTTCCATTTGATTCAGGAAATTCGCGACGAGGCGCACCGCTTCGCGATTGTCGGGCATCGTGCACGACGCGCTAAGGCGCGGAGTCGCTCGACACTGGAGGACGTCGCGGGTGTGGGTCCGACCCGGCGCAGAAGCTTGCTCGCACAGTTCGGCGGGTTGGAGGGCGTCAAGGCGGCGACGATTGAAGATCTGTGTCGCGTCGACGGAATTTCGCGTCGGCTGGCCGAAGAAATTCACAAGCAGTTGCACTGATATGCCGCTCAATATTCCCAACCTGCTCACCTGGGCGCGCATTCTTCTGATTCCGTTCATGGTCGGCGTGTTTTATGCGCCGCTCACCGTCGTTGAGCAAAACCAAGCCGCCACACTTGCATTTGTCATTGCGGCAGTGACCGACTGGTTCGATGGCTGGTTGGCGCGCAAGCTCGATCAGACCTCCGCATTTGGGGCGTTTCTCGATCCGGTAGCCGATAAATTGATGGTCGCAGCCGCGCTCGTCATGCTGGTGCAACTGGGCCGCGCGGA
>CAJAWW010000056.1 GCA_903946745.1 uncultured beta proteobacterium
CCGCCGGTCTCGATTACCCCGGCGTTGGTCCCGAACATGCCTGGCTCAAAGACAGCGGCCGCGCCGAATACGTCACCATCACCGACGACGAAGCCTTGCAGGGTTTTCACGACCTGTGCCGCCTTGAAGGCATCATCCCGGCGCTCGAATCCAGCCACGCACTGGCCTACGCCGCCAAGCTGGCACCGACGCTGCCTAAAGACAAAATGCTGCTCGTTAATCTTTCCGGACGTGGTGACAAGGACATGCACACCGTGGCAGAAAAATCCGGTCTCAAGTTTTGACGTGGGACGTGATGAAAAACTATTACTGCGCATCCTTCACGGCATGTCGGATGCCAACATCGGGTTTGAAGAATTGCGTACCCTGTTGGCAGCCCTTGGTTTCGAGGAACGCATACGCGGCAGTCACCACGTATTCCGGCGCGAGGGCGTGATGGAGTTGCTCAATCTGCAACGCGATGGCAGCAAGGCTAAGTCTTATCAGGTCAGGCAGGTGCGCGCGTTGATTCTGAAATATCGGCTGGCGGGAGAATCCTGATGGATCACTACGAAGTCATCATTTACTGGAGTAACGAAGATCAAATCTTTGTTGCCGAAGTCCCCGAGTTGCCGGGTTGCTCTGCACATGGCGAGAGCCGCAGTGCTGCGCTCGCCAGTGTGGACGAGGCCATCCACCTTTGGCTCGACACGGCGCGTGAGTTCGGGCGACCGGTTCCCGAGCCGAAGGGCGCCCGATTGATGTTTGCTTGATTATGGCAATTCCTGATTTTCAATCCATGATGTTGCCTTTGCTCAAGCTGTATGGCGATGGAAATGTGCATGACCGACAAGATGTTTTGACAAAACTCGCCGCTCAATTTTCATTGTCCGATGAGGAGATGGCAGAGATGCTTCCATCGGGTCGGCAGGGACGATTCGATAACCGCGTTGCATGGAGTAAGAGCCATCTGAAGCAGGCGGGGCTTTTTGAGAGTGCCGGACGAGGTTTGCACAGAATTACAAAACAGGGCATCGATGTTTTAAAAGCGCCTCCCGCAAAAATTGACATCAAATTTTTGGATCAATTTGATGCGTATAAAGCGTTTCGATCTCGCTCCGTAAAAAAGGATTTCACAGCGTCGCCAGAGATCGATATTGGCACGCAGGAAAGTACACCAGAAGAGCTTTTGGAGGCCGGGTACAAACAACTCAGAGGCGCTTTGGCCGTTGATTTGCTGCAACAGGTTAAGCAAGGTTCGCCAGTTTTCTTTGAACATCTTGTCGTTGAACTGCTTCTGCGAATGGGCTACGGCGGTACGCGCGAAGACGCAGGGCAAGTACTCGGGAAAAGCGGTGATGGCGGTATCGATGGCATCATTAATGAGGATCGCCTTGGTTTGGATGTTATTTATCTACAGGCGAAACGATGGGAGGGCGATGTAGGCCGTCCAGAAATTCAGAAATTTGTCGGCGCGCTCGCCGGACACAAGGCAACCAAGGGCGTTTTTTTGACGACATCGGGCTACACCAAGGAAGCACGTTCCTACGCCGGACAAGTGAACGCAAAACTCGTACTGATAGATGGGGCGATGTTGGCTGAGTTGATGATCGATTACGGCTTGGGTGTGTCATTGGTCACGAGCTATGAAATCAAGCGGGTTGATTCCGATTACTTTGCAGAAGAATGACATGAGCCGCATCCAAACAAGATTTACCAGCCTCGCCGCACAAGGCCGTAAAGCGCTGATCCCCTTCATTACTGCCGGCGATCCGCATCCTGATCTCACCTTGCCCTTGATGCAGGCGCTGGTGGCCGGCGGTGCTGACATCATCGAGCTTGGCGTGCCGTTTTCTGACCCGATGGCGGATGGACCGACCATTCAGCGCGCCTCCGAGCGGGCGTTGCTGCATGGCATGAGTCTGCGCCGGGTGCTGGCGCTGGTGGCGGAGTTCCGCAACATTGACGCGCAGACCCCGGTGGTGCTGATGGGTTATGCCAATCCGGTGGAAGCCTACGGCGTCGATGCGTTTGCGCGCGATGCGGCGGATGCCGGCGTTGATGGCGTGTTGATTGTCGATTATCCGCCGGAAGAGTGTGCGGAGTTTTCGGTGGCGATGAAGCAAGTCGGCATCGATCCCATCTTTCTGCTGGCACCGACTTCGACCGAGCAGCGTTACGGTGAAGTGGCGAAGGCGGGTAGTGGTTACATTTATTACGTTTCGCTCAAGGGCGTGACCGGTTCGGGCAGCCTTGATCTTGACGAGGTGGCGAGGCGTCTGCCAGCCATTCGCGCCAAGGTGGGCATGCCGGTCGGTGTGGGTTTTGGTATCCGTGATGCCGCCACGGCCGCACGCATTGCAGCGATTGCCGATGCCGTGGTGATTGGCAGCCGGATCATTGAAGAAATCGAAAGTGGCGCGCCTGCCGAAGCGCCGGCGCGCGTCACCGCGCTGTTGGCGGGCATTCGCGCCGCTATGGATGGAAAGGGTTCATGAGATGAGTTGGTTACAAAAACTCCTGCCGCCCAAGATCAAGCGTTCCGAAGGCGGGCGCAAGTCGATACCCGAAGGGCTGTGGTCGAAGTGCCCGGCGTGCGAAGCGGTGCTTTACGCCACCGATCTGGACAACAATCAGGGCGTGTGTCCCAAGTGCAATCATCATCATCGCTTGCGTGCCCGCGCGCGGCTTGATCTGCTGCTCGACCCCGAAGGCCGCTACGAGATCGGCTGCGAAGTCATTCCGATGGATCCGCTCAAGTTCAAGGACAGCAAGCGCTACGTCGATCGTCTGGTTGCCGCGAACGAGGACACCGGCGAGGCGGATGCCATGGTGGTGATGCAAGGCGCGATCAAAACGGTACCGGTGGTGGTCGCGTGTTTTGAATTCGAGTTTATGGGTGGGTCGATGGGTTCCGTGGTGGGCGAGCGTTTCGTGCGCGGTGTGAAGGCAGCGATCGAGCAGCAGATGGCGTTTATCTGCATCACCGCATCGGGTGGCGCGCGCATGCAAGAAGGCTTGTTCTCGCTGATGCAGATGGCCAAGACCACGGCGGCGGTGACGCAACTCACGCAACATCAACTGCCCTTCATCACCTTGCTGACCGATCCCACCATGGGCGGTGTGTCAGCCTCGTTTGCGTTTGTTGGCGATGTGGTGATTGCCGAGCCGGGCGCGTTGATCGGCTTTGCCGGCCCACGCGTGATTGAACAGACGGTGCGTGAAACTTTGCCGGAAGGCTTCCAGCGCGCTGAGTTCCTGCTGGAAAAAGGTGCGCTCGACATGATTGTCGATCGCCGTGAATTGCGCGACCGGCTGGCGGCACTGCTCACCCTGCTGCAACGCGTTCCGGCGGTGTGATGTCTGATCTGGCGGGTTGGCTGGCGCGCATCGAGGCGCTGCACCCGCGCGGTAGTGCTGGTATTGAACTGGGGCTGGAGCGCGTTGCCGAGGTGAGCCAACGCTTGCAGCAACACGCGCATTGTCCGGTCATTCTGGTAGCGGGCACCAACGGCAAAGGCTCGACCTGCGCCATGCTCGAACACATTTTGCTGGCGGCCGGCTACCGTGTGGGTTTGTACACCTCGCCCCATCTGCTGCGCTATAACGAGCGTGTGCGGGTGGGGGGCGTGGCGGTCGATAATGCCGCTTTGTGTGCCGCTTTTGCCCGTGTCGAAGCGGCACGCGGTAATGTGGCATTAACTTATTTCGAGTTTGGCACACTGGCCGCGTGGGAGGTGTTTGCCGCCGCCGCAACCGATGCCATCATTTTGGAGGTGGGGCTGGGCGGACGTCTGGACGCGACCAACATTTACCCGCCCGATTGCAGCATTGTCACCACGGTTGATCTCGATCACATGGATTTTCTCGGCGCTGACCGCGAGGCCATCGGCCGTGAGAAAGCCGGCATTTTCCGTTCGCAGGTGCCAGTCATTTGTGGTGATGCAAAACCGCCGCAGTCGCTCCTCGATCATGCAGAAAAAATCGGTGCGCCCGTGCGTGTGATGGGGCGTGATTTTGGCTACATGGGGCAAGAGCAGCAATGGCTGTTCTGGACATTTGACACCAGCGGACGCGGCGAGGTGCTGCGGCGCGGCGGGCTGGCCTATCCGGGGTTGCGTGGCAATAATCAGCTAGCCAATGCCGCCACCGCGCTGGCGGCGCTCGAAGTCATCAAGACGCATTTGCCGGTAGCCATGAAAGATATCCGCCAGGGCTTGCTCGAAGTGCAGTTGGCCGGGCGTTTTCAGATTCTGCCCGGGCGCCCAACAACGGTGCTCGACGTTGCCCACAATCCCCAAGCTGCACGAGTGTTGGCGGACAATCTGGGCGGCATGGCGTTTCACCGCAGCACCTGGGCGGTGTTCGGCATGATGGCCGACAAGGATATCGATGCGGTGATCGAACCGCTGCGCGAGCGTGTGACGCACTGGTTGCCGTGTGCGCTCGACGGGCACCGTGCGGCCAGCGTCGACTTTTTGGCCGACCGGTTGCGCAAGCTCGGTTGTGCGGTTATGGGCAGCTTTGCTTCACCGGCTGAGGCATTGGTTTTCGCGCAAGAGAATGTGGGCGAAGATGATAGAATTCTGGCCTTTGGATCCTTCCTCACTGTTGCTGGAGCCTTGCAAATGCTGGGTCGACCCGCGTAAATTCGATGGCGGAACAAGACGCATTGCCCGATGCCGATTTGCAGTTGAAGAAGCGCGCGCGCCGCCGGTTGGTCGGTGCGATTGCGCTGGCGCTGTTCGCCATCATTGTGCTGCCAATGGTCATGGATCACGAGCCACGGCCGCCAGTGCAGGATATTCAGGTACGCATCCCGAGTCAGGATGTCACCAGTGTTAGCGGCAAGCCTGTAGCCGTGAAGCCTCCGGCTCCCGCGGTGGTCAATGCAGCACCTGTTGCGACAGAAGTTAAACCGGAACCTGTTCCCGCAGAAAAGCCCGAACCCAAGCCCGAACCCAAGCCCGCACCAAAGGTAGAACCTAAGCCTGCACCAAAGGTAGAACCCAAGCCCGCACCCGTGGTGGCAGCGCCGGCAGCGGCAACAGCGGCAACAGCGGCAACAGCGGCAGCGGCCACAATCGAATCAGCCGGGCAATGGGTGGTGCAACTAGGCGCTTACAAGGATGCGGGCAACGTCAAGATTTTGCTGGGAAAACTCAAGGAAATGCGCGTGCCGACCTACACTGAAAAATTCGACACACCGCAAGGTGCGCGCACGCGCGTGCGTGCCGGCCCCTTTCCGTCGCGTGATGCCGCAGAAAAGGCGCTCGCAAAAATCAAGACCATTCGTGTCGACGGAACGGTTGCGCCGAAGTAGTCGGTAAGCAATGACGGTATTTGATTATGCCGTGCTGGCGGCGGTGCTGTTGTCAGTCGCGTTGGGCGTTTGGCGTGGTGTGGTCAGCGAGATTCTGGCGCTGGTGGCATGGGTGGCGGCGTTTTTTGTAGCACGCGCCGAAGCGCCGACGGTGGCACCGTGGCTGGCAGAGCAGATTGCCGATCCGGGTATTCGCTTGGCCGCTGCGTATGTGCTGGTGACGGTAGGTGTCTTGTTGCTGTTCTGGATCGGGCGCATGCTGCTGTCGTTAATGCTGAAAGCGGTAGGTTTGGGTGTGCTGGATCGTCTGCTGGGTGCCTGTTTCGGGGTGCTGCGCGGGTTGGTGGTGGTGTTGGCGGCGGTGATGGTGGGCGGCATGACGCCGTTGCCGACGACACTCTGGTGGCGCGATGCGATGCTGGCACCGCCACTGGAAACGGTGGTGATCGCATTGAAACCGCGCTTGCCGGCCGACGTAGCAAAACGGATTCGTTTTCGATAGAGGAATACCATGTGCGGAATTCTGGGTGTGGTGGCTACCACGCCGGTGAACCAGCTGCTGTATGACGGATTGCAGGTGCTGCAACATCGCGGTCAGGATGCGGCCGGCATCGCCACAGCCGAGGGTGGGCGTTTCCACATGCATAAGGGCCCGGGGCTGGTGCGCGATGTTTTCCGCACCCGCAACATGCGTAATCTGGTGGGTAACTGGGGCATCGGTCATTGCCGTTACCCGACGGCCGGCTCGGCCGACAATGCCGCCGAGGCGCAGCCCTTCTACGTCAATTCGCCGTTCGGACTGATGCTCGCGCACAACGGTAATCTGACCAATGCCGAGGAACTGAAGCAGGACATGTTTTTGCAGGATCTGCGACACATGAACACCAACTCTGATTCGGAGGTGTTGCTCAACGTGCTGGCGCACGAACTGCAGGCGGCGTCGACCAAATATCAGGTGGATGCCGAAACCATATTCACGGCCGTGGCTGGCGTGCATCGGCGCGTTAAGGGTGCCTATGCGGTGGTGGCGATGATCGCCGGTTATGGTCTGCTGGCCTTCCGTGATCCGCACGGCATTCGCCCGCTGGTGATCGGGCGCAATGACACGCCGCAGGGCACCGAATATCTGGTGGCCTCAGAGAGCGTGGCGATCGATACGCTGGGCTTCAAGATGCTGCGTGATGTCGAGCCTGGTGAAGCCGTGCTGATCGACACACACGGAAATTTCATCAGCCGCCAGTGCGCCGAGCGCACCGTGCATGCACCCTGCATGTTCGAGTTTGTCTACCTGGCGCGCCCAGATTCGGTGATGGATGGCATCTCGGTGTATGAAACGCGCGCCAAGATGGGTGAATATCTAGCCGATAAAATTCGCAAGACTCTGCCGCATCTGGCGATCGATGCGGTGATCCCGATTCCTGATTCGAGCCGCCATTCGGCGATGGAGCTGGCGCGCGTGCTGAACCTGCCCTACCGCGAAGGCTTTGTGAAAAATCGTTACATTGGCCGCACCTTCATCATGCCGGGACAGGCGACGCGGCGGAAATCGGTGCGCCAGAAACTGAACGCCATTTCGCAGGAGTTCAAGGGGCGCAATGTGCTGTTGGTCGATGATTCGATCGTGCGCGGCACCACCAGCCGCGAGATCATCATGATGGCGCGCGAAGCCGGGGCGAAGAAGGTCTATTTCGCCTCGGCCTCGCCGCCGGTGCGTTTCGCCAATGTGTATGGCATTGATATGCCGACGCGTGGAGAACTGATCGCGGCGTTTCGCAATGATGATGAAATCTGTGCCGAGATTGGGGCTGATGCGCTTGCGTACCAGGATCTCGATTCGCTCAAGGCTGCCGTGCGAGCCGTCAATCCGGCGATCAGCCAGTTTGAGACGTCGTGCTTCGATGGGATTTATGTGACCGGGGATGTCACCGCAGCGTACTTGCAGAATATGGAAGACGTGCGCTCCAAGCCTACGCATCCGCAGTCGGATGATAGCGATGGGCATGAGGGTGGGCAACTCGATCTGAATCTGGTGCAGGGCAGTTGATGAGCACGGATTTTTCCGATGCGCCGGCTTGGTCTATCGATACGCTGGCCGTGCGTGCCGGGCAGGTACGCAGTCAGTTCAACGAACATTCCGAAGCGCTTTACCTGACATCGAGCTTTGTGTTCGATTCGGCCGCACAGGCAGCCGCGCGTTTTTCCGGGGCCGAGGAAGGCAACGTTTACGCCCGCTTCACCAATCCCACCGTCACCATGATGCAGGAGCGGCTCGCCGCGCTGGAAGGTGCCGAATCCTGTGTGGCGACCGCCACCGGTATGGCCGCGATTTTGTCGACGGTGATGGCTTTGATGAACGCCGGTGAACACATTATTTCGTCGCGTAGTATTTTTGGCGCGACGCAGCAGATGTTCGGCAACATCTTTTCGCGCTTCGGTGTTGAAACCACCTATGTGGATGCCGGCGACATTGCCGGTGTGCGTGCCGCGATGCGCCCGACCACGCGGCTGGTGTTTATTGAAACCCCGTCGAATCCACTCACCGAGGTGCTCGATATTGTCGCCTGGGCAGAGGCCGCGCACGCCGGCGGTGCTTTACTGGTGGTGGATAACTGCTTTTGTTCGCCGGCACTACAGCGTCCGCTGGAACTGGGTGCCGATTTGGTGATTCATTCAGCCACCAAGTATCTTGATGGGCAGGGGCGTGTGCTGGGCGGCGCGGTATGCGGGCCGAAAGTGCATGTCGATGAAGTATTCAAGTTTTTGCGTACCGCCGGACCGACGCTCTCGCCGTTCAATGCCTGGATCATTCTCAAGGGGCTGGAAACCTTGTCGATCCGCATGCAGGCGCAATCGGCCAATGCACTGACACTGGCGCAATGGCTGGAGGCGCAGCCACAGGTGGCGCGGGTGTATTACCCGGGGCTGCCCTCGCATCCGCAGCATGCGCTGGCCATGCGCCAGCAGGCTAGTGGCGGGGCGATTCTGTCGTTTGAAGTGAGGCCGGGGCAGGGTGATGCAAGGGAAGCGGCATGGCGTGTGGTTGACCATTGTCATCTGCTGTCGATTACCGCGAATTTGGGCGACACCAAAACCACCATCACGCACCCGGCGACCACAACGCATGGTCGTATTTCGCCGGAGGCACGTCAGGCGTCGGGTATCGGTGAAGGTTTGTTGCGGATTGCCGTCGGGCTGGAAAGCCCGGTAGATATTCAGGCTGATCTGGCTCGCGGTCTGGCGGCCTGACTGCTTGACTGATTGTTCCGATCCGCTAGCCTGGCAGATCGATACGGCGTATTCCGCTGGCATCAACTTCCAGCGCGTCGCCGCGGTCGGTGTCCCAATCTGAGAGTACCCAGCGTGTTGCGGTGCTGCCATCTGGCAAGGTAAGGGTGTGTTGACCGGGGCGATGCGTGTGGCCGTGGATCAGATGCCGGCATGCCGAACCGGTGAAGGCTTCCTGCACGGCTAACGGGTTGGTGTCCATGATCGCTGCGGTTTTGTCGCGCATGGCCTCGGCGCTGCGCCGTCGTAAGGTTTCAACTTCCGCGCGACGGTCGCTGAGTGGCCGGGCGAGAAAATCGTTTTGCCACTGCGTCGCGCGCACCATGGTGCGAAACTGCTGGTAGGGGCGGTCGTCGGTGCAGAGGGTATCGCCATGCAGTAGCAGGATTGGCGTGTTTTCAGCGTCGACTATTGCTGGGTCGGGCAGTCGCTGCAATCCGCTGGCGGCGGCGAACGCGTCGCCGATCAGAAAGTCACGGTTGCCGGCGATGAAGAAGAGTTGCGTCCCCTGATCCACCGTTGTGCGCAGTGCGCTGGAGATGCGCGCATTGAATGGATGGCCGAGATCGTCGTCGCCAATCCAGTATTCGAACAGATCACCGAGAATGAACAGCGCTGCGATGTTTTTTCGCGCCGTGTCGTTCAGAAATTGCACGAAACGGTCAGCAATGTCACCGCGTTCTTCGCGCAGATGCACATCGGAAACAAAGCGCGCGGTTCCATGAAGTTGCAGCATGGAAGCGCGCGCTTTGTTTCCGGCGTGCATCAGATGACTTCGGCGCGCTCGATCACGACATTTTCGTTCGGTACATTCTGGTGAAAACCCTTGTTGCCGGTTTTGACGTTCTTGATCTTGTCCATCACATCGAGGCCTTCAACCACGCGGCCAAACACGCAGTAGCCCCAGCCATCCTGGCAGGTGCCGTTGTCGAGAAAACTGTTATCGGCAACATTGATGAAAAATTGCGCCGTCGCCGAGTGCGGATCGGAGGTGCGAGCCATGGCGACGGTGCCACGCGTGTTTTTGAGGCCGTTGGTGGCTTCATTTTCAATCGGTTCGCCGACGGGTTTTTGATCCATCTCCGGGGTGAAGCCGCCGCCCTGGATCATGAACCCATCAATAACGCGGTGGAACACGGTGTTGTCGTAGTGGCCGGATTCGACGTAGCCCAGAAAATTGGCAGCGCTGAGTGGCGCATTTTCAGTGTCGAGTTCGATGGCGATGATGCCGTGGTTGGTGGTAAGTTTAATCATGACGGAAAGATTCCTGCGGCAATTAGGGTTTTTCGGAAAGCAGTTTTACGGATTCGATAATGATGGGCGTGACGGGTTGATCGGGGGGGACGGTAGATTGGCGCGTGGTGGGCAGCGCGCCGATTTTTTCGACGATATCAAACCCCTGCGTGACTTTACCGAACACGGCATAACCCCAGCCATCACGGCTCGGGTAGTCGAGAAAGCTGTTGGCTTTGAGGTTGATGAAAAATTGCGCGGTGGCCGAATGTGGATCGCCGGTGCGTGCCATGGCCAAGGTACCGGGTTCGTTGCGTAGGCTGCTCTTGGCCTCGTTGCGAATGGGCGCACGGGTTTCTTTCTGCTTCATTTCGGTGGTGAAGCCACCACCTTGAATCATGAAGTTCTGAATGACGCGATGAAATACGGTACCGTCAAAAAAACCTTCCTGTACATATTGCAGAAAGTTGGCAACCGTTTTGGGTGCCTTGTCGGCATAGAGTTCAATAATCAGCGTGCCCTGCGAGGTTTTCATCTCGACCTGAGGGTTAGCCGCATGGACAGAAAAACTGCTGAATAGGGCAAAAACAAGTATCAGAATGCGCAGCATGTGGGTAGTCCGCAGAGAGTTGATGTAAGTTTGATATGCGTTCAATTGAAGGGGCTCAGGCAGCACCTTCAAAAACAATTTTCCAGCGTCCGCCGTCCTTGATCCAGTACTGACGCTTCTTCATCTGGTTGGACAAATTGTTGGAACGGTAATCCTGCTCGAAGGTGACGACGACGTATTCTTCGCGGCCGGGATTGCGGAACATGCTGATGTTGCTGGTGCCGACCTTGATCCAGCTTTTTCCCGCATTGACCTTGCGCTTTTGCTCGACCCACGACTGATACGCTTGTCCATCGGCGCTGAATTTTGGCGAATAGTGCCGGGCATAGCGTTCAACGTCGCGGCTTTCCCAGTCCTGACGCCACTCTTCAATCATCTGCAATAGCGAGGTGCGCTCGGTTTGCCAGTCGTCCAGTGACAGCCATTCAATGCTGTTGCTGATAATCACCGGTGTCAAGCCAACTTGCAGACTCTTGGCCAGTGCGTTGAGATCCTGATTGGTCAGAACGACACAACCATCGGAGGCTTTGGGTGGCCGCGAAAAAGTGTCCGAAGGCGTGCCGTGCAGCCAGATGCCGTGTCCGCCGCGACCCTGGCGCTTGTCCCAGTCATTGGGGTAGTTGATCGGGAATGCGCCACTGCCATAAAAATCACCGAGTTTCTGACGCGACAGGCTGGAGGTGACGTGATAAACGCCAATGGGGGTTTTTTTATCACCTTCGCGCAGCTTTTCAGACCCCAGTTTGCCTTGGGTAATATAGTAATCGGCCACAAAACGCGGTGTGCCGTTATCGTTTTGGTACAGATACAGACGCGACTTCTGCGTATCAACGACGACGGCGTGCTTTTGGTCGGGCTGCATTTGCAGCAGATAGCGCGGCACATTGTCGGCGCTGGGTTTGGAACGGTAGCCTTTGAGGCGGACGACGGCTTCGTCACGCAGATCGGCAATTTTGTCTCCGGTCGCAGCGGTGCCGCCGTCACCAAAGGCTTTGAGAGGGCGAGACCGAGCCAGCAGCAGGTCGCCACGAATCAGATGGGCGAGACGGAAATTCGGATAAGCCTTGAGCAGATGATCCGTGAATTGCAGCGCCTCGTCGGTGCGGTTTTGCTCGATCGCATCGAAAATTCTGGCCAAGAGTGGCTCTGGCCCGGAATCCGTGTAACTGGCGTCGATCGCGACTGTGCGGTCATTCTGTTTGAGATGTTTGGGTGCTTTGCCCGCAGCATTGGCCACCCCGGCCACCCCGCCCACCCCGACAAGCAGCAGTAATCCGCAAACCGAGACCGCGGTGCGCAAAGTGGCGCGAAACGGCGATTTCAGCGGCGATGTCAGCGGTGATGTTAACGATTTTGGCATCAGGTGCCGACCCGCTCCTGCTGGATCAACCACTTGCCATCACTTTTTGTCATCAGCATCACTTTGTTGCTGGAGGTCTTCAGCGAAGCGGATTTGTAGTGCTGACGGAACTTCAGGGTGGCGGTGTCGCCAGTGATGGAAATACGCAAACCTTCATAGCTGACGTGAATGGTGCCCGGCTTGCCGATGCGTTTTTTGCGTTCGGATTCCCATTCAGCACGCTTTTCACCGGCCGGTGTTTTGAAGTCGCGTGCGTAGGCTGCCAGATAGGTTTTGACATCCTTGCGCGACCACGCTGACGCCCAGGCATCCAGTGCCCGCGTGATGTCGGCGTTGGCGTCGGCGGCACCCTGTTTTGCCGGTGCGGCGGGTGTGGGTTCTGCCGGCTTTGCGGCTGGTGCGGGAGTCACGGCTGGAGCGACGACTGCCGGTGCCGGGGCGGCCACGGGTGCAAGTGGGGCAGTGGCCGGCGCAGCGACGGTTTTTGGTACAACAGGTTCAGCTACAACCGGACGCGTTTCGGCAACCACCGTCTTGCCCGGTTTGCCTGGACGGCCGGTGCTGCCCATCAAATCACGGATCAACGCCAGTTTGTTTTGTGCGCTGGAGTTCGCCGAGTCAAGTTGCAATGCCTTGTCGTAGGCCTGGCTGGCAAGGCGGGCGTAGACGTCACCAAGATTTTCGTGCGCCGTGGCGTAGGAAGGATGGGTGCGAATAGCCATTTCCAGCGCCTGTTTGGCTTTGTCGTACTGCTTTTGCTGCGCGTAAATGACCGCCAGATTGTTGTAGGGCTCGGGCAGTTCCGGATAATCTTCGGTCAGTTTGTTGAAGATGGCAATGGCCTCGGTAGGCTTGTTCATCTCGGTTAGCACAATGCCTTTGAGGAACCGTCCCTGGGCATCTTTGGGTTTGCTGGCGAGATATTTGTCCACCTGTTCGAGAGCCTGCGCGTGCTGTCCCTGTTTGACCAGTTTACTGATGTCCTGAAGGGTGTCGGCATGGGCCGTCGGAATCAGTGAAAACAGTGCGACGCAAGTGACGCAAGTGACGTAAGTGGTGAAAGTGCGGAGGCGAGCGGCGGTAAGACAATTTTTGGTCATGGTATATACTTCTCATCAACGGTTGCCCGACAAAGAATTTCGTGGGGCGCAACCATGCTCGTTGCAGAAAGCTGAATACAGCAGCGATTCTACCAACAAGGCTCCCGTCCCGACAACCTGACTCATCGCTATGTATGGGCTGAAAATGCCTGTGTTTACGGGCTAGCTCGGGGTTTAGTGCGGGGCGGGGCTGACTGCTTCCAAAATGCTGAAGATATACAACACACTGGTTCGTGAAAAGCAGGTATTCGTTCCGATTCAACCGGGGCGGGTCGCCATGTACGTCTGTGGTATGACTGTTTATGATTTTTGTCACTTGGGTCACGCCCGCGTCATGGTGGTGTTTGACATGGTGGCGCGCTGGTTGCGGCAGTCCGGTTACGCCCTGACGTATGTGCGCAATATCACCGACATTGACGACAAGATCATTCGCCGCGCGCAGGAAAACGGCGAAAGCATCCGCACCCTGACCGATCGCTTCATCGCCGCCATGCGCGAGGATGCCGCCGCACTCGGTGTCCTGCTGCCCGACGCCGAGCCGCGCGCCACCGAATATGTGGCGCAAATGCTGGACATGATCGCCACCTTGGAGCAGCGCGGCTACGCCTACCCGGCGGCGAATGGCGACGTCTGCTACGCGGTGCGCAAGTTTGACGGCTACGGCAAGCTCTCAGGCAAATCGCTGGAAGATTTGCGTGCCGGCGAGCGTGTAAACGTCAATGAAGACAAGCACGACCCGCTTGATTTTGTGCTCTGGAAGCATGCCCGCGCAGACGAGCCGGATGAAGTGAAGTGGGCGTCGCCCTGGGGTGCCGGTCGCCCCGGCTGGCATATCGAGTGCTCGGCCATGAGCTCGCAACTGCTCGGCCAGCATTTCGATATTCACGGCGGCGGGCAGGATCTGCAGTTTCCGCATCACGAAAATGAGATCGCCCAATCCGAAGGTGCCATGGACGCCAATGAGCAGTGCCAGCACGTCAACACCTGGATGCACAACGGTTTCGTGCGCGTCGATGATGAAAAAATGTCCAAGTCGTTGGGCAACTTCTTCACCATCCGCGAGGTGCTGAAAAAATATGACCCGGAAGTGATACGGTTTTTCATCCTGCGCGCACACTACCGCAGCCCGCTGAATTATTCCGACGTGCATCTCGACGACGCGCGCCATGCCCTGAGCCGGCTTTACACCGCATTGAAAGGCTGCGCCAGCGCGGCTCCGGTGGACTGGGCAGAGCCGCACGCCGTGCGTTTCAAGGCCGCACTCGATGACGACTTCGGTTCGCCCGAGGCGATGGCCGTACTGTTTGATCTCGCTACTTTGGTCAATCGCGGCGAAGCTGCGCTGGCACCGCAACTCAAAGCACTGGGCGGCGTGATCGGCCTGCTGCAACGCAATCCACAGGATTTCTTGCAGGCCGCACCCGCCGGCGGCGTGAGCAATGAAGAAATCACCGCAAAAGTCGACGCCCGCACTGCGGCAAAAAAGGCGCGAAACTTCGCCGAGTCCGATCGTCTGCGCGACGAACTCAAAGCCGCCGGTATCGTGCTGGAAGATTCGCCGCAGGGTACAACCTGGCGAAGGGCGTAGTTGCGGGCTGCTGTGGCGCTGCGTTCGTAGGTGATCGATGCGCGTTATGAGCGCAAGACTACGCTCTTGATATACAGGTGTTACGCACGAAACTGAATTAAGGCGGATGCGATTCTGTTTCGCTGCTTGTGGGAAGTTTCGTTAGTGCCGGAATTGCCGTGTAGCGCCAAACAACAAGCGCCAGCAGCAATGCTCCCGCGCCGCCGAAACCCAAGGCATGACGCAGCCCGAAATGCTCTCCGATATAGCCCCCCAGCATGGCTCCCGGACCGGCGGGGAAAAGTGTTATCCAGCGCATGATGCCGGTCATGCGGGCGAGCATGTGCGGCGGCGTCAGGGTTTGTCGCACCGCCAGCATGTTGCTGAAGATGAACACGGTCCCTGCACTGAAGCAGATCAGCATTAGCACGAAGGATGCGATGCCAAGATTTCCGCTGGGCGCAATGGCCAGTTGCAGCCAGCCCAGCCCGCTGATGGCGAGTCCGACAATCAGCGTCGGGCCGGGGCCCGCCCGTCGCGATAGACGATGTCCAATCACGCCGGCGGTGATGGTGCCCAGCCCGCTACCCGTGCAGCATAGTCCGAACTGAATCGCACTCAACCCGAGTTCGCGTGTGGCAAATAACACCTGAACCACCATTGCCGCAGTTTGGAATACTTGCCAGGCCGCGACGGTCAATGCCAGCGTCACGAGAATGCGCTGACTGATGACGTAGTGGATGCCCTGGCGCAACGCTCCCCAGAAATTTCGAGTGCTGCGGGAGAGCCGTTCTTCGCCGGTGTTCAGGTTTCGCAGCATCAGTACGCTGATGAGCAGGAGTGCGGCGTTAGCCAGCAACGCAAAAGGCGCGCCGATCAGTTTTATCAGGATGCCTGCAACGCCTGGGCCGGCCAGATCGGCCGCCGAGTTCGCCAGCGCATTTCTGGCATGAGCTTCAATCAGGCGTTCGCGCGGCACGAGTTGTGTCAGGACGATCTGCGAAGCGGTGCCTGATATGACCCCGATGCAGCCGGTGGCAAACGACAGCCCATACAGATAAGACATGGACAGCAGATCGAGCGCCCAAATCAGAGTCAGGCTGGCGAGCAGCAGTGCCATGATTGTTTCGCCGGCCACATAGACGGGCAGTTTGCGTACGCGATCAAGCCAGACCCCGGCGGGTAACGAGAACAAAATGTACGGAGCGGTTCCCATGGCACCGAGAATGCCAAACTGCATAGGCGTTGCCTGCAAAAGTACTGCGGCGGTCAGGGGCAGGGCAATGCCTGCAATCTGCCCGCCAAACGCGCTGAGCAGAATTGAAAGCCACAAGCGTCGGTAGGCGGTGTCGCACAGCAGATCGGTGCCCATGGGCAAAGGGGATGCGTTCTGCAAAGCCACTGTAGCTTCCAGTCGTAGGATGAGCGCCACTGATTCTACTGTGCGTATGGTCGGTGGTTGTACCTGTTCACCCATTGCAGGTAGCTTGACTGTGATCAATGCAGAATTGCGCTGAAGCGTGGAAGATTCGTCTGTGCTCTGCGTGAAGCAAGGCCGTCCACTATTTTCGACACGGGTCTGATGCCATGGCTTTACTCAATCTTGATGATCCGCGCAAGCGCATTCCTCCTCACACCTTTTCGTTGTGGGCGCTTGGGTTCCGTCCCTTTTATTTGCTCGCTGCCGGATTTGCTGCGCTGGCGGTGCCGCTGTGGGTAGCGATTTTGAGTGGTGCGATTAGCGTCGCCATGCCCGGTCTTTGGTGGCATGCGCACGAAATGCTGTTTGGTTTTGCAGCGGCGGTAATCGTTGGTTTTCTGTTCACGGCCGGTCGCAACTGGACTGGGCAGCCGACGCCGACGGATGGCTCGCTTGCGGCGTTGGCGGGTGTTTGGTTGTGCGGTCGTCTGGCAATGGCGCTGGACGGTGGGTGGATGGCACTAGTCATCGACGTGGCATTTCTGCCGCTGGCGGCGCTGGCACTAGGGCGTGCGCTGGTGCGTGCGGGGAGTCGGCGCAATTATTTCTTTCCGGTCATTCTGCTGGCAATGGCAGGTGCCAACCTGATATTTCATGCAGCGCGTCTCAATATGCTGATGGTCGATCCCGTGGTGCCGTTGCGCGTGACGCTGGGCTTGATCGTGATGATTGAAACCATCATGGGCGGCCGTGTCATCCCGACATTTACGGCCAGCGCCCTGCGGGGTGGCACGCCCATTCGTCAGTGGCAGGCACCGTGGCTGAGCCGTGCGTCGATTGCCTTGACAGGCATTTCCCTGCTCGCATGGGCACTGGAACCGGCGCTGGGTTGGGGCGTCTGGTTTGCACCGCTGGCGCTGGTGGCTGCGGTGTTGCAATTGGCACGCACATTGGGCTGGAATGGATGGGCGGCGCGCCGTGTACCGTTAGTCTGGATTCTTCATCTCGGGCATCTGTGGATTGCTGTTGGTCTGGGGCTGGTGGCGTTGAGCGCGTGGGGGCTGGTACCGCTGTCGGCGGCAGTGCACGCCTTCGCCATCGGTGCCACGGGCGGGTTGATTATTGGCATGATTACCCGCACCGCGTTGGGACATACCGGCCGGATGTTGGTGGCCAGCCCAGTGGAAACGTCGGCTTATGTGCTGATTCAGTGCGCGGCCGTGGCACGCGTGCTGACCTTGGTGGCATTGCCGCTGGCTGCCACCCGGGGTGTTCATGTTGCCGCGGCATTGTGGTCGTTGGGTTTTCTGCTGTATCTGTGGCGCTACCTGCCGTGGTTGATCCGTGCGCGTATTGACGGGCAGCCCGGATGAGGTCGCCTCACCGTGTTTTCAGCGTCGACTATTCATGCCGCAGTGTCGAGCCAGACCGCAAGCCCTTTGGCATTCAGTTCAAGATCCATCGCCCAGAGTTCAAGCAGTACCTGATCTGACAGCGTGCAGCCATGCACACGCGCTTCTGAAAGCAGATAGGCGGCCATGTCTTTTTCTATCCGATCAGCATCGGCGGTGCCGGTTTTTGCGATGCGCACGCATTCATCCATTCGCCGCAGCACGTCCTCGGCTAGCACGCGCGGTGGCGCGATACGGCTGTAGTGCGTCAGGTACATCGCTTCGGGTTCGAAGCCGATCATGCGTGTGATGGATGCGCGCATGTCAGCCGGATTGAACTGCGAAGGCGTGGTAGAGGGGAACAGGAACGGACGACCGCTCACGTCGCATTCGCGGTAGCTGATGCCGAAGGTGTCGCCGGTAAAAATGCCAGAGGTTTGTCTGTCGATAATGGCAATCTGGTGCTTGGCATGCCCCGGCGTATCGATGCACAGCAATTCGCGCGTGCCAAGCCGGATAAGGGTGTTGTCGTGGGCTTCGATGATGCGATCTGTGGCAATCGGTATCAGTTCGCCATACATCGCGCGCGCCCGTTCGCGACCATAAACGGCTTCGACACCGGCCATGAGTTTCGACGGATCGGCCATGTGGCGTGCCCCGCGCGGATGAACGACCAGTTTTGCATTGGGGAATGCTGCCATCATTGCGCCGGCCCCCCCCGCGTGGTCGAGATGGATGTGGGTAAGAATTACATAGTCAACGGATTTTGCTGTCAGGCCGCGTGTTGAAAGCGCGGCGAGCGCATGCGGCATGATGGTGAATGTAGCCGTATCAACAAAGGCGACGCGTCCCGTGCTTTCGATCATATGCACGGCAGCGAGTAGGGGACGTACGTAGTGGGCGTCAATCGCGAAGATGCCGTTGTTGTAGTCAGTGAGTGTTTTCATGGATGATGTTCGGGTGCTGAGTGCGGTGTTTGATGGGGGGGCAGTGCGTGGTTTGGGAAGGCGGGTCGGTGATTTTATTCTTGGTTCATTATAGAAACTTCCCGTTTGTCGACGGTCTATGGAGGTATTCGTGGTTATTTTTGGGTTTATTTGTTGCACCGACTTCCAAGCTGTGGCAGAATTCGCGCCTCGTTTGAGGAGCGGTAGTTCAGTTGGTTAGAATACCGGCCTGTCACGCCGGGGGTCGCGGGTTCGAGTCCCGTCCGCTCCGCCAATAAAAAACAAAAAAGCCTTGATTATTCAAGGCTTTTTTGTTTTTAAGTTTTGATGATATGTCGTGGAGGGTTGGCCTCAACTACAACCTTTCAGATCCGGATAAGCCAACACGATCCTACCGGTACCGGCGTTAGCCTATTCCACCCCGGTAACTTCCCTTGGGGTCTTGAATCGACGAAGTCCGGGTTAACGTGAAACGTGGAACAAATTCGTGAAACATTGCCTTCTCCCATCCTCGTCACACCGGCGGTCTCGACACACCCG
>CAJAWW010000057.1 GCA_903946745.1 uncultured beta proteobacterium
ATGGGGCTATCCAACATGGGGCTATCCAACATCAGTCCTTTTGAGGGCTCAGCACGGCTCTGGCGGCAGCAAAGCGAAAATTACCAATCTCTATCATAGCGCGTTGCAGGCACGGCACCCACGCCGAGCCCTGATGTTCTTCAAGGCAGGCAGCAAGCACGGATTCGCAGTCGCCATCGCCAGCTTCAAGCAGGATCAGCAGACGTTGTATAGAGGCCGGCATGGGTTCTTGTGGCGCGCCGCTGAAGGCTTCTTGCGCGGGCGTGACGGCTGCGGTGGCCGCGGTCGATGACGAGCTACCCAAGGCAAAGGCTGAGCGAATTTCGTCGCACATTGCGCTGACGGCCTGTTCCGTTTGGGCGAACAGTTCATCTGCCGTGTCTCCAGCGTCGACTTTTCCTTCCAGCTTTGCGCTCATGGCTTGCAGTTCTTTCATGCCCAGCATGCCGGCGCGGCCTTTCAGTGTGTGTATGGCGATGCCAGCATCGTTGGGGCGGCCTTCAGCCAGCGCTTGCCGGGCTTGCGCCAGAAAGGCCGGACCTTCGTCGATAAAACTCATTAGCCAGTGGCGATAGCGCGTTTCGTTGCCGAGCAACAGGCTCAGGCCAGATTGTGTGTCAACGCCAGAGAGTGGCGGAAGATTCGTGGGGGAGGTTGGCTGCGCTTTGGGTTCTGCAAGCTTCAAGGTTCCGGCTGAAAGATGTTTGACCGGTGCAATCCATTTACGGATGACTGTGTAAAACCCGGCTTCATCGAACGGCTTGCCGATGTGATCGTTCATGCCGGCTTTGCGGCTGTTTGTCCGCTCATGCGTCATGGTGTGTGCGGTCATGGCGATGATCGGCAGCTTGGCAAATTCGGTTCGTGCACGCAATGCGCGGGTGGCCGAGAGACCGTCGAGAACCGGCATCTGGATGTCCATCAGCACTAAATCGTAGGTGTTCGATCCCCTGCTGAGTAACAGTTCGATCGCCTCACTGCCATTGTTGGCGGTGTCGGTGGCGATGCCCACCGCACCGAGCAAGCCGGTGACAATTTCGCGGTTGAAGGGCTGGTCGTCGACCACGAGGATGCGCGCATGCTGGTAGTGCAGCGATCGTGCGTCGGTGTCGCTTTGCATGTCCTGCTTTGGCAGATTTTCAGCATGACCCGATTCACACCAGAGTGTGACGCGAAAGATGGTGCCGATCCCTTGACGGCTGGTGACTTCGATGTTGCCGCCCATCAGTTCGCATAGCCGTTTGCAGATCGCCAGTCCGAGACCGGTGCCGCCAAAACGGCGACTGATCGAGGCGTCGGATTGCGAAAAGGGCTTGAACAGTAACTGGAGTTGCTCGGCATTCATGCCGATGCCACTGTCCTCGACTTCGATCCGCATGCAGATACGTTCCTGCTTGTACTCGACCAGACTGACGCGCAGCGCAACCTGACCCGAGGCGGTAAATTTGACGGCGTTGCTCAGCAAATTGAGGATGATCTGTTCCAGCCGCAGGGGATCGCCCATGAGTATGTCGGGAACGTCGGCATCGATGGATTCGACAAGGTTCAGATGTTTTTCTTCCGCTTTCCAGGCCATCAGCGACTGACAGCGCGCAACCAGATCGCTCAGGCGGAAGGTAATTGTTTCCATTTCCATATGACCTGCAGAAATTTTGGAAATATCGAGCAGATCGTTGATGATGCCGGACAACGAACGACCGGCATAGGTGATTTTTTCCAGATAGTCACGCAGCTGCGGGTCTGTGGCGAGCGGGCGCGCCAGACCGGAAAAACCGATCACGGCGCTGAGCGGGGTGCGTAGTTCGTGGCTGATGTTGGCGAGAAACTCGTCCTTGGCACGGTCGGCGATTTTTGCATCTTCCAGTGCTGTGGTGAGCTGCTGCGTGCGCATCAACACCATGTGTTCCAGTTGTGTCTGGTGCAGCATCAGTTGATGCTGGATACGCTGACGCTCGGTGATGTCGCGCCATGCGGTGTGGATCAGGGTTTCACCACGAAGAATCACTGGTGTCAGGGTGACTTCGACGGGAATGGGTGAGCCGTCGGCGCACAGGTGCACCCATTCAAAACGCACGTTGCCGCTGCGTATTGCGGTGTCGATCATTTCGCGTGCCTTTTCGTCGGAGGCGCGATCGTCAGGCTGGGTCGGGGGCGACAACTCGGCCGGTGTCCGGTTGAGGAATGTGGTCTTGTCGGCGTAGCCGAGCAGTTTCAGGGTTGCTGTATTGCAGTCGATGAAGCGTCCGTCGCGAATCAGCAGCAAGGGGTCGCCGACATCCTCGAACAGATGCCGGAAGGCTTCTTCACTTTCACGGATGCGTTGATCGACCGTGAGGCGCTCGGTGATATCTTCCTTGACGGCGATGAAGTGGGTGATTTCACCGTGATCGTCGCTGATGGGCGAGATCGAGGTGTCTTCCCAGATGAGCCGGCCGTCTTTGCGCCGGTTGCACAGCGTGCCACGCCAGACATTGCCGGCCAGCACGGTTTTCCATAGATCCTGATACGTGGCATCCGTGGTGACATCTGAGCGCAGAATGCGCGGATTGCCGCCAATGACTTCGCGCGCGCTGTAACCGGTGTTGCGGGTGAATGCGGGGTTGATGAACTCAATGGTGCCGTCGCGGGTGGTGATGACGATGGCCACCGGTGCTTGTTCGACGGCCTTGAGCAGTTTTCTGGAGGCCTGTTCGGCGAAGTGGCGCTCGGAAATGTCGGCATAGATCCAGATGCTGCCTTCGTGCGGTTGTGTGTGGTCGATGGCACGGCCATTGAGTGCGCCCCAGAAAATCGTGCCGTCCTTGTGCCGCATCAGCGTTTCTTCGCTGTAGTTGGTACCGGGTTGTTCCAGCGCCTTGTAAGCGCGCTCGCCGAGACTTTGATAGTAGTCGTGCGAGTCATAAAAGGCAGCGGTCGACACGCCGATCATCTCGCCGCGCGCATAGCCAAAAATCTCTTCGGCGCGCCGGTTGGCCGAGACCACCGTGCGATGCTTGAGATACACGATGCCGACCATGGCGTTTTGCAGAATGCTTTCGTTGATGCGCAGCAGTTCGTTGAGGTATTCGCGCTGCACCTGTGTTTCGCTGATGTCGGCAATGAAGCCGTGCCACAGGGTCGAGCCATCCGGTTCGCGCTGGGGCATGGCGTTGCCAAGCAACCAAGGGGTGCTGCCATCGGCAAACCGCAGCCGGAATTCAGCGTGCCATAGCGTGAGCGTTTGTGCTGAGCGCTCGATCGAGGCCAGTATGGCGGGCAGGTCATCGGGATGAATGGCCTCGAAGGCGGGGGATGCGTTGTTGAAAACTTGTTCCGGCGTGATGCGAAATATTTTTTCAATCGCCGGGCTGGCATAGGGCAGATGCGTGCTGCCATCCGCGCGGCGGCGAAATTCATACACCATGCCTGGTAAGTTGTTGGCGATTTTTTGCAGGCGATCCAGCGCACTTTCGCGTTCCTGTTCGCGCCGCCGGGCGAGGTGCGTCAGCGCCAGAATCAGAATGGTAGCGAATGAAAAAACGACGATCCGGATCAGGACATTGACACGCCATTTGGCCAGCACGGCATCGACCGGACGGGTGACGCGCACCAGCAACGAGGTATTGCCGACCTGACTGAAGACAAAAAACCGGTTGAGATTATCCAGTATGGCAACACCGGTTTGCCGCGACATGCGCTGCCCTGACTGGGCATGTTGCTTGAATGGCGCGGCGTGCAACACGCTTTTTCCGGATTCATTTTCATTCGGTGGCTGCCGGTTGAGCGCGTCGCCCTGCGTGTTGAGCAAGGCTGCGTTACCCCCCGCACCGGCGGGCACGAGGGGGCGCAGAATGTTGTCAAAGTAGTCCGGGTCAATGCCGCACACCACCACGCCGGTGAGTCGGTTTTTTGTGTCGCGCAGCGCAATCGAGACCGCTATACCCAGATCGCCGTGGCTGGTCTTGAACGGTCGTGAGACATAAAAGTTGGGTTGTAACGGTGCATTGAGATGCGCGAGAAAATAATCCCGATTTGCAGCGTCGAAGTTTTTGAGGCTTGGATGGGCGGTCAGGTTGACGCGCCCATTCGCACCGATGACG
This sequence comes from uncultured beta proteobacterium, assembly GCA_903946745.1. Classification (GTDB taxonomy): domain Bacteria; phylum Pseudomonadota; class Gammaproteobacteria; order Burkholderiales; family Rhodocyclaceae; genus CAJAWW01. The sequence continues at coordinate 4,080 of CAJAWW010000057.1, forward strand.
ACCAATGAACGAATTTCCGGATACAGGGTTTTGTATTCGGCCAGCCTGATGTCGTAGGCCGCCTGCTGGGCGGGTTGCAGCGCCGTCTGCTCTTGCGCCACCTTGTTCAGTAGCCGTTCAGTGCGTTCGAGCGTTGCCGTGACCTGGGCGTCGGCGATGCGGACGTTGGATTCGAGATAGCCGAACTCCCGTTCCATCGTGTTTTCATATTCGTCATAGGCGAACCAGCTCAGCATGCTGGCCAGCACCAACAGAAAAAAAATCGGGATAGACCAGAAAACGATGCCCGCAGACGCGGCGAGCGTCTGAGTGTTCAGCGGATTCCCTTCGTTAGAAGGAGTCAATGGCAAACTCCGATGGCCATCTCAGGCCGGGTCGCGATGGGTGGGTAGGTTTTGGCAGCATGGTACTTTACCCTGCAAGGAGGTGCTGAAACTTGATTATGGATAATGTTTGTGAAAGTTTGGCGTGCTGTGCGGACGGGCATTTTCGAGGATACTCGCCGCTTTCCAGTGTTATCTTTTTATTTTTCTGACCCCCATAATGACCCTACAACCAGTAATACTTTGCGGCGGTTCCGGCGCGCGGTTGTGGCCGATGTCGCGCGAGCACTACCCCAAGCAGTTGCTCAAGCTGACCGGCGAGCACACCATGCTGCAAGCCACCGCGCTGCGGCTGGGTGATGTTGCCACGCCGCCAATTCTGGTGGGCAACGAGGAATACCGTTTTCTGATTGCCGAGCAGTTGCGTCAGGTGGGCATTCCCCACGCCACCTTGCTGCTTGAACCCTGCGGCCGCAATACCGCGCCGGCGCTGACTTTGGCGGCATTGGCTGCAACGGCTGCATCGGCTGCGCGTGCAGGGGATGCTGATCCGGTGCTGGTGGTGATGCCGGCCGACCATGTGATTCAGGACGAAACCGCCTTTCGTGAGGCGATCATGCGGGGTGCCCAACTGGCCGAGCGCGGCCTGCTGGTGACGTTTGGCATTACGCCCGACGCACCAGAAACCGGTTATGGCTACATTCGTATCGGCCAGCCGCTCGAGGCCGGCGCGCATCAGGTGGATCGTTTTGTCGAAAAGCCCGATCTGGCCACCGCACAGGCGTATCTGGCGAGCGGCGACTATTTATGGAACGGCGGCATTTTTGCCTTCCGTGCCTCGGTGTGGCTGGCGAAAATGCAGCAATGCCGCCCGGATATTCTCGCCGCCTGCCGCAAGGCCTTTGAAGGCGCGCAAAAAGACGCCGACTTCGTGCGCCCCGACAAGGCCGCGTTTGCCGCCTGCCCGGCAGATTCCATTGATTACGCGGTGCTTGAAAAGCTGGCCTCGGAACAGGCCAACAGCGGCGAGGTGGCTGTCGTGCCGCTGGCCGCGCGCTGGTCGGATGTGGGTGCCTGGAACGCCTTGTGGGACATTGGCGACAAAGATGCCGACGGCAATGTGTTGATGGGTGACGTGCTGGCGGTGGCCACACACAATACGCTGGCCATATCCGCCAACCGCCTGATCGCGTGTGTCGGCTTGCAGGACGTGGTGGTGGTCGAGACGCCGGATGCGATTCTGGTGGCGCACAAAGACAGCATTCAAATGGTGAAGGAGGTGGTGACCCGCCTCAACCATGAGGGCCGTAGCGAATCTCATGCGCACCGCAAGGTGTATCGGCCGTGGGGCTGGTACGACAGCATTGACGTTGGCGCGCGCTTTCAGGTCAAGCGCATTGTGGTGTCACCGGGCGCATCGTTGTCGCTGCAACTGCACCATCACCGCGCCGAGCATTGGATTGTGGTGTCGGGCACGGCGCGGGTGACGCGCGGCGAGGATGTTTTTCTGGTGGGCGAAAACGAGTCGACTTTCATCCCGCTGGGCACCAAACACCGGCTGGAAAACCCCGGCAAGGTGGCGCTGGAAATGATCGAGGTACAGTCGGGTGCGTATCTGGGCGAAGACGATATTGTGCGCTTCGAGGATAACTATGGGCGGTAAGTTTGGGTACGGTGTATGTCCTTGATTCTTGTCACCGGCGGCACGGGTTATATCGGTTCGCACACCTGCGTTGAACTGATGACAGCCGGCCATGATGTGGCGATTGTCGACAACCTGTGCAACAGCAAGCGTGCGGTGCTGCAACGCATTGAAAAAATCACCGGTCGGATGCCGCTGTTTTTTCAGGCAGACGTGCGCGATGCAGCGGCGCTGGAGCGTGTTTTTGCCGCCCAGCGTTTCGCTGCGGTGGTGCACTTTGCGGGGCTGAAGTCGGTCGGCGATTCGACCCGCCAGCCGCTGCATTATTACGACACCAACGTGGGCGGCACGCTGGCGCTGTGCGCGGCGATGCAGCGTCACGACGTGCGCACGCTGGTGTTCAGTTCGTCGGCCTGCGTGTATGGCGATCCGCTTGCCAACCCGGTGCCTGAATCGGCACGGCTGTCGGTCGCCAATCCCTACGGCCGCAGCAAGTTGATGGTGGAAGAGGTGCTGCGCGATCTCGATGTTTCAGAGCCGGGCTGGCGCATCGCCTTGCTGCGTTACTTCAACCCCATCGGCGCGCATGCAAGCGGCTTGATTGGCGAAGACCCACAGGGGATGCCGAACAACCTGCTGCCGTTCGTCGCGCAAGTGGCGGTGGGCAAACGCCCTGCCGTGCAGGTGTTTGGCAACAGCTACGCCACGCGCGACGGCACCGGCGTGCGCGATTACATCCATGTGGTGGATCTGGCGCGCGGTCATGTGGCGGCGTTGAATTATCTGCAAGACAACGCCGGTGTGTGCACCGTCAATCTGGGCACCGGGCAAGGTTCCAGCGTGTTCGAGGTGATTGCCGCCTTCGCCCGCGCCAGCGGCCGCCCCGTGCCTTACGAGGTGGTGGTGCCGCGCCCGGGCGATGTGGCCGAGTACTACGCCGACCCCACGCTGGCCGCGCAACGCTTCGGCTGGCGCGCCGAATACGATCTTGACCGCATGTGCGCCGACAGCTGGCGCTGGCAATCGGGCAATCCGCAGGGGTATCCGGATAACTGACTACCGCCCACCCTTGCGCTGACTCAGCGGATGGCGCGGTACGGCGGGGTGGCGGGTTTGGGTCTTGGCAGCGGGTGTTTTCGTTATGTTGTGCCGTATCCCCGGCGTCGACTTTTCAGTCCCCTTGCTGCACGCCGGTTGCCATGCGGGCACCAGATGTTTTTTGCCCGAACCAATCAGATCAGCGCGCCCCATGGCTTTCAGCGCCTCGCGCAGTAAGGGCCAGGTGTTCGGATCGTGATAGCGCAAAAATGCCTTTTGCAGTTTGCGCTGCCGGCCGCCGCGCACGATGGGCACGGTTTCCGAGGTGGCGCTGACTTTTTTGAGCGGATTTTTTCCCGTGTGCCACATCGCCGTGGCAATCGCTAGCGGGGTGGGCAAAAAGGTTTGCACCTGATCGAGGCGGAAGCCATTACGCTTGAGCCACAAGGCCAGATTTAGCATGTCTTCATCCGTGGTGCCGGGGTGCGCGGCGATGAAATAGGGAATCAGGTATTGCTCTTTACCGGCCTCTTTGCTGAACTTTTCAAACATCTGTTTGAAGCGTTCATAGTTGCCGATGCCCGGCTTCATCATCTTCGACAGCGGGCCTTCCTCGATGTGTTCGGGGGCAATTTTGAGGTAGCCACCGACGTGATGCGTCACCAGTTCTTTCACATATTCGGGCGAGCGCACGGCAAGGTCGTAACGCAGACCGGAGCTGATGAGAATTTTTTTGATACCGGGCAGCGCCCGCGCCTTGCGATATAGCGACACCAGCGGGGCGTGATCGGTGCCGAGGTTTTCGCATACACCCGGGTAGACGCACGACAAGCGCCGGCAGGCGGTTTCGATGGCCTTGCTCTTGCACGCCATGCGATACATGTTGGCGGTGGGGCCGCCAAGATCAGACACCACGCCGGTAAAGCCCGGCGTCTTGTCGCGGATTTCTTCAATTTCATGCAGGATCGAGGCTTCCGAACGGCTCTGGATGATGCGGCCTTCGTGCTCGGTGATGGAGCAAAAGGTGCAGCCACCAAAACAGCCGCGCATGATGTTGATCGAGAAGCGGATCATCTCCCATGCCGGGATTTTGGCGTCGCCGTAACTGGGGTGCGGCGCACGGGCAAAGGGTGCGGCAAAGACGTAATCCATTTCCTCGGTTGAGAGCGGCAAGGGCGGCGGATTGAGCCAGACGTCGCGCAACGCCGCGCCTTCGCCGTGCGCCTGCACCAGCACGCGCGCGTTGCCGGGGTTGGATTCAAGATGGAAAGTGCGCGAGGCATGGGCGTAGAGCACCGGGTTGTCGCGCACGTCTTCGTAGCTCGGCAAGCGCACGACGGTGTGAGCGCGTGCTTCTTTGCGTGAGGCCAATTTATCGGCCTTGGGGATGAAGTGGATGACTTGCGGGGCGGCGCCTGCTGTGGTTTTTATCGTGTCTTTTACCGCATCCCCGGCGTCGACTTTTGGCATGGCTGTCATCGCATACGGATCGGGATGCGCCTGAATGGCGCCCGGGGTATCGACGCTGAGCGAGGATTCGCTGTGCCAGTCCGGCCCCGGCAGCCAGCCGTGCGGCACCATGAAACCGGTGCCGCGCAGATCACGAATCGTGCTGATTTTTTCGCCCTTGGCGAGCCGGTGTGCCAGTTCCACCAGCGCCCGTTCGGCGCTGCCGAATAGCAGCAGGTCGGCCTTGCTGTCGGGCAGAATCGAGCGCCGCACTTTGTCTGACCAGTAATCGTAATGCGCGATGCGCCGCAGACTGGCTTCAATGCTGCCAATAATCAGCGGCACATCAGGAAACGCCTCGCGGGTGCGCTGGGCATAGACGATCACGGCGCGATCGGGGCGCTTGTCGGGCGCGGCGTGCGGCGTGTAGGCGTCATCGGAGCGGATTTTGCGATCCGAGGTATAGCGATTCACCATCGAATCCATGTTGCCGGCGGTGACACCAAAAAACAGCGCGGGCTTGCCCAGGCGTTTGAAGTCTGCCGCCGAATGCCAGTCCGGCTGGGCGATGATGCCGACACGAAATCCCTGCGCTTCCAGCAAGCGCCCGATCAGCGCCATGCCAAAACTGGGGTGGTCGATGTAAGCATCACCCGTCACCAGAATGATGTCGCATTCATCCCAGCCGAGGGCGGCCATTTCCTCGCGCGTGGTGGGCAAGAATTTGGCCGTGCCGAAGCGTTTTGCCCAGTAAGGGCGGTAGGAATTGAGCGGGCGGGGGGCGGGAGTGTCCATGGCGGTAGTCTACCGCGCGCCGGCAGCTTGCCGGAAAATCAGACGATCCGCACCCGGCTTTGTGACGGCACGTGCCGCGCCAGAAAATCCATCTGGTCGGCAAGGATATTGCGGTTGCACAGGATCAGATATTCGGCCTTGTTCGGCACGTACGGCGCATACACCAGTTGCATACGTGCTTGCTCTGGCGTGCGGCCGCTTTTGGTCTGGTTGCAGGGGCGGCAGGCGGTGACGACGTTCATCCAGCTGTCGCGGCCGCCTTGCGACACTGGCACGATGTGGTCGCGCGTCAGGCGTTGCGAGACGAATTCACGGGCGCAATAGCCGCAGATGTGGCGGTCGCGGTGAAACAGTTCGCGGTTCGACAAGGGGGGCGTGGGGTGCAGCGCTTTGCCGGACAAGGCCTTGCCGCGAATGGCGATGATGCTGCTGGTGGCGAGTTCGGAGCGTTCGCCGGTGGCGCGGTTGATGCCGCCGTGAAACACAAACTGCGTGTCGCCGGCGTCCCACGCCACGAGATCGCGCGCTACATAAATGCAGGCGGCCTGCCAGGTGACCCAGCGGTGCGGCACACCATGCTGGTCGAGGGTTAAGATCAGAGGATGCAGGGGACGCATGTTCATCTTCATCTCGATAGAATCCTGTATGGATGTGAATTTAGCAGAGCGCCATGGCTTTTGATAGCGCGGAATTGAAGGCGATCACCGGGCACCGGATGGGTTTTGCCGTGCTGGCCTCCTGTCTGCTCCATGGTGTGCTGCTGTGGCCGTCGATCCCGCCGCTGTTGCAGCGCGATGGTGTGGCCGTCATTGCGGCGCGTCTGACGCGGGCTGCGCCACCCGTTGTTCCGGTGCGCAATCCTGTTCCTGCTCCCCGGCAGATCCCGGCAGTGACGCCGGTGCGTGCCGTATCCCCAGCGTCGACTATTCGGGTGCCGGAATCTTCAACTTCTGCTGTTGTGCCGCCAGCCCCTGTTGCCATTACCGAGGTACCTGCCGGTGCCTCGTCCGAGGGCTTGCGTGGCTATCGGCTGGCGCTGGCGACGCAGGCGCGGCAGTTCAAACGTTATCCACCACAGGCAACCGCAGCGGGGTGGACAGGCACCGCCGAGATTCGTCTGGAGCTGGGTGCTGACGGTCATCCGCGTCCGGCGCAGATTGTGCGATCCAGTGGCTACGCCGTATTGGATGAGGCCGCGCAGGCCATGGTGGATGCGGCGGCCTTGCGTACCCTGGTGCCGGAAAGCCTGTACGGCAAGGGTTTTGCCGTGGTGCTGCCGGTGGCCTTCAATCTGGCTGAGTAGATGACCGGGGCGGCAACGACTCGGTGTGAAAGCCGAAGTGGCCGGCTTTGCGATCAGCAAAAAAATGTTGCAGCGAGAGCGTGATGGTGCGAAAGGCAATCTCGTCCCAGGGGATTTCATCTTCGCGAAACAGGCGCAGCTCAAGGGTTTCGATGCCGGCGGCAAAGTCCAGATCAAGCAACTGGGCGCGGTAGATCATATGCACCTGATCGATCGCCGGCACACTAATCATGCTGAACAGGGGGCCCAGTTCGATGCGCGCGCAGGCCTCTTCAAGCGTTTCACGGATTGCCGCATCGGCCACGCTCTCGTTGTTTTCCATGAATCCGGCCGGCAGTGTCCATTTGCCGTGACGCGGTTCGATGGCGCGGCGGCAGAGCAAAACCTGATCTTTCCATACCGGCAGGGCACCCACGATCAAGCGGGGGTTGCGGTAATGGATTACCCCGCAGGCGTCGCAAACATGACGCGGCAACGCGTCGCCGGGCGGCACCTTGAGTGTGACAGTGCAACCACAGGCGCTGCAATAGTTGATTGCGGGGTCCATTCGCGGATTCTAGTCCCGGATGTTCTTGGCACCACGAATTCCCCAGACGATGTCAGTCACATGATATAAATGCACCTATGAGTAATGACAATCGTGTTTCGCAGCCGGGCGCCCTGCTGCTGAATGGCTTCGAGCAGTTGAAGGCCGGCGGTGACTTGCCTTCGCCCAAGGGGGCTGCACTGGCGATGATCCGCCTGACGCAAAAAGACAGCACCTCGCTGGCCGATCTGACCCATGCGGTCAAGACCGACCCGGCGTTTGCCGGTCGTTTGATTAAATCGGCGAACTGCGTGCGTCCGGTGGGCCGGCGGCCGGTGGCCTCGATTCAGGATGCGCTGACGATTCTCGGCATTGCTGCGGTGCGCTCCCTCGCCCTGAGTTTTTCGCTGCTGTCAGGCTATCGTTCTGGCAATTGCAAGAAGTTTGATTACAAACGCTATTGGTCACATTCACTCGTGACGGCGGTGGCGTTGCAGGCGCTGGCCTTGCGTACCCGCGCAGCACCGGCAGATGAGGCCTTCAGTATTGGTTTGCTGGCGCGTGTGGGCGAATTGGCACTGGCGACGCTCTATCCGGACAAGTTTTCCCGCCTGCTTGAGCGCGCCAGCCTTGATCGTGGCTTGCAAATGCCGGCGCTGGAGCGCGAGATGTTCGCCATGACGCATGGCGAACTGACGACCGCCATGCTGATGGACTGGGGCATGCCAAGAATTTATACCGATCCGGTCTTCTTTTTCGAGAATCCTGAATCGGCAAATTTTGCGGAAGGCTCGCGTCAGGCCATGCTGATGCACGCACTGAGCCTGGCGGATGCCATCGCCGATGTGTGTCTGGCGGCGGATTCCGAGCGGCGCAACATGATGCCGCGTCTTTTCATGCTCGGCAGCCGTCTGTCGATCGAGTCGGAAGCGCTGAGTACGCTGTGTGACAGCATTGCCACCGACTGGGCGGAATGGGGCGCGCTGCTGAACGTCGAGGCCGCCAGCGTGCCACCCTTTGAGGAAATGTCGCGCCCCCCGGACGCCCCCGCGCTGGGGTCCGACAATCTGATGCCCGGCGGCGATAGCTTCTATCGTATGCGCATGCTGGTGGTGGATGATGATGCCACCATGCGCAAGGTGCTGACCACCTTGCTGACCCAGTGCGGGCATGAGGTGTTTTCTGCCAATGACGGCAAGCAGGGGTTCGAGATGGCGCTCGATCTGAACCCGCAGATCATGATCGTCGATTGGGTGATGCCCGAGATGGACGGCATTGAGCTGACCCGCTCCTTGCGTAAGACGCGCATCGGGCGCGGCATTTATATCCTGCTTCTGACTGGCCTGGAAGATGAAGAAAAACTGGTTGAGGCCTTCGATAGTGGCGTGGATGATTTCATGGTCAAGCCGCTCAAGCCGCGTGTGCTGGGTGCGCGCCTGCGTGCCGGGCAGCGGGTGATCCGTTTGCAGCAGGAAATTGAGCGCGATCGTGAGGAAATTCGCCGCTTTGCTGCTGAGCTGGCGGTGACCAACCGCCGCTTGCAGGAAGCCGCGCTGACCGATGCTCTGACCGGGTTCCCCAATCGCCGCTATGCGATGGAGCGCTTTCAGCAGGAATGGAGTGCGGTGGTGCGCAGTGGGCGGCCGCTGTCGTGCATGATGGTCGATCTGGACGCCTTCAAGATCGTCAATGATACGTATGGCCATGATGTCGGCGATATTGTGCTAAAGCAGGTCGCCGCCGCCATCAAGGGGGGGCTGCGCGGGCCCGACGTTGTGTGCCGCATTGGCGGCGACGAATTTCTGGTGATTTGCCCGGATACCGACAGGGAGGCCGCGTTGCTGTGCGGTGAGCGCGTGCGCCATGCGGTCGAGATGCAGCAGATCGTTGCCGGGGGCATGTATTTCAAGGCTAGCATCAGCGTCGGCGTCGCCACCCGTGATGACAGCATGGCTGACCCGGATGCCTTGATAAAAATGGCCGATCGCGGTGCCTATCAGGCCAAAAATCATGGACGCAACCAGGTCGCCACGGTGCAGCCGGCACCCTGATAATTCATTTCAACGGATCGAAGATACATATAAAACAGTATGTTATGAATTCTTTGTAAGGCTTTTTCTTACAAGAATGCTTTATCTTATTCTTACAATAGAATGATCTTTCTGTTGATTCTTTTCTTGCTACCTCCTGTGTGATTATGTATCTGCCGTGATTCGGGCTCGTGTTTGAGTTTGAGCGGCTTAAACGAGGAGTGCATGATGAAATCGACTGACACCTATAACGATATAAAGGAAGTCAATCTCGCCTATCTGATGCTGGCACAGAATATGGTCCGTTCCGATCGTGAAGGGGCTGTTTTCCGTCTGGGTATCAACGAAGAGATTGCCGACGTGCTGGAAAAGCTCACGCCGGGGCAGGTTCTCAAGATGGCGAGTTCCGACATGTTGTTGTGCAACTTCCGTTTTGAAGACACGCTGTTGCTCGACTTGCTCGCCAATCACGAGCGCGATCGAGGTGTCGGCCATATTCATGCGGCCATTCTCGCCGCCGGCCGTCCTGTTGCAACGATGGCCTGAGCCCGCTCTGAACTATTTGCCGGCCATCCAATACCCCGATCCCGCAGTGGAGGTGATTTATGCGTAACAAGTCCGTTATTCTGGAAGCAAGAGACATTCGTCTGGCGATTGAGCTGATTGAACTCGGCGCACGTCTGCAACTCCTTGAAGCAGAAACCAATCTTTCCCGTGAGCGTTTGCTAAAGTTGTATAAGGAAGTGCGGGGCGAATCGCCGCCCAAGGGTATGTTGCCGTTCTCGACCGACTGGTTCATGACCTGGCAGCCGAACATTCATGCCTCGCTGTTCATGGCTTATTTCCGCTTCATGCAGACGCACACGCAACTGAAGGGGCTGGAACTCATCATCAAGGCTTATCGCATGTATCTGGAGCAGATCAAGCGTGGCGGCATGGACACCGTGCTCTCGCTGACACGCGCTTGGACCATGGTGCGCTTCTTTGACGCCAAGATGCTGCAAATGGCCAATTGCAAAGAGTGCGGTGGCGAATTCGTTGCCCATGCTTATGATCCGACCAAGGGCTATGTCTGCGGCCTGTGCCACATGCCGGCACGCGCGGGCAAGACACGCAAGGCGGCTGAAGCTGCCGCAGCCAATGCGTCGCAGAGGGACGCTGTCGCGGCAGCCTGAGCGCGCGCCCTTCGCCCAAGCACGCTATTGGCAAGCTATTGGCGCGGTGTCTCCTTGCGGGGAGATGCCGCGGTTTTTGTTTTTTCCGGCTGTTTACGGTTATGGTTTGCCGTTATTATTACGCCTGACTTCCTTGGTCGGGCGTTTTGCCTGTGAGACCAAGGCACAAAAACTAGCCATTTCAGCCTGGGTTTCTTATGCTCCTGATAGTCGGATACGTCATTGTTCTGGCCGCGTCGATTGGCACTTACGCGGTGCATGGCAGTCTCGCCGCGCTTTGGGTACCGCTTGAGTATGTGGCCATTATTGGTTTGAGCCTAGGCTACCTGGTGGCATCCAACGGCCCCCGCTCACTCAAGGCGGTGCTGTCGGCGATCCCCTCGGTGCTTAAAGGTTCGCATCTCAACAAAGCGCTCTACATGGATTTGCTCGCCATGCTTTATGAGATATTGTCCAAGGTGCGTAAAGAAGGCCTGATGTCGATCGAGAGCGACATTGAAACCCCCGACTCCAGCGCGGTATTTTCGAAATATCCCAGTGTCGTGCACGACCATCATGTGATGGAATTCGTCACCGATTATTTACGCATGATGGTGGGGGGCAATCTCAATGCCTTTGAGATTGAAAACCTGATGGACATGGAAATCGAAACCCATCACAACGAAGCCCACTTCCCCGCGCACATGGTGCAGTCTTTGGGCGGTGCCGTGCCGGCGATGGGTATTGTGGTTGCCGTGATGGGCGTGGTGAACGTCATGGGTTCGGTGGGCGAGCCGCCCGCCGTGCTGGGTAAGATGATCGGTGGCGCGTTGGTCGGCACTTTCCTCGGTATTCTGATTTCTTATGGATTTGTTGAGCCGATTGCCAACCAGCTGAACCAGAAAGTTGAAGAGGGCAGCAAAATTTATCAGTGCGTCAAGGTGGTGTTGCTCGCCAGCATGAACGGTTATGCGCCGCAGGTGGCCGTTGAATTTGGTCGCAAGGTGCTCTATTCCGGTGACCGGCCAACCTTCCTTGAACTTGAGGAAGATCTCAAGAGCCGTAAGGGAAAATAACCCGTGATGTGGGTGCGGAATGTGACGGGTGAGCGATTGATATGAGCGACGATACCCAACAACCCATCGTCGTCAAGAAGATCAAGAAGGGCGGCGGCGGCGCGCATGGCGGTGCCTGGAAGATCGCCTATGCTGACTTCGTTACGGCCATGATGGCGTTTTTTCTGTTGATGTGGCTCTTGGGCTCCACCTCGCAGGGCGATCTCAAGGGTATTGCCGACTATTTCAACACGCCGCTCAAGGTTGCATTGGCGGGCGGTTCCGGCTCGGGCGATTCGTCGTCGGTGGTCAAAGGCGGTGGCAACGATCTCACCTCGGCGCATGGGCAGGTAAAAAAAGGTGACATTGAGGCCGAACGCAAAACCATCAATCTGCAGCGTCTCAAGGCTGATTTTGAGCGGGTCGAGAAACTCAAGCTTGAGAGCATGAAAGGTGAGCTTGAGAAGCTGATTGACTCGAATGCCACGCTGCAGCAATTCAAGAATCAGTTGTTGATTGACCTCACCACCGAAGGCTTGCGTATTCAGATTGTCGATGACAAAAACCGGCCGATGTTCGATTCGGCCAGTTCCGAAGTCAAGCCTTACACGCGCGTGATTCTGCGTGAAATTGGTCAGGCCTTGAACCGGGTTGAAAATCGCATCAGCCTTTCCGGGCACACCGATGCCACGCCCTTTGCCGGCGGTGAGCGCGGCTTTGGCAACTGGGAGCTGTCTACCAATCGTGCTAACGCCTCGCGCCGCGAACTGGTGGCCGGCGGCATGGCGGACGCCAAAGTGATGCGTGTGGTTGGGCATGCCTCAACGGTACTCTTTGATAAGGTCGAACCGACCAACCCGATCAACCGCCGCATCAGTATCATCGTCATGAACAAGCGCACTGAAGAGGCTATCCTGGCGGATGGCCGAATCACTGAAATCGATACGGCAACGGAGATGACCTCCGAAGCGCTGACGCCACCGCCTGGTGTGCCTGGTGTGGCGGGTGTGGCGGGTGCGCCCATTGCCCCCGTTGTTCCCGTCGCCCGCTAACAAAACAGAGATAGAATCGGACAGCTATGGGAATTAAGTCAAACTTGTTTGGACTCCTCTGGGTCGCCGTCGTCGGCGGTGCCATGTCAGTCGTTGCCGCTGATGCATTCGGGCAGGCGGGGTGGATTGCGCTGGTGATCGCCTGGCTCGGTGTCGTCGTCATTGCACGCTTTTTCCAACCGACGGGTGCGACAGAAAAAGTCGCCGACGCCAGCCGATCAGCGGATGAACGCGCTTTGCTGACCGAGGTACATCGCTTGCTGGCCGAGTGCTCGTCGCAGTTTTCGGGGCAAATCGAGGTCGCTCGTGGCGAGGTGGTGCGTGTGCAGTCGTTGCTGGCCGATGCCATTTCAGCCCTGACCAACAGCTTCAGCGGGATGAGCGATCACACGCGTCACCAGCGTGATCTCACCTTGTCGGTCACCGGGGGGGATGACGCATCGAGTCAGGCGGCGCAGTTTGATACCTTCGTCAAGAACACCTCGGATGTCATGCAACGCATTGTCGATAGCGTCATCGGCAACAGCAAGTTGGGCATGGAACTGGTGGAACTGACGGACAGCATTGCCAAGCGCACGCAGGACGTGCAAAGTATTCTGTCCGAGATTGGTGCCATTGCCAAACAGACCAATCTGCTGGCGCTTAATGCCGCCATTGAGGCGGCGCGCGCCGGTGAGGCCGGGCGTGGCTTTGCCGTGGTGGCCGACGAAGTGCGTGATCTGTCGGCACGCACGACGCAGTTCAGCCAACAGATCAGTGCGCTGATGAAAAGCATGCAGGGCTCGGTGCAGCAGACCGAAGTGGCGATTCAGGGCATGGCCAGTCAGGACATGACTTTCGCGCTGGAATCGAAGATGCATGTCGAAGAAATTATCGGCACCATGGAAACTCAGAACCGTGGCCGCATTTTGGCCATCGGACAACTCGGCGGGATTGCCGATGCGGTTGACGTCGAGGTCGGCCGTGCGATTACCGCGTTACAGTTTCAGGACATGGTGTCGCAATTGCTCGATCATGTGGTGCGTCGCATCGCGGCAGTCGATGACGTTTCACGCCACCTTGGCGAACTGGCTCGCAGTCTGCAACAAAATGCGGCCAATCTGGATACGCCAGAGGCGGTGCGTGCGCTGCAAGCCGAGACACAACGTGTGGGCGACTGTCTCAAAGATATGTCGCTGACCACCATGAACAATCCGGTGAGTCAGCAGAGTGTGGTTCGCGGTGAGGTCGAGTTGTTTTGATTCGAGCCGATAGAACTTCATCGATTAAATAGATTCAACAAAAAGATTTCAATCAGATTTCCCGAAACCCCAGGGGGCCATAGATGTCAAAGACCATTCTCGCAGTTGATGATTCCGCTTCCATCCGTCAGATGGTTGCGTTTACGCTCAAGAGTTCCGGCTACGAAGTTGTCGAAGCCATCGATGGCATGGACGGTCTTGAAAAAGCTAAGTCAAAAACCTTCAATCTGGTGCTGACCGACCAGAACATGCCGCGCATGGATGGTTTGAATCTCATCAAAAACCTTCGCGCCATGGCGCAGTACAAAACCACACCCATTCTTATGCTCACCACCGAATCCTCTGACGCCATGAAGGCGCAGGGGCGCGCGGCGGGCGCCACGGGATGGCTGGTGAAGCCATTCGATCCTCAGAAACTGGTTGATGTGGTCAAAAAAGTCATCGGCTGATGCACGGTTTGTTTTGACCTAGATTTTGACCCCAATTCATACTCATACCCAGACTCAACCAGGGAGACGGCATGTCCATTGACATGACCCAGTTCTATCAGGTGTTCTTTGAGGAAACTCAGGAACATTTGGCAGGGATGGAGGCCTTGCTGCTTGAGCTCGATGTCAGCAATCCCGACACCGAACAGCTCAACGCCGTTTTTCGCGCAGCGCACTCGATCAAGGGCTCGGCCGGAACCTTCGGGTTTACAGATCTGGCCGAAGTCACGCACATTCTGGAAAATCTGCTCGACCGTATTCGTAAGGGCGAACTGGCCTTGCGCCCGGAGATGATTGACGCCTTTCTCGATGCGGGTGACATTCTCAAGGATTTGCTGGCGGCGCACAGGGGCGCTGGCGAGGCTGATCCACAGCAGGTTGCAGCGATCTGCAAACGTCTTTCAGAGCTGACGGTGGAAAGTGGTGACGCCACCGCTACCGCCAAGAGTGCTGGTGTGGAACACGGTGCGGGAACCGGCGCTGCAACCCGTGCTGGAACTGCTGCTGACGCTACCGCCGCTGATGGATTCGATGTCCGGTTCATTCTTGATATGAGCCCGGAAGACTCGGCAACTGCGGTTGAGAATTTGTTGGCTGAACTTGGTCACCGCTGGCCCATAACAGTCGTCGAGCGTGGTTCGGTAGAGGCCAATCAGCCTTGGCGGCTACATGCCTCCGCCAAGGCTGATCTGGGCATCGTGCGCGGCATGCTGGAGTTTGTCGCACGCAGTGACAGCATACGCATTGCGCCGATTGGGGATCATGCCGACGCTGACGATAGCGATGGGTGTTATGGATTTTTCAACAGTGACACTCTTCCATCTCCAGCCCATTCCGCCGCCGCCCCCGTTCCCGTAGCCAGTGATGACGAGCAGGGCTACGGTTTCTTTACCGACATTGCCGCAGAGCCAGCGCTAACTCCGGCTACAGGTGCAATGGTTGCGTCGGGCGAAAACGAAGCCTTTGGTTTCTTTGTGGATCTGCCCGCACCCGATGCACAGGCACCGGAGCAGGCACCGCTGATGGCAGCCAAGGCCGGCAGCGAAGGCGAGGGTTTCGGCTTTTTTGTTGATGTGCCGGCTCCTGCTCCCGTTTCCGTTTCAACTCTGACCCCTGTCACACCGCCCGCCGCCGCAACTCTGGCAGAAAAATCCGGGGTCGCCGCGCCGGCCAAACGTGCCGCACCCAAAGCGGCAGGGGGCGATGCCTCGATTCGTGTCGATGTCGAAAAAGTCGACCAATTGATTAATCTGATCGGTGAGTTGGTTATCACGCAGGCGATGCTTGCGCAGTCGGCCTCCACCCTCGATCCGGTCGAGTTTGAGCGCCTGCATAACGGCCTCATCCAGCTTGAGCGCAATACCCGCGACATGCAGGAATCGGTGATGTCGATCCGCATGATGCCGATTTCAGTGGTGTTCTCGCGCTTTCCGCGCGTGGTGCGCGATCTGTCGCAAAAGCTGGGCAAACAGGTTGAACTCAAAACCATCGGTGAAGACACCGAACTGGATAAGAGCCTGATCGAACGCATCAGCGATCCGCTCACCCACCTGGTGCGCAACAGCCTCGATCATGGCGTCGAAATGCCCGAAGATCGCATCGCCAAGGGCAAGCAACCGACCGGCACCATCACCCTCAAGGCCTATCATCAAAGCGGCAACATTGTCATTGAGGTAGGTGATGACGGGGCGGGTCTCAATCGTTCCAAGATTCTGTCCAAGGCCAAGGAGCGCAATCTCCCCGGCATTCATGACCAGATGACCGATGCCGAAGTCTGGCTGCTCATTTTTGAGCCCGGTTTTTCTACGGCCGACCAAGTAACCGAAGTCTCCGGTCGTGGCGTCGGCATGGATGTGGTCAAGCGCAACATTACCGCCATGGGTGGCCGTGTCGAGATTGAATCCATGCTCGGCGTCGGCACCCGCATGACGGTGCGTCTGCCGCTTACCTTGGCGATTCTCGACGGCATGTCGGTGGCGGCGGGTCAGGAAACCTACATCATTCCGCTGGGCTATGTGATTGAAAGCCTGCAAGCCGAACCGGGCATGGTCAAGAGCGTGTCCGGTGTTGAGCGCTTGATTCAAGTGCGGGGCGAGTATCTGCCGATCGTGGCTTTGCACGAGATCTTCCATATCCCCGGTGCGGTGACGCGGCTCGATCAGGGCATCATGGTGATTCTGGAATCCGATGGCACCAAAGCCGCGTTGTTCATCGATGCGCTGGTCGGCCAGCATCAGGTGGTCATCAAGAGTTTGGAGGCCAATTACCGCAAGGTGCCCGGCATTTCCGGAGCGACCATCATGGGTGATGGTCATGTCGCGCTGATTCTGGATGTCGTGGCGCTGGTGCACATGGCCCGCAGCATGTTGCCGGCGAATGCTTAAAACTCGCCTGGCAATCAGCTGAAAAGCGACTGAAAACAACCCCGCAATCCCTGCAAAAGAAACGAGGAGCGAAACATGGTTCAGGAACATTCAGCCAAGGGCAGAGATGACGCCGAAGACGGCGCTTTCGCGCAGGAATATCTGACCTTCACGCTGGGGCCGGAAGAATACGCCATCGACATTTTGAAGGTGCAGGAGATTCGCGGTTACGAAGCGCCGACCACCATCGCCAATGCACCGGAATTTCTCAAGGGCGTCATCAATTTGCGCGGCACCATCGTGCCGATTGTTGATTTACGCATCAAATTCAATGTTGGCAAGGCCGACTACACGCCGTTTACCGTGGTCATCATTCTCAACATTAGCAGTCGCGTGGTCGGCATTGTGGTCGATAGCGTGTCCGATGTGACCATGTTGCGGCAGGATCAGATTCGCCCCGCCCCTGAGTTCGCGGCCACGGTGGATACCAAGTACATCAAGGGACTGGGCACGCTGGGTGAGCGCATGCTGATTGTGGTGGATATTGAACGTCTGATGATTTCGCAGGAAATGGCGCTAGTTGATGATGTTGCAGTCTGATCTTGCAATGCACTGGAACGTTTTGATGAATACTCAAATGTGCGGCGTCGCATGTGCCGTGCGTTGTAAAAACGGAGATCACGAATAATGCGCACTAATCTGCCAGTTACTCAAAACGAATACGTGTTGCAAGATAACCAGTTGATCGTGTCGAAGACCGATCTGCAGGGTCGCATCACCTACATCAATCGTGATTTTCTCCAAGTCAGCGGATTTACCGAGGCTGAATTGATTGGTGAGCCGCACAACATCGTGCGTCATCCGGATATGCCCTCCGAGGCCTTTGCGGACTTGTGGAACACACTCAAGGCCGGCCGGCCCTGGACCGGCATGGTCAAGAATCGCTGCAAGAACGGTGATTTCTACTGGGTGCTAGCCAATGCGGCACCGATTATGGAATCTGGTCAGGTGGTTGGTTATATCTCGGTGCGGCGTAAGCCAGCCCGCGATCAGATCGAAGCGACCGAAAACGCGTATCGTCTGTTCCGCGAAAAGCGTCAGGGCAACCTACGCATCCGTTATGGGCAGGCGGTTACGGGCAGCGAGAGCAAATGGGCCAATATGACGCTTAGTACTCGGCTGACAGCGCTGCTCGGGTTCCTTGCCCTACTGGTCGTTGCCATGTCGGGCTACACGTTGTTTGCGATGTCGCGCATCAATGATTCGGCTGAGGAGTTGTATGAGCGCCGCTTTGAACCGGTTCGTTTGATTGGTCGCATTGGCAAACTGATGGCCGATAACCGATCGCAGGTTTTGCTCGCGTTGCAGCATGATCCGGCCGGTGCTTTCGCCAAACTGCACGATCACCCTTTGACAGTGCATACCGATGCGATTGAAAAGAACATCGCGGAAATTGGCGATCTGTGGGTCAAATATCAACCGCTGATTCGTAGTGAAGGGCATCGCAAAGTAGGCGACGACTACACTATCCTGCGCAAGAAATACGTTCAGGAGGGACTGCTTCCAGCACGCAAGGCGATACTCGATGGTAATTTCAACGAAGCTAACTTGTTGCTGCTGGGCAATGTCAATCCCAGCTACGTTGCCGCAGCGGGCAAGGCTGATGAACTGTTCAAATATCATGGCGACAAGGCGTTGATTGAGCATAACGAATCGCAAGAACGCTATCGTAATACCCGGCTGGTCACGATCGTTACGCTGCTGCTGGTCGGTCTGATTGGTGCTCTTGCTTCTTGGCGTCTATTGAGCTCCATTCGCCGCCCGCTCGGCGATGTAGTGTCAACGCTTAACAATGTCGCTCAGGGCAATTATTCCAACCAGATCGATATCTCCAAAAATGACGAACTGGGTAAGGTGTTGCAGGGGTTGCAGTCGATGCAGACGCGCATGGGGTTTGAGTTAGCGGAGGGCAAGCGCCAGGCCGACGAAACCTTGCGCATCAAGATTGCCTTGGACAACGTGAGCACCGGGGTGATGATTGCGAACACGGATCGCACCATCATCTATGCCAACAACTCGGTGCAGCGCATTCTGAAGGGAGCCGAATCGGCCATTCGACAGCAACTGCCGAACTTTGACGCTGACAAGATGATGGGCGTGAACATCGACAGCTTCCACAAGAATCCGGCACATCAGGCCAAACTGCTGGCCGAATTCACCAGCACTTACACCGCCAACCTTGAAATTGGCGGACGCCATTTGCGTGTCACCGCCAGCCCTGTCATCAACGAGCGTAACGAACGACTTGGTGCCGTTGCCGAATGGCTTGATCGCACGGCGGAAGTCATGGTCGAGCGCGAAGTGGCCGGCATCGTGCAAGGCGCGCAACAGGGCGACTTTGAAACCCGCCTGAGCCTTGAAGGCAAGGAAGGCTTCTTCCGCCAACTCTCTGAAGGCCTCAACGCCCTGTCCGAAGTCACCTCCACCGGCCTCAAGGATGTTGCCCTCGTATTGCAAGCCGTCGCCCAAGGCGACCTGACCAAGACCATCGACGCCAATTACGAAGGCATCTTCGGGCAGTTGAAAGACGACACCAACGCCACCGTCGAACGGCTGCGCGAAGTCGTCGGCCGGATCAAGGAGGCCTCCGAAGCCATCAACACCGCCTCGCAGGAAATTGCCGCCGGCAACACCGACCTGTCCAGTCGCACCGAAGAACAGGCCAGCAGTCTCGAAGAAACCGCCAGTTCAATGGAAGAACTCAACGCCACCGTGCGGCAAAACGCCGAGAACTCACGGCAAGCCAACGATCTGGCGAAGAACTCCAACGAAATTGCCACCCGTGGCGGGCAGATGGTCAAGCAAGTCGTGCACACCATGACCGGCATCCAGGACAGCTCCAAGAAGATTGCCGACATTATTGGCGTGATCGACAGCATCGCCTTCCAGACCAACATTCTTGCCCTGAACGCTGCCGTCGAAGCCGCGCGTGCCGGCGAGCAAGGCCGAGGCTTTGCTGTCGTCGCCACCGAAGTGCGCAACCTCGCCCAACGCTCCGCCACTGCTGCCAAGGAAATCAAGACCCTGATCGCTGAATCGGTGGACAAAGTTGAAGGCGGTGCCAAACTGGTCGATCAGGCCGGCAGCACCATGGATGAAGTCGTCACCAGCTTCCAGCAGGTGGCCAACCTGGTGACCGAAATCAGCAACGCCAGCCGCGAGCAAAGCAGCGGCATCGAGCAGGTTACGCAGGCTGTCAGCCAGATGGACGAAGTCACGCAGCAGAACGCCGCGCTGGTTGAAGAAGCCGCCGCAGCAGCCGAGAGCCTCGAAGAGCAGGCACGCGGACTGGTGCAGGCGGTGAATATGTTCAAACTGGCCGAAGGCGGCGGTGGCGGTCGCCGCCCCATGAACACCCTGCCGGGATCGGCACTGCGCGATGCCACGCCACGGAAGTTGGCGGGTGCAGGAGGCGGCAAGAAGGTTGGTGCACCCACTGAAGGAGGTAACACCGGCGCAATGCGTACCAAAGGTTTGCCACCGGCGCATTTGGCCGACGATGATGGGCAATGGGAAGAGTTTTGATTGACGTCAAATGCGAAAAGCACGCGACAAAGTAGTCACACACTGAATAGATACGGAATCAATTCATGAGAAGTAACCTGCCTGTAACACAGAACGAGATCATGCTGGACGATGCGACGATGATCGTCTCGCGCACCGACCTTCAGGGCCGTATCACCTATGTCAACCATGATTTTCTGAAAATCAGCGGCTTTACCGAGGCCGAGTTGATTGGTGAGCCACACAATCTGGTAAGGCATCCGGACATGCCGCCGGAGGCATTCGAAGATCTCTGGCGCGACCTGAAAGCGGGTCGCCCCTGGGTGGGTTACGTCAAGAACCGCTGCAAGAACGGCGACTTCTACTGGGTTGAGGCGCATGCCGCACCGGTGTGGGAAGGCGGTCAGGTGGTTGGTTACATGTCGGTGCGGCGCAAGCCCTCACGCGACAAGGTGACGGCTGCCGAGGGCGCGTACCGGTTATTTCGCGAAGGCAAGGCCGGTGGCATGCGTGTCGTGCATGGTTGGGTGGCGTCGACCGGCCTGGTGGCAAGGCTGCAGCAACGTTGGCGCGACATGTCGGTTTCCGGCAAGCTGGTGCTGGGTTGTCTTGCGGCGATCGGTGTGGTCTTGACCGGTAGCATCATGACCCTGAACCGATCGGTGGGCGATGCACTGACGCGCGATGGTGAACGCGATCTGACGGCCAATGTTGCCCTGATCGCGAACATGATTGACATCCGCCTGAGCTCATTGGCTCGCGAGACGACGCAATTAAACAGCGCCTTTGATAGCCTGTTTCATGATGGCATCACGCTGGAAGGGGCTGCCGATGCGCCGGTGCTGCGCCATGGCAAGAGCGAGATCCTCAACAATAATTTCGAGGACGTCGATAATTTTACCCAGCGCACTGGCGCGGTCTCGACGTTGTTCGCAGCCCAAGGCAGCGATTTTCTGCGTATCACGACGTCGGTCAAGAAGGAAAACGGCGAGCGTGCCATCGGCACGGTGCTCGATCCGGCGCATCCTGCCCATGCCCGACTCACCGCAGGCAAGTCATTTATTGGCCGCGCCAAGCTGTTTGGCAAGGATTTCTACACCAGTTACTCGCCGATCAAGGACAAGGCTGGCAAGGTGATTGGTGCCAGTTTTGTGGGTCTCGACATCTCCAGTGAACTCGACGGGCTGAAACGCAAGATCAAGGCGCTGAAAGTTGGTGCAACCGGTTACTACTATGTCCTCGAGGGCAATCCGGGCAAGGATTACGGCACGCTGCTGATTCATCCCGCCAAGGAAGGTGCAAACCTGCTTGCTGCCAAGGACGCCGGCGGACGCGAGTTCATCAAGGAAATTCTGGAGCAAAAGCAAGGGGTGATCCGTTACCCGTGGATGAACACGGAACTGGGCGATTCCACGGCGCGTGACAAGGTGGTGGTGTTCGAGACACTGCCCGACTCAAAATGGGTGGTGGCGGGCGGTACCTACATACACGAATTCGAGGCGTTATCGAATCGCATCCTGCTCTGGATATTCGGCGGCAGCGTTCTGATGGCGCTGGCTCTGGTGATGATTGTCTATACGCTGGCGCGCCGCATGATTATTCTGCCGTTGCAGGACACCGTGCTGCCGACCTTCCGTTCGCTTTCAGCCGGCAAATACGATACCCCGCTGAAGGTGGATTCGGATGACGAAGTGGGTCGAGTACTGCAGGGGCTGGAGACCATGCAGAACCGTCTGGGCTTCGAGCTGGCCGAATCCAAGCGTCAGGCGGACGAAACGCTGCGCATCAAGATTGCCCTGGACAACGTGAGCACCGGGGTGATGATTGCGAACACGGATCGCACCATCATCTATGCCAACAACTCGGTGCAGCGCATTCTGAAGGGAGCCGAATCGGCCATTCGACAGCAACTGCCGAACTTTGACGCTGACAAGA
>CAJAWW010000058.1 GCA_903946745.1 uncultured beta proteobacterium
GCATAGCGCGAGTTTTCATGCGAACGCATGAAGAAGCCGGGGCCCAGCGTCGGAATGGTTTTCACGGTTTGCCAGGTCTTCATGTCGATGACGCTGACGGCTCCGTCTTTCAGGTTGGGGCTGGCCATCACGGTGCGCCCCTGCCAGGCCCAGGTGATGCCGGAGCCCAGATGCGGCATGCCGGAGAGCTCAAGATCGGCGACCTTGCGGCGCATGTCGAGATTGACCACCTGAGCCTTGCCGTCGCGGTTGGAGCCCATCAGGTTGGCGTAGGACGCATCGAAATAGAAATCGTCGAGCGTGGTGTCCAGTTCAGTGCGACGCAGTTGGTGAAAGCCGGATGAGGACGCGGGATCGTAGGAAATTTCCCACACTTCCGGAATGTCCTTCATCGCGGCGACGAAACTGTTGCGCGGCGCGGCGTCGTAAACCGCTGACACGCGTGAGCTGCGCTTGCCATCCGCCGAGGTGACGGAGAACACCTTGACCAGATTCAGCTCGGCATCGAACAGCGCCAGCGAGTTCGGCAGGTAGTTTGCGGCGATGACCCATTCTCCCTCAGCCGAAACAGCGACATTACGGGTGTTGATGCCGGCGCGCACTTCAACCAGCATTTTCTGATTCCAGATGTCGAATTTGCTGATCCAGCCATCGCGCGAGGCGAAAAATACGAAGCGGCCATCGGCGGTGAATTTGGGGCCACCATGCAGCGCGTAGCGGGTGGGAAAACGATGGATCGCTTCCAGCTTGTCGCCGTCGAGAATGCTGACGTGGTGGTCGCCCACTTCCACGACCAGAAACAGGTTCATCCGGTCGCGGCCTGCCAGCAGTGCGTTCGGCACGGATGGCAGGCTGTCGCGGTCGTGATGGACGATGCGCGAGGCACGAATATCGTCTGCACCAAAAGTCGACGCTGAGGAGACGGGGGTGTAGAGGTAGCTGGTCAGGGCGTTGAGCTGGGCTTCGTTGAGGCGGTCGGCAAAGCCGTTCATCTGCGTGGCGGGGCGGCCGTCGCGAATGGTTTTCAGTGCGTCGGCTTTTTTAAGCCGCTCCAGACTTTCCGGCAGCAAGGCCGGCCCCATGCTGCCGAAGCGGTCTTTGCCGTGGCAGGCGGCGCAGTGCTCCTGATAGAGCGCGGCGGGTTCGCTGGCCTGTGCGCTACCAATGAGCAAAAACAGGGCAAACAGCACTGTGATTCGCAATGTGATTCTCATGCTGCGATTTCCTCATCGGTCAGGTAGCAGCCGGGGTCTTCCGACCATGCGTCGCCGGTCATTTGTTGGGCACGTACCCGCGTGTTGCCGCCGCAAATCGAAAAATGCGTGCAACTGCCGCAGCGTCCGCCCACGGTGCGCGGCAAGGCTTTCAGCCCGGCCATGAGCGGGTCTGAGGTGTCCTGCCAGATGGTTGAGAACGGGCGATCACGCACGTTGCCGAGGTTGTAATGCCACCACATGGTGTCCGGATGAACGTTACCGAGGTTGTCGATATTGGCCACATTGACGCCGCTGGCGTTGCCACCCCACTGCTTGAGCTTGGCTTCGATGTGCGCGGCTTTTTCAGGGAAACGCCGGCGCACCCAGTGCAGCATATACACGCCATCGGCATCGGTGTTGCCGGTGGTGAACTCTTTTTCCAGCCCGCGCTGGTGGTAGTCGAGGCAGGTGTCGAACAGCAGATCCATGGCCTGCCGGGTGGCCTGGTAACGGGCGTCGGTTTTGCGGTTTTTGTTGCCGCGACCGGCGTAGTTGAGGTGCGAAAAATAGAAGCGGTCGACGCCTTCGTCCTCACATAACTTCAACAGTGCAGGCAGGTCGTGGGCGTTGTCTTGCGTCATGGTGAAACGCACGCCAACTTTCAGGTTCGCTTCGTGACACAACCGGATGCCGGCCAGTGATTTCACGAAAGCACCCTTCATGCGCCGGAATTTGTCATGCGTGTCGGCGATGCCATCGAGGCTGATACCCACATAATCGTAGCCGATGGCGGCAATTTTTTCGATATTGCTCGTATCAATGAGCGTGCCGTTGGACGAAAGTGCGGTGAAGAAACGGAGTTCTTTCGAGCGCGCGGAAATCTCAAAAATGTCCGGACGCAGCAGCGGTTCGCCACCGGACAAAATCAGTGCCGGAACGCGAAACTGTTTGAGATCATCCATCACCGAAAACACTTCGGTGGTGGATAATTCGCCGGCAAAATCCTTGTCGGCAGAAATCGAATAGCAATGCTTGCAGGTGAGGTTGCAGCGCCGGATCAGATTCCAGATCACCACGGGTCCGGGAGGGTTTCTTCTTGGCTGTACCGGTGAGGGGGATTCAAGTTCCTGCATGAACTGCGATATACGAAACATGCGATTCTCCGCGCAAAAAAAAGCGTGAAATAGAGCGTGAAATGAAGGCGACGATTAAATGCTGGTTTGTATAGGGTAACCTTGATGCGTGTCAACGTCCTTGTGACAAGGGGAATTCTCAAGTGAAGCGTTTTTTGTTTCTGCTGCTGATGGTATTGCAGGCTCTGAGCCTTGATGTGCTTGCGGATTCAGCCGTTGCCGTAGATTCGGCGTCGACTTTTGGTGTCGCGGATATCCGCGCCTCGCGCATCGTTCATCACGCCGGTTTGCCCGCGCGACCAGCCGATGTTTTTGCGGGCGTGGACATGATGAACCTGTTTTGGGTGCTGGAAGCCGGCGCTCATCACATCAGTATTCTCGATGGTGACAAACTGGAGCCGATCCATCGCTTCGCGGCGCGTGGTGTGCTGCATGACGAACCGAAGTTCACTTCCGATGGCCGCTACGCATTTTTTGTCTCACGCGATGGCTGGATCAGCAAGTACGATCTGTGGAATCTCAAAGTGGTCACCGAGGTTCGTGCCGGCATTGATGCGCGCAATATTGCGGTGTCGGGCGACGGGCAGTTTATTGCGGTCGCGAACGCGTTGCCGCGCACGCTGGTGCTGCTGGATGCTGACTTGAATTTGCTTCGGGTGCATGCGGTGACCAACAAGGAACGCACCGCAACGTCGCGCGTTTTATCGGTTCATGATGCTGCACCACGGCGAAGTTTTGTCGCCGTGCTGCAAGATGTGCCTGAGGTTTGGGAGATCAGCTACGATCCGACC
>CAJAWW010000059.1 GCA_903946745.1 uncultured beta proteobacterium
CGGCCGACCTCGACCTGAAAACCGTCGATGATGGCCATGGTCAGCGGCAGGTGGATGACGAAGCAGCAACCGGCACCGGGTGCGGTGCGCACGTCCACCGTGCCACGCAGGGCGGCAACATTGCTGCGCACCACATCCATGCCAACACCGCGCCCGGAGAGGTTGGTGACCTGATCGACGGTGGAAAATCCCGGCACAAAAATCAGATCAAAAACTTCCTGATCGGTTAAATCCTGATCTTCGTGAACCAGTCCGCGTTGCAAGGCTTTGGCGAGAATTCGCGCACGGTTCAGCCCGGCACCGTCGTCGCTCACTTCGATCACAATGCCACCGGTTTCGTGATAGGCGTTCAGTGTGACACGTCCATTCGCCGGCTTGCCGCCTGCCAAGCGCGTTGCGGCCGGTTCGATGCCATGATCGATGGCATTGCGCACCAGATGCAAAATGGGGTCACCAATTTTCTCGATCAGATTCTTGTCGAGTTCAGTCTCCTCGCCGCTGATGACAAGATCGATTTCCATGTCCTTGTCGCGCGCCATGTCGCGCACCACGCGGCGGTAGCGGTTGAAGGTTTCACCAATTTGCACCATGCGCAACTGCAATGACAGTTCGCGCATGTCTTCAATCAACCGAGCCAGACCGGCATTGGTTTCCATCAACCCCGAATGTCCGATGCCGCGCGCCATGGTGCAGGCGCTGGCGCTTGACACCACCATTTCGCCCACCAGATCGATCAGTTGGTCGAGCTTTTCGGCACGCACCCGAATCTGCCGCGCCTCGTCCGACTTATGCACGGCAACCTGTTTTTGCTTGTTGGCCGCCGCCTCGACAATCTCCGGTTGCACCAGTTCCTGCGCCACCAGTATCTCGCCCAGATGCGGCGGAACAGCCCCTTCTGGCAATGCGACCGTAGCCGCACGCAACGACGCCATGCCCTGATCGATATCGCGGCGAGTCACGGCATTGCTGTGCAACAGGATTTCGCCCAGCCGCATGGCTTCTTCCGGCAGGTCTTCAATCGTGTCAATGGTGCTGACCACACGACTTTCCGGCGCGCGCACCTGCAACGCACACTGACCTTGCAGGAAGTCAAAACTGCGCTCGATCGTGTCTTTGGATTCCCCGCTGGCCAGATACACCTCGAAACCCAGATAACAGGTTTCGGCATCCATCACGCTGGCATCCGGCAGGCGATCGAGCAGACAGTTCAGGGCAACGATCTGACCATGCGTGGCCAGATGACGCAAAAAGTCGATGGGATCCGTGCGATTACGGAACGCTTCCGTACCAAAGTGGATGACGATATGCCAGCACTCGGCCAGGGTGGGCGGTACCCCGTTGTTTGTGGGTGCTGGTTCCGGGATAGCAACCACGGGCAACGGAGCACCGCCGACCAATTGATGCAAAGCCCGGCCCAGCGCATCGCCGGCGGCCAAATGTTCGGCACCCGGTTGCAAATGACCCGCACGAATATCGACAAACAGAACCCGAAAGTGATCGCAGCAACGCAGCAACAGGGTAATGAGCGGGCGCGACACCGCCAGTTCGTTCTTGCGCAGCAGGTCGAGATAGTTCTCCATGACATGCGCGAACTGTTCAATATGCGGCAGATCAACCACGCCCGCATCGCCCTTGATGGTGTGGGCGGCGCGAAAAATTGAATTCAGGGTTTCAGCATCGGCACTGCCTTCTTCCAGTTGCAGCAGACCGCTTTCCATCGCCGTCAGCAGTTCGGCGGCGTCCTCGGTAAAGGCGGTAAAAATCTCATCCATCGCGTGCGTGCGCGGTTGCCTTACTGCGGGAGAACAGGGGAAGGGTTCAACGGGTCACCATAAAATGCGTAACCGTTGCGGCCACCGCGCTTGGCGACATACATTGCGGTATCGGCGTGTTTCAACAACGGGGCAGCGTCCGCTGCATCAGTCGGGAACAATGCGATACCGACGCTCACGCCGCTGTCCAATGTGATGTTGCCCAGATTGAAGGGTGAGGCAAAGGCCGCCACGATTTTTTCGGCCACCACGATGACATCTTCACGCGCGGCCACGCTTGGCAACAAAATGGTGAATTCATCGCCGGCCAGTCGTGCCAACGTATCCGAGGCACGCACACAGGCTTGCAAGCGTTGTGCCACCTGTTGCAACAGCAAATCGCCCACGTCATGGCCGTGGGTATCGTTCACCGCTTTGAAGTGGTCGAGATCGAGAAACATCAGCGCCATGACATCTTTGCTGCGATTCGCCCGCGCAACGGCGTTATGCAGGCGGTCGTTGAACAAGGCACGATTGGGCAAGTTGGTCAGATGATCGTAGTGCGCCAGGCGCATCACGCTTTCTTCTGCGGCGCGTGTGATGGTGACGTCTTCCAGAATGGAAATGAAGTGGCGAGCTTCGCCGCTTTCATCACGAATCGCCGTGATGGTCTGGCGCAGGGTGATCTGGGTGCCATCCTTGCGCTGCTCTGAGGTTTCGCCCGACCAGGCCTGCCCTTCGGCAATGCTTTGCAGCATTTCGGCAAAAAAACTGCTGTCGCCCTTGCCGATACGCAGCAGACGCGGTGACGCGCCCAAGGCTTCGGCCTCGCTATAGCCGGTGATGGTGACAAAGGCCGCATTGAGCCATTCGATGCGACCATTTTGGTCAGTGATGAATACACCATTGGCGGCGGCTGATAACGCCGCTTGCAACAGGCGCAGTTGTTCGTGGTCCATGGCGCGCTCTTCGGCCACGCAGATACGACCGGCAATGTCGGTCAGGCGGCGCACCGTGGGGGCATTGTCAAAGACATGGTCGCTGCGTGACGCCAGGGTAAAGTTGCCAAACACCTCGCCACGCAAGATCAGCGGTACGCTCAAAAAAGCACGCAGATTGTGCGCGTCCGCAGTCTTGCGCCAGGGCGCAAAGTCGCGGTCGGTCACATGGGTGATCTGTAACTGGCCAGAGCGGGTAGCGCTACCGGCCGGGCCTTTGCTCAACGGCGAGTTATCCCAGCGCACGCCGATGGCTTCAAATTTTGCAAAATAAC
>CAJAWW010000060.1 GCA_903946745.1 uncultured beta proteobacterium
GCGGCCGGTACATTTGACGGTGGCGCCTTCGGAGATGTGTTCGTAGTCACCGAGGACCACGGCACCGACGGAGTCGCGCTCGAGGTTCAGCGCCAGACCGAAGGTGTCGCCGGGGAATTCCAGCATTTCGCCCTGCATCACGTCGGCCAGACCATGAATACGGCAGATGCCGTCAGTGACCGAAACCACGGTGCCCTCGTTGCGGGCGGTGGCGGCCAACTGCATGTTCTGGATCCGGCTCTTGATCAGGTCGCTGATTTCGGAGGGATTGAGGTTCATGGAAATACTCCTGGTTCTGTGGCGCTTAATGTTTCAGCGCAGTAGCCATGGCAGCAAGCTTGCCGCGGACCGAGGCGTCGATGACTTCGTCGCCGATGGCAATACGGACGCCGCCGATGAGTTCTGGATCAACCGTGACGGTGGCGTGGACCTTGCCGCCGAACTTGTGCTCAAGATCAGCCACCAGCGCTGCAAGCGCACCAGCATCAAGGGCAAACGCCGAGGTGATCTCGGCATCCTTGATACCTTCGTGGCCATGCTTGAGCTCTTCATAAAGCCCGACAATCTCGGGCAGCACGGTCAGACGCTCATTGTCGACCAGCACACGGACGAAGTTCTGCTGATCGGCCGTCAGGCTTGCGCCGACGACATCAAGACAGAGCTGTGCCAACTGAGCCGGCTGCAGACGCGGGCTGCCAATGCACTCTTCCATTTCCGGACGGGTGACGACGGCAGCAAGACGGCCCAGCGCATCGGACCATGCCGGCAAGGCTTTGGCTCCCTTGGCCAGACTGAAAGCGGCCTCGGCATAGGGACGCGCAAGGGTGACGTTTTCGGCCATGGCGGATTAAAGCTCGGACTTGAGTTGCGTCAGCAACTCGGCGTGGGCGGTAGCGTTGATCTCCTTGCGGAGGATCTTCTCGGCACCAGCCACAGCAAGTTGTGCCACATGCTCGCGCAGGGCTTCCCTGGCACGCTGAGAGGCGGCGGCAGCTTCGGATTCGGCAGCAGTACGGGCGGCAGAGACGATGCGGACACCCTCGGTACGGGCCTCCTCGATCAACTGTGCTGCCTGCTTTTCGGCACCGCTGCGAAATTCAGCAGCCGACTCGCGTGCTTTGCGCAGCTCGTCAGTTGCCTTCTTTTCTGCATGCGCCAGATCAGCCTTAGCCTTATCTGCAGCCGCGAGCCCGTCAGCGATTTTGCCCGCACGCTCGTCGAGTGCCTTCATGATAGGTGGCCACACGAATTTCATCGTGAACCACGCCAGAATGAAGAACACTGCAAGCTGGGCAAACAGCGTTGCGTTCAGATTCACGGTAGTCGCTCCTTATTGGATGAGGGAGTCGATTACTTGAGAACGAACGGGTTGGCAAAAGCGAACATCATCGCGATACCCACACCGATCAGGAACGCAGCGTCGATCAGGCCGGCGAGGAGGAACATTTTGGTCTGCAGGGCATTCATCAGCTCGGGCTGACGGGCAGACGCTTCCAGATACTTCGAGCCCATGATGCCGATGCCGATACAGGCACCGATTGCACCCAGACCGATGATGAGGCCAGCGGCCAGAGCTACGAAACCAAGAACGTGTTCCATGACAACTCCTTTTTTACGATGTTGAGGTTGGTAAAAGAAAAACTACAAATAAACAAAGAATTCAGTGATACATCAATGACCCTCATGCGCCTGGCCGATATACACCAGCGTGAGCATCATGAAGATGAAAGCTTGCAGAACAACAATCAGAATATGGAAGATGGCCCAGATCGAGCCGGCGACCACGTGGCCGAAGAATCCGGCCGCGGTAGCAGTGCTGCCCATCAGCGCGATGAGCATGAACACCAGCTCACCGGCGTACATGTTGCCGAACAGTCGCATGCCATGCGAAACGGTTTTGGCGGTGAATTCGATCATCTGCATAGCAAAGTTCACCGGGTACAACAGCGGGTGATTGCCAAACGGGGCAGTGAAGAGCTCATGCAGCCAGCCGCCGAAGCCCTTGACCTTGATGTTGTAGTAGATGCACATCAGCAGCACGCCAATGGACATGCCCAAGGTGCCATTCAAGTCGGCGGTCGGCACGACGCGCTGGTAGTGAATGCCGAACAGTTCGCCGATACGGGGAAACATATCGACCGGGAAGAAGTCCATGGCATTCATGAACAACACCCAGACAAAAACCGTCAGCGCGGCCGGGGCGATAAAACTGCGATCACCATGGACAATGTTTTTCGATTGCGATTCCACCATTTCAACCAGGATTTCGACAGCCGCCTGGAACCGGCCAGGCACGCCAGAAGTGGCCTTGCTGGCGGCGCGCGAAAGCAGAAATATTCCCAACAACCCCATGGCGATAGACCAGAAGATGGTGTCGACATTGAGTACCGACCAATCGATTACCGAGGCTTGCTTATGCCCGGTACTGGTCAGGTGGGTCAGGTGGTGGCCGATGTATTCACCAGCGGTGGGAGCGTGCTCAGTACCGGTTGCCATATTGTCAGGTCTCAGGTCTTCAACAAGAACGCAAACAGATTCGCTTTCAAAGCCACGAAGAGCCCAACGAGCAAAGCCAACCAATGCACGTCATAAAACCTCTGCGCAGCCACCAAAATTCCTATCGTAGCGACAATCTTCACCAACTCACCGACAAAAAACGTCGCCGCACTGGCTTGGCCACGATTTGCCGCAGCCCTGAGACGCACCACAAACAGCAGATTGGGTAAGAGGTAGGCCGCACCACCTAACACCGTGGATACCGCACCCCGCGTCCCTATCCAGAGACCTGCCAGCCCCGCCGCGATCAACGTCGCAACACACTGCAACAACACAGTCCGAAACATCTAGTAGACCATGTCTTTCACGAAAGCTCGCGAATATAAAGTTTCAGCCATCAGTTGTCAAATATTCGATGACAAAAAACGCGCTGCAATCGCCGAAAATAAAATACCAATTGCATACTAG
Organism: uncultured beta proteobacterium; assembly: GCA_903946745.1. GTDB lineage: Bacteria > Pseudomonadota > Gammaproteobacteria > Burkholderiales > Rhodocyclaceae > CAJAWW01. The sequence continues at coordinate 2,965 of CAJAWW010000060.1, forward strand.
CCGACCCTAAACTCAACCCAGCCGAGACAATAGACCATCCAACTGATCGAGACTGCCAAAACGAATGCTGAGACTGCCCGCCCCCTTGCGATTTGCTGCAATCTTGACTGTAGCCCCGAGCCGATCCGACAAGTCTTCTTCAAGGCGCAGCAGATCACGATCAGGCTTGCGCTCTTCGCCCTTCTTTTGCGGCGGATTCAGCTCACGCGCCACCATCCGCTCTGCTTCACGCACCGAGCAACCCTTATCCACAATGAGCGCGGCAATGCGACCTTGTTCGCTTTTGCTTAACGGCAACAAGGCGCGCGCATGACCCATCTCGATGTCACCCGCCATCAACATGTCTTGCGCCGGCTTGGCAAGCTGGAGCAAACGCAGCAGATTGGTAGCCGCCGAGCGCGAACGACCCACTGCATCCGCGGCGGTTTGATGGGTCATCTGAAACTCGTCGATCAGGCGCTGAATACCGGCTGCCTCTTCCAGCGGATTGAGATCTTCACGCTGAATGTTTTCAATCAGCGACATGGCCAGCGCAGCATCGTCGGGAATTTCCCGGATCAATACCGGCACCTCGGTCAGGCCAGCAATCTGTGCGGCACGCCAGCGCCGTTCGCCAGCGATAATTTCATAGCGGTCACCCGCCACAGGACGCACCGAGATCGGCTGAATCAAGCCCTGTGCTTTGATGGATGCCGCCAACTCTTCTAGCGAACCCGGATCCATGCGTGTCCGCGGCTGGTATTTGCCAGGCTGCAAGGCGCCGACTGACAAGCGATCCTGACGCTGGGCTTCCGATGAATTATTGGCGGCCAGAAGTGCATCCAGACCGCGGCCCAATCCTTTTTGTTTGGGGGGATTCATGCTGCTTCCTTCCAGGAATTAACGCGTTCAATCAATTCTGCAGCAAACGTCATGTAGGCTTGCGCGCCTTTGGCGGCTTTATCAAAAAGCACGCCCGGGACACCATAGCTGGGTGCCTCGGCAAGACGTACGTTGCGCGGCACCAGCGTTTTGAATACTTTGTCGCCAAAGTGCTGAACCAGTTGATCGGACACCTGATTCGACAGCGTATTACGCGGGTCAAACATGACACGCAACAAACCGATGATCTTTAGATCGCGATTCAGATTGGCATGCACTTTCTTGATGGTATTGACCAGATCCGACAGGCCTTCTAGTGCGTAGTACTCACACTGCATCGGAATGATCACTCCGTGGGCAGCGCACAAGCCGTTGAGCGTCAGCATCGACAATGAGGGCGGACAATCAATCAGAACAAAATCGTAATCATCCTTGTGCTGGGTCAGAGCTCCCTTGAGTCGCATCTCGCGCAGATCAAGATCAACCAGTTCGACCTCAGCACCAGCAAGGTCGCGGTTAGCTGGCAACACATCGTAATTGCCCTGCGGCGATCGCTTTCGTGCACTTTCCAGCGTCGCCATTTGTAGCAACACCTGATACACAGAAGCTTTCAAATCGCGCTTCTCGACTCCGCTACCCATCGTGGCATTGCCCTGCGGATCAAGATCGACCAGCAGAGTGCGCTGCCCACTCATGGCTAAAGCCGCGGCAAGATTGACTGCAGTGGTGGTTTTTCCTACGCCACCCTTCTGATTAGCTATGGCAAATATGTGCATCGTCAAACGTTCTCCAAAACAATCAAGTGACGCCGGGCATCGAGCCCGGGGACCTGCAAGGGAAGGCATTGGCGTATCCGCCAGGGCGATGGCAGACGCTCCATTTCGGCCGGAATGACATGCCCCTTCATAGCGCAGAGCACACCACCGGGCGCAGGCAGATGGCCGGCAAGACGAACAAAATCCTCTAGGTTGGCAAAAGCTCGAGAAATCACCGCATCGAACACCCCGCCGGGGAGATCTTCAACCCGCGACGATGCAACCAGAACGTTATCCAACCCAAGCTCTATCTTTACCTGGCGCTGAAAGGCCGACTTTTTTTCCACCGTCTCGATCAGTGTCACGACAAGTTCCGGAGACGTCTCGGCACAGGCAATTGCCAGCGGAATCCCCGGCAATCCGGCACCACTGCCCACATCGGCCAATCGCCTTGGTTTCACCGTCAGCGCACTGCCGCACGCCAGGATTTTTTTCAACTGCGGCAGCACCGACAACGAATCGAGCAAATGCTGCGTCACCATGTCACACTCATCACGAATCGCGGTCAGATTGTAAGTGCGATTCCATTTGACCAGAAGCGCAATATAGTCGAGCAACCGGGTGCGCGTGGCTGCCGACAGAGCCAAATCCAGCGCGACAAGGCCATCTTCCAGCAGATGTGCCGCGCTCATACCGCCCGCTGCCGCTTCAAATGAACCAACAGCAACGAGATCGCCGCCGGAGTCACCCCCTGCATACGCGACGCCTGACCGAGCGTCTCCGGCCGCACCTGCGCCAGTCGCTGACGCACCTCAATCGAGAGCCCCTGTACCGCTGAATAATCAAGGTCCGGCGGCAAGCCAAGCGACTCATGCGCCAGACTCTTCTCTACTTCGTCTTTCTGACGCTCTATGTAACCCTGATACTTTGCCTGAATCTCAACTTGCTCGACGACCTCTGGCAAAACCACACCCTCCCCTGCACCGGGCAGCGTCATCAAATCCATGTAATTCACCTCGGGGCGACGCAACAAATCAAACAAACGATATTCGCGCTCCATGGCCTGCCCAAGTACGCGCAAAGCATCTGATCTCGGAAGCAAGCGCGGATTGAGCCAAACCGACTTCAGCCGCTCGGATTCGTACGCCACTGCATCGCGCTTGCGATTGAAAGCCGCCCATCGCACATCATCCACCAACCCCAAGCTGCGGCCAATTTCCGTCAAACGCAGATCAGCATTATCTTCGCGCAGTGACAGTCGGTATTCGGCACGACTGGTAAACATCCGGTAGGGCTCAGAAACCCCTCGCGTTACGAGATCATCGACTAACACGCCAAGATAGGCCTGATCTCGCCGCGGTGCCCACGGCGATAGCTGCAGCGCTGCACGCCCCGCATTGACACCAGCAAGCAAGCCTTGTGCAGCCGCCTCCTCATAACCGGTGGTGCCATTGATCTGGCCGGCAAAGAATAATCCGCC
>CAJAWW010000061.1 GCA_903946745.1 uncultured beta proteobacterium
ACCAGCGCATGTTCGCGCGACAGCGACGCGGTTGCTCCTGCGTCGCCGGATACCAACGGGCGAATACCGGCAAACACCGAGAGAATGTCGGCCGGCGTCGCATGCCGCGTCAGATAACGATTAGCCGTAGTCAGTAAAAAATCGATTTCCGCATGCTGCGGTAATGGTTCTGACATCACCTGCGCCACCGCAACGTCGGTGGTACCGATCAGCGTGCGGCCAAGCCATGGAATAGCAAACATCACACGGCCATCGCTGGTATGCGGCACCATGATCGCGGCATCGCCGGGTAAAAATTCGCGCGGCAAAATCAGATGGGTGCCTTGACTGGGCGCAATCAGCAATCGCGCAGCAGGGTCATCCAGTCGCCGCACCGCGTCGCAAAATGGTCCGGTGGCGTTGATGACGACTCGCGCGCACACTTCAAACTCATTGCCCGATTCAGCATCACGCAACACCGCGCCACGGATATGCGGCCCGGTTTTACGCAGCGCCACCACGCCACAATAATTGACCAGCGTTGCGCCGTGCGCGGCAGCCGTTTGCGCGAGTGCAATGGCGAGGCGTGCATCATCAAACTGACCATCAAAATAGCGCGTGCCACCCAGCAGCCCTTCGGTTTCAATGGTCGGGATCGCTGTCCGCACGGCATCAATGTCAAGATGGCTTGAGGCACCAAATCCATATTCACCCGCCAACAAATCATAGAGCTTGAGCCCCACCCCATAAAACGGAGACTGCCACCAGGCGTAACTCGGCACCACAAAGGCAAGATCGTGCACCAAGTGCGGCGCATTTCGGCGCAGCAAGCCGCGTTCTTTCAATGCCTCAACTACCAACGCAACATTACCCTGCTGCAAATAGCGCACACCGCCGTGAATCAGCTTGGTCGAACGACTCGATGTGCCCTTGGCAAAATCATCACGCTCGGCCAGCAGCACCGAATGCCCGCGTGAGGCGGCATCAACGGCAATGCCCAGCCCGGTTGCGCCGCCACCAATGACCAGCACATCCCAGAGGCGGCCGCGCTCACCCGCACGCACCAGCATCACTTCGCGTTTCATGATGCCACGCTCACGAAGAGGCCCAATGGCGGCTGCGCGACACGGCTTCCTGCCAGTGCCGCCGAAGTGCCGCAGCCTGCGCTGCCGGCATCACCGGTTCAAAGCGACGCTCGGCTCGCCACAACGTAGCCAGTTCGGTTTCGCCAGCCCACACGCCGGTCGCTATGCCCGCCAAATAAGCTGCGCCGAGCGCTGTCGTTTCGGTGACCACAGGGCGCACCACCGGGCGACCGAGCAAATCAGCCTGTAATTGCAGCAGCAGATTGTTCGCCGCCGCACCCCCATCAACCCGCAATTCCGCCAGTGCCAGACCGGCATCCTGCTCCAGTGCACTAACCAGATCTGCAACCTGCAAGGCAATGGATTCGAGTGCGGCGCGCGCAATGTGCGCTGCCGTGCTACCACGGGTCAGACCAAACATTGCACCCCGCGCATAGGGGTCCCAGTGCGGAGCACCCAGTCCGGCAAAAGCCGGAACGAAAACAACACCGCCGGTATCGGCAACGCTGCCTGCAAGCGTTTCGATTTCAGCAGCTTGGCGAATCAATCCGAGTCCGTCACGCAACCACTGCACCACAGCACCGCCAATGAATACGCTACCTTCGAGCGCGTAAGTCAGGTGCCCCTCCTGCCGCGTTGCCACGGTGGCCAGCAAGCCGCCCGACGCAACATGCGGCTTGTTGCCTGTGTGCATCAACAAAAAGCACCCCGTACCATAAGTATTTTTTGCCAGCCCGGCGGAAAAGCAGGCCTGTCCGACCAGCGCGCCCTGCTGGTCGCCAATCAGCGCAGCGATAGGGATACCCGCCAGTTGCGAAATTGCGGTAACAGTGCCGACAATGCCACAGCTATCGACAATCTTTGGCAGCACCGCGCGGGGAATGTTGAACTCACCAAGCAACGACTCGCTCCAGGCACCTTCATGCAGATCAAATAACAAGGTACGCGAAGCATTGCTGGCATCCGTGACATGCACCGCGCCGCCGGTAAGCTGCCATGTCAGCCAGCAATCCACGGTACCGAATGCAAGTTCGCCAGCCTCGGCACGGGCACGCAATCCCGGTTGGCTGTCGAGTAACCAGGCCAGCTTGGTCGCCGAAAAATAGGGATCGAGCAGCAGCCCGGTACGGGCACGAATTGCGGCTTCACGCCCCGCCGCTTGCATAGCGGCGCAGTGATCCGCCGTGCGGCGATCCTGCCAGACAATCGCTGGCGCCACAGTTGTGCCGGTCTTGCGATCCCATAGCAATGTTGTTTCGCGCTGATTGGCAATGCCGATCGCAGCGACATCGCGCGCTGCAATGCCCGCCTTTGCCAGCACCTCAATGGCCACCGCAGCCTGTGTGCGCCACAGGGTTTGTGCATCGTGTTCAACCCAGCCGGGCTGCGGATAGTGCTGCGCGAACTCCTGCTGTGCCACAGCGCATGGCCGACCCGCGCCATCAAACACGATGGCACGCGAACTCGTGGTCCCCTGATCGAGTGCAAGTACGTAAGGCACAGTAGGCTCCGATATCTCCGTAAACTGCGAAAAATCAACGCAACGACAATATTGGGGCGGTATCGCTTGGCAAGAATAGAATAGTGCTAAAACATGTATGACCGGGAAACCGGCAAAAAAATAATATCGGAGGAGTCAAAAAATGGAATCAACAACCGTTTTCGCAAAGACCGAAAAAGGGCAGGAGGAAATGGAAAAGCGCACGGATGGGCTCAACCTGCGCAACCGCCGCGTGCTGATTCTCATCGACGGGAAACGCACCATTAATGATCTGCGCGGCATGAATAACGACGAACAACTGCCGGACACCTTGGCCGCGCTCGCAGAAGGCGGCTATATCAAAACCGCAGAAGTTGCGGCGATCGCCTATCCGGTTAATCCTGCAACGATTGATACCTCACTACCGCTACCACCGCCCGCTTTTCGCGATATCAGCAGTGAAAATAATCCGGAAAACCTGGCCAAGGCACGCAACTTCATGACCAACACGCTAAAGACTTTTGTGGGTGCGCTAGGCACCAGTTCGTTGCTTGACCGGATCGGAAAGTGCCAGACACACGAAACGCTACGCGCCACATTCGACGAGTGGTATCGTGCAATTAGCAGCTCACGGGAAGGGCGGCGCGAAGCCGAAGGCCTGCGCATCAAACTGCTTGAAGTTATCTAAGAGATGATCTAAAACAGGTTTCAAGCGCGCGGCAAACGCGCAAGGTAATCATCGCGCCACACGGCAAACGCGTGTGCATCAAGCGGTTTGGCGTAGTAGTAACCCTGTGCGTAATCGCAACCCAGCGCACGTAGATAGCTCACGTGAAACTCGGTTTCAACCCCTTCGGCAACCAATGCAAGACCAAGCCCTTCGCCAAGATTCAGAATCATCTCGGCAATCGTCGGGCCGCTCTGACTGTCCGACGTGCCCGCTGTTTCGGGTGAAAGGTCTTTGATAAAGGCACGATCGATCTTCAGCGTGTCAATCGGCAGCCGGTGTAAATAAGACAGCGACGAAAACCCGGTGCCGAAATCATCGATGGCAATCTTGACGCCAATCTTTTTCAGCGCCTGCAACGCATCGATCACCACATCAACCTCAAGCATGGCGATTGTCTCGGTGATTTCGAGTTCGATCGCCGAAGGAGGTATGCCAATATCGTCGATACAAGCCTGCACGCTGCCGATGAAATCCGGGCTGCGGAACTGATTCATTGAAACGTTGATAGCGATACAAAAATCGGTGTGGCCCTCATTCAGCCATGTACGCGCCTGCCGACAGGCGGAGCGCATGACCCATTCGCCCAGATCAAAAATCAGTCCGGAATATTCGGCCAATGAAACAATCACGTCGGGCGAGATAAAGGTTCCGTTGTGATATTTCCAGCGCAACAAGGCTTCAGCACCCACAATGCGACCACTGGCTAGCTCAACCTTGGGTTGATAAAAAACCTGTAACACTTCTGCTTTCATCGCCGCACGCAGATCATGCAGCAAGGTAAGGCGCTCACGTGTCTCGGACGCCATGGCGCGTGTATAGGTGTAGTAACTCCCCCGCTGATCGAGTTTGGCCCGATTCAGTGCAATGTTGGCGCACTTCAGTACATCAATACCGCCGCCATCCACCTCCGAAATCATGGCCTGACCGATGGTCACACGCACCGAAAGTGAATGTTCTTCGATCTGAAAGGGTTGATCGAACAATGCAATGATCGATACCGGATCAATCAAACGGGCTTCGCCCAGCATGGCAAAGGAATCACCGGCAACGCGCGCCAACACCACATCAGAACCAAGATTCTGGCGCAAACGCTCGGCGACTGCGCGCAACAAGAGATCACCATTCCGATGACCGAGTGCATCGTTGATGGACGAAAAATGATCAATATCGGCAGCGCACAGCACCGTATCCCGGCACCCTTCCTGCAACTGCTGGTCAATGATTTCCACCAATCGGGTGCGGTTGGGGAGCCGGCAAAGCGGGTCGTTATAGGCAAAGAAGCTGAGATCACGAAATAGTTCGACATTCTCGAAACCGACCGCAATATTGACGCAAAACACTTCCAGCAACTGTCGGTCGGTCGAGCTCAATACCCGATTGCTGTCGAGAAACACCGCCGCCGCCTGACCTGAGGCGTTGCGAACAAAAAGCACGGTTTCGTTGGGGCCGTAAATGTTTTTTTGCTGCGCAACGCACAAATTGATGGTCTCGACAATGCGCTTATCAACCATGCCGTCCAGCGGCTGACTGATCTGGTCACGATAACGCCCGGCCGCCCCGACCACAACCAGTTTATTTTCTGGTATCACAACACCATCAGCGTGATTCGCAATATGGGCGCAGATCAATCCTTCAGGTGCCAGACCAAGCATGGCGGCAATCTGTGTCAGCACACCCTCGGCAAAATCGCCCAGCGCACGATGCGCAAACAGCTCGGCGGCAGAACGCACGATCATGCCCAGCCCCAGACGGCTGATATTGATGACACGCAATTGTTCAAAGGAACGAATGGCCGTGATGAGTGTAGTCACCAGCCGTGTATAGGTCAGCTCTGCCTTGGACTTGTAATCATTGATGTCGTAGTCACGAATGACCCTCATTTCAGGCGCGTAGCCAGGCTGCCCGGTACGCAGGATGATGCGCACCTCGGCCATGCCGAGCTCTTCGCGAATGACACGCACCAGACGCAAGCCGGCATCCGGGCTGTCCATCACGACATCCAACAAGATCACCGCAATGCCCTGCTTGGCGACCAGAACCTCCCGGGCTTCAGCCGAAGAATAAGCGTGAAGAAATTCCAGCGGCCGACCCTCAATGACTTCATTCTTCAGTGCAAGCAGTGTTGCCTGATGAACCTCGCAATCATCGTCAACCAGAAGAATTCGCCAGGTTTTGTCAGAGGTATCATCAGCGCCATCACCCTTGCCAATTGGCTCGGGCGCAAAGGCCATCAGCTCGTCGTCGTGCGGGAGGGTCATGACGCGGACAATTCAGAGCGACTGCCATCCTGCACCGCACTTGCGGTACAAGTAACGATACATCGTGATTCAGAAATCCGATTCCGGGTTTTCATCGAAGTAGCAGCGCCGCGATCTTGAAGGTCATCTAGCCTGATAAGTGTAATCCTATACTACTTTCACGAGAGGACGCTTGTTTGCATGGTGTGAGAATCGTCCTACCTGTATGATAGCCAGTCATGACGAATAATCGCTATTGATCGCTGTTTCGTCAATGTAACAGCACCTGGTATCCATCTTTTTATTTCGGAGTCCCATGAGTTCGATTCCGCATTCCATACTCGCCATTGGCGAAGCACTTGAGTCGCGCTGGCAGCAGTACCGTCTGTCCGGCGATTTTGAATCTTATGTTGAGTATTCGCTCAGCCTCGATGGCCTGCTCGACGAACTCCAGCAACTTCAGCTACCCGGGCTCGCCCGCACCTGTCAGGAGCTAGAGGCTTTCTCGCTACCACTGTTCGGTGATTCGTCATCTCACCCGATCGCACCGGAGGCGATGGAAGATGTAGGGAAAATGCTGCACACCTTGATGGTCGAACTGCGCCGCCGTGAAACGCCGGCTGTTTCGTCCAAGCGATCCAGCGATGCCGAACCTGAACTCGAACCCGCCGTTTGGTCAAAACCGCGAGAAGTGCTGATCATCCGTCGTGAAGATCATCCGTGGGGCGTGGCATTGCAGCAGCAGCTCAGCTCTTTCGGCTTCCGTTCAGCACTGACTACCTGGGAATCGCCAACGATACCTTCACTGGAACCACTGGCAGTCGTTTTCATTCCAGATCAGGCCGGGTTTTTCCCCGATACCGCCATTGAAGTCATCAGCAGCCTGCGTCAGCAACTACAGACCAGCCGTTTGTGCGCACTTGGCGTACCGACAACACTCGAATCGATCATCAGCCTGCAACGTGCTGGCATTGATTCGTGCATCCCCAACGACGGCCACATGGTCGGTGACGTACTGTCGCAGATTCTTGAAACCATCCATAACTTTGAACAAGACCAGCCCAAAGTGCTGGTCGTTGAGGATTCAAAAACCGCCGCCTTGCACATCCGCCGCTCACTTGCACAGTACGGCATCGACAGTATGGCTATCGCAAATCCGTCCATTCTGCTGGAAACGCTCACCAGCTACCATCCGGATCTGGTGTTGATGGACATGTACATGCCGATCTGCACCGGCGTTGAAGCCACCCGGGCCATGCGCCAGATTCCCGACTTTCAGGTTCTTCCTGTGGTTTATCTGTCGAGCGAAACCGATGTCGCACAGCAAGTTGAGGCGCTGCGTCTGGGCGGTGACCAGTTTCTTATCAAACCGATTAACCCGGTGATGCTCGCTTCGGTGGTCAAAACCAAGATCGAACGTTACCGCGATTTACTGCGCCTGAGCCGGCACGACAGCCTGACCGGACTGCTCAACCATTCAGCAGGAAAACAGCGGGTAGATCGCTTGATTCGCAGTGCCGGCAAGGGTGGCAAGCTTGCTGTTGCGATGATCGACATTGATCGCTTCAAATCGATCAACGACAACTTCGGACATCCGGTTGGCGACCAGGTTATCCGCGGCCTGGCCTGGTTGCTCGGCGCGCGGCTGCGCGCCTGTGATCTGGTGTGCCGTTACGGCGGCGAAGAGTTTTTACTGGCACTGCCCGGTGCCAGTCTCGAAGAGGCGGTCAAAGTGATCGATAACGTTCGCGAAACATTTGCCTCACTCGCCCACCCTCACGCCAAAGGCATTCTGCATTCCAGCTTCAGTGGTGGCGTTGCGGCGCTACCGCATTTTGTTTCAGGCTCGACACTCATCAAGGCGGCCGACGATGCGCTGCTGACTGCAAAGCGCGAAGGGCGTAACTGCATTGTTGCCGCTCGCGATGAAAACATGTCGACCCCCATCCCGCTGGATGAATCCTTGTAACCGAGCTTACAAAGGCTTACACGGAACCTGTCAGCGGCAACACGCAATGCGCGTTATTGACAGCATGGGATCAACCCATACCGACTACCAACCCTCAAGGAGACTTCTCATGAAACTCAAAACCACGCTGGCCGCCATTATTTTTACTGCTTTTGCCCTGCCTGCTCTGGCACAAACCCCGGCACCCGCTACAGCCGGCGTCGATAAGCGTCAGGCCGCACAACAACAGCGCATTGACCAGGGCGTCAAATCAGGCGAGCTGACCAGCAAGGAAGCCGCCCGTATGGAAAAGGGGCAAGAGCGTGTGCAGAAGATGGAAGATAAGGCAAAAGCCGATGGCAAAGTCACCGCCAAAGAACGCGAGCATCTTCAGAAAGCGCAAAACACTGAAAGCAAGAAGATTTACAAAGAAAAGCATGATCGCCAGCACGACCGCAACCACGACGGCAAGCGCGATCAAAAGCGTGCCAAGAACTGATTTCTGCCACGCCCGCTAAAACAAAGCCCGCTTAGCCACCTAAGCGGGCTTTTATTTTGCCGCCGGAAACGCGTAGACGCCGATTTCCTGCGTCCGGCCTTTGAGTTGCGCCTGCTCGACAAAGTCGAAACGGTACTGCGCACCATCACCCGCCTGCTTCACCAGCGCCTCGCTAACCAGAACATCAAGGCCGTGGCGCTTCGTCAGCGATTCGATGTGGCAAGCGATATTGACGGCATCACCAATCACAGTAGCTTCAAGCCGCTCTGCTTCGCCGATGATGCCGAGCATCAATGAACCGTAATGCGCACCGATACCGAGAAACACCGGCGGTTCTCCGCGCTGTACACGGGCGGCGTTGTTCTTCTCGATCCGGATGCGAATTTCAACAATCATTTCCAGCGCATCATCGACACGCCCGGGAAACAGGGCGAGCAAACCGTCACCCAGATATTTATCGACAAAACCACCATAGGCGCGGATGACCGGACAAACCCAATCCAGCAGTTCGTTGATAAAGGCAAAGGTTTCCTGCAGCGTCACCCGTTCCGAAAAGCTGCTGAAAGAGCGCACATCCATGAACACAATGGTCATTTCCTGACGCACCTGATCGCCGAGCATGGCTTCGACAATGCTCGTCTTGTTCAGTACGCGCAGAAACTCTTTGGGAACAAAACGGTTGGCAGCACGCCCGAATAAAGCCAGCGCTTTCTTTTGTTGATTGATAGCCGTCAAATGCTCATAAGAGCGCAACGCAGCAAGCACCGACGTCACCAGCCGTTGAGAGGTCAGCTCGGACTTGGATTCGTAATCATTGATTTCGTAATCGACAATCACCTTGGATTCGGGTGCATGCCCCGGTTGCCCGGTACGCAAGATAATCTGAACGGTGGTATCACCAAGGTCTTCGCGAATTTGCCGCACGACATCCAGCCCGGCTGTGGCGGTTTCCATGACGACGTCGAGCAAAAGCAACGCAATGCCGGGGTTTTTGCCAACGGCCAGCACCGCCTCTTTACCCGAAAATGCACTCAACAAGGTGAGCGGGCGGTTTCTGAATTTGACATCGCGCAACACAAACCGGGTTGCGACGTGCACATCGGCTTCGTCATCTACGATCAGAATTTGCCACCCATCCGTGGGTTCGGCAGTGAAACTGGCCACCTCGGCGTCATCCGCCAGCAACAGAAGATCAGGATCGTCCATGAATTAATAATGTGGCGCTTGGTGATTCGCCATCATAACGCGTGAACACCAACACGCCCAGAGCCTTGTAAAGATTGACCGTGGTTGACCACTGCTGACGGCGGATCGTCAGCGTCGTCTGTTGTGCGACTGCGGATCACGACATCAACTCAATCAAGTCTGAATAGCGGGTAAGCAGCCGGTCGGTGGTCACGAAACGTACACCTTCTTCGAGCGTCTGGGCGATCAATAGGCGATCGAAAGGGTCACGATGATGCCAAGGCAAGTCGGCCAAACGGATCGCCGCGCGCGCGCCCAGTGATAATTCAACAAAGCCCATAGCGCGCGCGGCATCGGCAACCTCCTCGGGCGGGTAGGGAAAATCGCTGCGACCGAGCGATGACTTGATGGCAACTTCGGCGATCGATACCGCGCTGAATAAAATGTCATTGTCGGGATTGCTCAACCGCGATTGCATTGCCGACGGAATTTTCTGTTGCTGGTAGATCGCGTACAGCAGTATCTGGGTATCGATCAGCACCCGCATTTATTTGCTTCCCACACCGGGAGCGCCGGCGGGCGGGCCATAGAACAAGGCTTCGATCTCTTCGCCGAACATTGAATCAATATCGTCGGGAACCGCATATTTTCCAGCCAAAATGCCGAGCTTGCGCGGCACAGCGGTTGGCACCGCCAAGGGCATCAGCCGCGCCACGGGCTTGCCCGCCTTGGCGATAATAATTTCCTCACCCGCGGCTGCTTGCTCTACCAAACGCGAAAGTTGAGTTTTAGCGGCGTGGATGTTGATGGTTTGCATAGCGCCTTCTTTTGAATTCTAATTTAACTTAGTTTAACTTAGTTCAATTCAAAACACACCCAGCGCCTTGTAGAGGTTGACCGTGGTTGACCACTGCTGACGGCGGATCGTCAGCGTCGACTGTTGTGCGGCAAAGTGTTCGCGCTGGGCGTCGAGCAGTTCGAGGTGGTTGGAGACGCCGGCGTTGTAGCGCGCTTCGACCAGTTTTAGCCGGCTGCTCTGTGCGTTGGTATTGGCTTCTTGCGCGACGATCTGCGTCGCCAGATGCTGGCGCGCGGTGAGCAGGTCGGCTACTTCGCGGAATGCCTGCTGCAAGGTTTTTTCGTATTCGGCGACGGCAATATTTTTGCGCGCCAGCGCTACATCGAGGTTTTCGGCATTGCGGCCGGCATCGAAAATCGGCAGGCGCAGCACCGGGGCGAATGCCCAAGCACCGCTGCCGGCGGCGAACAATCCCGACAATGCCCGACTGGCGGTGCCAGCCGTTGCGGTGAGCAAAATTTTGGGCAGAAAGGCGGCGCGCGCGGCGTTGATGTTGGCGTGGGCGGCGATCAACTTTTGTTCCGCGGCACGCACGTCGGGGCGTGCCAACAGGGTGTCGGAAACCAGCCCTTCTTGCGGCTCGGCGATGGCGATGCCCTGAAAAGTCGACTGTGAAGACACGCCAATAGCTGTCCCCACCAAGAGCTGCAGCGCATTCGCCGTGGCCGCCTGCTGTCGCGCTAGGCTGGCGGATTCGGCCAGCGCGTTCTGATAGGCACCGTCGGCCTGCAAATAATCGATCTCGCCCGCCAAGCCGACATCGCGCCGCTTGCCAATCAGAAAACGGGTTTGCGTGCGGCTTTCCACCGTTGCCGTAGTCAGTGCAAGCCGCTCGGTTAGTTCCAGTTGCGTGAGCCAGGTGTTGGCGACATCGGCAATCAAGGCGGCCTGAAACGCACGCCGCGCTTCTTCGCTGGCGAGATACACGGCACGCGCGGCAGCGTCGAGGTTCTTGACCCGCCCCCAGAAATCCAGCTCGAAGGCGCTCACGCCTAAGCTGGCATCGTAACGTTGAGTATTAAGCGGCCGCCCGGTGGCCGACAAATCGCCGGGGGTGAGCGAAGCTGCACGTTGCGCGCTGACATCCAGCGTCGGAAGTCTGTCGGCACGCGCCACACCTGCCAGCGCCCGCGCTTCTTCAACGCGGCCAACGGCGACACGCAGATCGCGGTTATGTTCCAGTGCAGTGGCGATCAAGGTTTGCAGGGCGGGGTCGGTGAAAATCATGCGCCAGTCGGTCAGTGTGCTTACCGTGTTCCCGGCGCGCCCCGAAGGAAGTACCCTTGGGGTATCGACTTTTGCACCTGGAAACACCGCCGGCACCGGTGCTGCCGGGCGCTGATATTCCGGCGCGGAAGCGCAACCGGCCAGCAACACAATCATTGGGAGCAGGCGCTTACTCATGGGGAGTCTCCTGATGGTGACGTGCATGCCCGGGGAAAATGCGCCGCACCACAACAAAAAATACCGGCACCAGAAACACCGCCAGCACGGTGGCGGCGATCATGCCGCCCATCACACCGGTGCCGATGGCGTGGCGGCTGTTGGCACCCGCGCCGGTAGAAATCGCCAGCGGCAAGACGCCAAAAATAAACGCGATCGAGGTCATCAGAATCGGCCGGAAACGCAGGCGACAGGCTTCCAGCGTCGCTTCCACCAAGTCCATGCCCTGCTCTTGCAGCTCGCGGGCAAACTCGATAATCAGGATGGCGTTTTTCGCCGACAGACCGATGATGGCGATCAGGCCAACCTTGAAATACACGTCGTTGGGCAAGCCGCGCAAATGCACGGCGAGTACCGCACCGAAAATACCCAGCGGCACCACCAGCATGACGGCGAAGGGAATCGACCAGCTTTCATACAAGGCGGCGAGACACAGGAACACCACGACCAGCGACACCACGAACAGGAAGGGCGCCTGACTGCCGGAAAGCCGCTCTTCGAACGAGGTGCCCGACCACTCGAAGCCAATGCCCGGCGGCAGCTTTTTCGCCACTTCTTCCATGGCGGCCATGGCTTCGCCGGTGGAACGCCCCGGTGCTGCGCTACCGGAAATTTTCATCGCCGGCTGGCCGTTGTAACGGTCGAGCTTGGGAGAACCGACCATCCAGACCGCCTTGGCGATTTCCGACAGCGGAATCATGTCGCCCCGGCCGTTGCGGATCGGCAGCCGCAAAATGTCTTCCGGCGTGCGCCGGGTGTCGGCTTCGGCCTGCATTTGCACGCGCAAGATGCGCCCCTGGCGCACGAAGTCGTTGATGTAGGCCACGCCCAGCGACGATTGCAAGGTGTCGTTGAGTTCCGTCAGATCAACCCCGAGCGCGCGCGCTTTGAGCCGGTCGATATCCAGAAACACTTGCGGGCTGGCCTCCTGCCCTTCCGGACGCACGCCCACCAGCGCCGGATTTTGCGCAGCCAGACCGAGCGCTATGTTGCGCGCTTCCAGCAACTTGTCGCGGCCCAATCCACCTCTATCCTGCAAGCGGAAATCGAACCCGCCCACGGCCGCCAACTCGGGAATCGGTGGCACATTGATGGCAAAAATCATCGCCTGTTTGATGCGAAAGAACGTCATGTTGGC
>CAJAWW010000062.1 GCA_903946745.1 uncultured beta proteobacterium
ACTTTTGCATTCTGCTGCCGCCACCCAACGTCACCGGCACCCTGCACATGGGGCACGGCTTCAATCAGGCCATCATGGACGCGCTAACCCGCTACCACCGCATGCGCGGCGACAATACACTCTGGCAGCCGGGCACAGACCACGCAGGCATTGCCACCCAGATCGTCGTTGAGCGCCAACTCGACGCTCAGGGCATCAGCCGCCACGATCTCGGTCGCGAGAAGTTTCTCGAAAAAGTCTGGGAATGGAAGGAATACTCCGGCAACACCATCACCCAACAAATGCGCAGGCTTGGCACCAGCCCCGACTGGACGCGCGAACGCTTCACCATGGATGCGGGGCTGTCGAAAACCGTCACTGAAACGTTTGTGCGATTGCACCGGGAAGGCCTGATCTATCGCGGCAAGCGGCTGGTGAACTGGGACCCGAAACTGCTCACCGCGGTGTCCGACCTCGAAGTGGTGAGCGAAGAAGAAGACGGCTCGATGTGGCACATCCGCTACCCGCTGGCCGATGGTTCCGGCACCTTGACCGTGGCCACCACGCGTCCGGAAACCATGCTCGGCGACGTGGCCGTGATGGTGAATCCGGACGACGAACGCTACACACACCTCATCGGCAAAATGCTCTCCCTGCCGCTGTGCGAGCGGCAGATTCCGGTCATTGCAGACGCTTACGTCGACAAGGAATTCGGTACCGGCTGCGTCAAGGTGACCCCGGCGCACGACTTCAACGACTACGCCGTGGGGCAGCGGCATGGTTTCACGCCGATCAGCGTGCTGACGCTGGACGCACGCATCAACGACAACGCGCCCGAGCAATATCGCGGCATGGATCGTTTCGATGCGCGCAAGGCCGTCGTTGCCGATCTGGAAGCGCAAGGTTTTCTGGTGGAGATCAAGCCGCACAAACTGATGGTGCCGCGTGGCGACCGCACCGGTGTGGTGATCGAACCGATGCTCACCGATCAGTGGTTTGTTGCGATGACCAAACTGGGGACGGATGGCACATCGATTGCCGGCAAGGCGCTGGAATGCGTGGCCTCGGGCGAAATCAAATTTGTGCCGGAAAACTGGGTGAACACCTACAACCAGTGGCTCAACAACATTCAGGACTGGTGTATCAGCCGCCAGTTGTGGTGGGGGCACCAGATTCCGGCGTGGTACACGGATGATGGCCGCGTTTATGTTGCACACGACGCAGCGGAAGCGGCGGCGCTGGCACAGACCGACGGCTACAGCGGTGCGCTCAAGCGCGATGAAGACGTGCTCGACACCTGGTATTCGTCCGCGTTGTGGCCGTTTTCGACACTTGACTGGTCTCCTGAATGGCCAGCGAAATCGAACACCGCACTCGATCTCTACCTGCCTTCCACAGTGCTGGTTACCGGCTTCGACATCATCTTTTTCTGGGTTGCGCGCATGGTGATGATGACCAAGCACATCACCGGCAAGATTCCGTTCAAGCACGTCTATGTGCATGGCCTGATCCGCGACGCGGAAGGCCAGAAAATGAGCAAATCCAAGGGCAACGTGCTCGACCCCATCGACCTGATCGACGGCATCGGCATTGATGACTTGGTAAAGAAGCGCACCACCGGCCTGATGAACCCGAGGGATGCAGCTAAGATTGAAAAGCGCACGCGCAAAGAATTCCCGAATGGCATCCCGGCTTTTGGCACCGATGCACTGCGCTTTACCTTTCTGAGCCTTGCCAGCCCGGGGCGCGACATCAAGTTCGACATGAATCGCTGTGAGGGCTACCGCAACTTCTGCAACAAGCTGTGGAATGCCACGCGCTTTGTGCTGATGAACTGCACCGACAAGGATTGCGGCTTCTACAAGCCAGAAATTGACGCTTGCTCGGCAGAATTTCTCGATTTCTCCCCCGCCGACCGCTGGATCGTCAGCCGCCTGCAACGCGTGGAAGCCGAAGTCGCCCAGCATTTTGCCGACTACCGTTTCGACCTGCTGGCCAAAGCCATCTATGAGTTTGTCTGGGACGAATACTGCGACTGGTATCTGGAACTCGCCAAGGTGCAGTTGCAACGCGGCACGGATGCAGAAAATGCGGCTCAGCACCGCGCCACCCGCCGCACGCTGTTGCGCGTGCTGGAAACGGTGTTACGCCTCGCGCATCCGCTGATCCCCTTCATCACCGAAGAACTCTGGCAGACCGTGGGGCTGATGGCGGATCGCATCAAGCCCGGCGAGACCGCCAGTCTGATGCTGCAAACCTACCCCAAAGCCGACCTCACGCGCTGCGACGAAACCGCCGAAGCCTGGGTGGGCACGTTAAAGCAGATGGTCAACGCCTGCCGCAGCCTGCGCGGGGAAATGAATCTATCACCAGCACTCAAGGTGCCGCTGGTGGCCGCCGGCGACAAAGCGCTGGCAGAAGCCTACGCACCGTACCTTGCCGCGCTGGCCAAGCTGTCTGAAGTCACCGCCTGCGGCGAAATGCTCCCCGAGTCCGACGCGCCGGTGCAGATTGTCGGCAACTTCCGCCTGATGCTGAAGATCGAAATCGACGTGGTCGCCGAACGGGAACGTGTCGGCAAAGAGCTTGCCCGCGTGGAGGGAGAAATCACCAAAGCCGAAAACAAGCTCGCCACACCGAGTTTTGTGGATCGCGCCCCGGCGGCCGTGGTCGCACAGGAAAAGGTGCGTCTGGCGGAGTTCACCGCACTGGCCGAGAAGCTGCGTAATCAGCTGGTGCGTCTGAAATGAGCTTGCTGGAACGCTTATTTGCGCTTCATGAAAAACTCGAATTCCTTGTTGTTCTCGCTGCTGCCGAGCAGTTCGTTGCCGGTCTGCCGGGCGAATGCGGCAAAATCCTTGATCGATCCGGGATCCGTTGAAATGATGTGCAACACCTGCCCGGACAACATTTCCGCCAGCGCTTTCTTGGCACGCAAAATGGGCAACGGGCAGTTCAAGCCGCGGGCGTCGAGTTCTTTATCGAAGTTCATGGCGCTTTCTTGTGATTGAATGCAATAGTTGCGAGTTTAACCCCGGCCGGCGTGCCACTCAAAAAATTCCCATCGGATAACATTTCCTGCCTATGAAGGTCGTCATCCTTGCCGGAGGTCTCGGCACCCGTCTGAGCGAAGAAACCACAGCGCGCCCCAAGCCCATGGTTGAAATCGGCGGCAAGCCGATTCTGTGGCACATCATGAAGAGTTATGCCTGCTTCGGCATCACCGATTTCGTGATCTGCCTTGGCTACAAAGGCTACATGGTGAAGGAATACTTTGCCAACTATGTATTGCACAACGCCGATGTCACCATCAAACTGGCCGAGCAACGCATCGACATCCGTCCGGTCGACGCCGAAGCATGGACTATTTCCCTGATTGACACCGGCGAGACGTCCATGACCGGCGGCCGTCTGAAGCGCATCCGCCATTTGCTCGGCGATGAAGATTTCTGCATGACCTACGGTGATGGCGTCGCCGATATCGACATTGGACAACTGATCGCCTTTCATCGAAAAGAAGGCTGTCTCGCCACCGTCACAGCGGTACGCCCACCGGGGCGTTTTGGTCGTCTTGACCTTGGCGGTAACCGCGTCAACGGATTTCAGGAAAAACCACGGGGGGATGGCGACTGGATCAACGGCGGATTTTTCGTGCTGTCTCCCTCCGCGCTGGATACCATCGCCAACGACCAGACCGCTTGGGAACAACAACCATTGCAGGAGCTTTCTGCTCGCGAACAGCTTGCTGCTTACCGCCACGATGGGTTCTGGCAACCCATGGACACCCTGCGTGACAAAAACCATCTTGAAGAACTCTGGGCAAGCGGCAGCGCCCCCTGGAAGCAGTGGGCATGAATCCGAATTTCTGGAAAGGTCGACGCGTCTTCATTACTGGTCACACCGGCTTCAAGGGCGCATGGCTCAGTCTGTGGTTGCAAAAAGTCGACGCTGAAGTCACGGCATTTTCATTGGCACCGCCGACAATACCGAACCTGTTTGAAGAGGCTCGCGTGGCCGATGGCATCACCTCTGTGCGGGGCGACATTCGCGACTATGACGCGCTGAACCAAGCCCTGCATGCGAGTAAGGCAGAGATCGTTTTTCACCTGGCAGCCCAGGCCACCGTTGCCGGCGGCTATCGCGATGCCCGTGACACCTTTGCCAGCAACCTCACTGGCACATTAAACCTGCTCGACGCGATCCGTGAAAATCCGCAGATCAAGGCCGCCGTCATCGTGACCACCGACAAGTGCTATGCCCCGGCGACCGATAACGTGCCGCTTAAAGAACACGCCCCGATGGGCGGCAAAGACCCCTACAGCGCCAGCAAAAGCTGCGCCGAAATTGCCGTCAATTCTTGGCGGGAGTCATTTTTTCACGCTTCAGACTCACCGTGCATCGCCACCGCGCGCGCCGGCAATGTGATCGGCGGGGGCGACTGGGCCGAACACCGGCTGTTGCCCGATATGGTGCGCGCCTTCATGGCGCACCAGCCACTGTCCTTGCGCATGCCGGCTGCTGTCCGACCGTGGCAACACGTGCTCGACGCCTTGCATGGCTACCTCATGCTGGCGGAACACTTGGCCGGTGACAATGGCCGGCACTATGCCCGGGGATGGAACTTCGGCCCGACCGAGGAAGATCATCGCACCGTGGCCGAAGTCGCCGAGATGGCTGTCCGGTTCTGGGGTGACGGCGCAACGTGGCACAACGCCAGCAGCAATTTCCAGACAGAAACCCACGAACTGCGCCTTGACGCAACCGCCGCAAAAAACGAACTTGCGTGGCATCCCCGCTGGCGCTTGGATAACGCCTTGCGCCACACGCTGGAATGGTATCGCGCCGCTCAAAACGCAACAGATATTCGCGCCCTGACCTTATCGAAAATTGAAACCTTTCAGGCCACATCATGACCTCAGACACAAAGCGACAGGCTATTCTCGACCTCGTGCGCGACTTTGCCGGCGCCAAGGAAACGCCCACTCCGTTTATCCCTGGGCAATCCATGGTGCAACCTGCAGGACGGGTGCTGAACGCCGATGCCTACGTCGCACTGGTTGATTCCGCGCTCGATGGCTGGCTCACCACCGGTCGCTTCAACGACGAGTTTGAAAAACTCATCGCCGAAAAAATTGGCGTTGCCAAGGCGCTCACGGTCAATTCTGGCTCGTCGGCCAACCTGCTGGCGATCTCCGCACTGACTTCTCCGCTGCTGGGCGAACGCGCCCTGCAAGCCGGCGATGAAGTCATTACCGCTGCGGCCGGCTTTCCCACTACCATCAATCCGATTTTGCAAAACGGGCTGATGCCGGTCTTTGTCGACTCCGAAATCCCCACCTACAACCCGAGCATCAATACCATCGCGGCGGCCATCGGACCGCGCACCCGCGCCATCATGCTGGCGCATGCACTGGGTAATCCCTTTGATGCCGCCGCCTTGCGCAAACTGGCCGACCAACACGGGCTCTGGCTGATCGAAGATTGCTGCGATGCCTTTGGCTCTCTGCTGCACGGACAAAGTGTCGGCACGTTCGGCCACATCGGCACGCTAAGTTTCTATCCCGCACACCACATCACCACCGGTGAAGGCGGCGCAGTGTTTACCGACGATCCACTGCTCGCCCGCATCATCGAATCCTTCCGCGACTGGGGACGCGACTGCTACTGCGGGCCGGGCAAGGACAACACCTGCGGCAAGCGTTTTGATTGGCAGCTGGGCGCGCTACCCTGCGGTTACGATCACAAATACACCTACTCACACGCTGGCTACAACCTCAAAATTACCGATATGCAGGCGGCACTGGGTGTCGCACAGATTGCGCAGCTGGACAACTTCATCGCCGCACGCAAGAAAAATTTCGCCTACCTGACCGAAAAGCTGCGCGCCTGCGAAGAGTTTCTGATCCTTCCCGAAGCCACTCCCGACAGCGACCCTTCATGGTTCGGTTTTTTGCTGACACTACGCGACAACGCACCGTGCAGCCGTGTCGACCTGTTGCGCTACCTCGATCAACAACGGATTGGTACACGTCTGCTGTTCGCCGGCAATGTGACCCGCCAACCCTACATGCAAGGCCGCAACTATCGTGTCGCCAACACCTTGACCAACGCCGACATCATCACCGAGCGCAGTTTCTGGATCGGTGTCTATCCGGGGCTATCGACCGAAATGCTCGATTACGCTGCTGACAAGATCGGCGAGTTTCTTGGAGTCGGCTTCTGAACCTGCCTCACCCCCCCCTACCCACCGAAGACCTCGAACATATCCTCGCCCACACCGCACCGTTGTGGCGCGAGTTGACCGGGGCACGAATTTTCATCACCGGTGGTACGGGATTTTTCGGCATCTGGCTGCTGGAAAGTATTGCTGCCGCTAACGACTTCTTAAAAGTCGACGTTCGTGCCACGGTACTGAGCCGGAATCCGCAGCACTTCGCCTTAAAGAATCCGCGGCTGGCTGCCCGACCAGAATTCGAGTGGCTAACCGGGAACACCGAGAACTTTGTCTTTCCGACCAAGCATTGCGACTACGTCATGCATTTCGCCACGGCATCCGCAGCAGAACTCGGTGCCGGCGACGCGGCACTGACTTTGACCACACTTCTCGGCACAAAACGCGTTCTGCAGTTTGCCAGCACTTGCCACACCAAACGCCTGCTGTTGGCAAGCTCCGGCGCAGTCTATGGTCGTCAGCCTGCTGACCGCAGTCATATCCCGGAAACATGCACTACCGCCCCAATCCTGCAACAGCGTACTTCCGCCTATGGCGAGATCAAACGCATGTCCGAGTTGATGTGCGCTCTGACTCCCGACCTTGATTGCGTCATAACACGCGGTTTTTCTTTTGTTGGCCCATTCCTTCCGCTGACCGATAAATTCGCCATCGGCAGCTTCATTCGCCAGGCACTCGCCGGCGGCCCGATCCGGATACATGGCGATGGCACCCCCGTACGCAGCTACCTGTACGCGGCTGACCTCGTCATCTGGTTGATGACCCTTCTGCTCAAAGGCCGGCCCAACCAACCCTATAACGTCGGGTCGGATCAGGCCATTAGTCTCGCAGAGCTAGCGCAGAGTATTGCCGCAACCGACGGCACATTGATGGTCGAAATTGCTTCTGTTCCCACTTGGGGACATACCGAACGCTACGTCCCCGAAATCCAGAGAGCCCGCAACGAATTTGGTCTCGACGTGTTAACCCCACTCCCTCTGGCGTTAAGTCAAACCGTCAGGTGGGCGAAACAATGGGTAGAACGATCTGCGCGTCAGTAAATTCTTACGCCCTCGGTTCACTGGACTAGGCTACTATTCTGCGTTGATTAACATCACTACAACAGACATCATGACCCGCGACGAACTGCTTGATATTTCGACAGCTAAAATCAAGAGTACGCTTGGTGTTTACATCCCTGCCAACGTGCCCGTGTATATTTTTGGATCTCGTTCGCGTCTGGATAACCGATGGAACTCAGACTTCGATCTGTGGATAGACGCAGACTTACCAAGATCGGTCATAACCGCGGTCATTGAGCAGCTCGACGAATCCATTGTGCCGTTCAAAGTTGATCTGATTACAACTGCCCAACTATCAGGTGCATTCGGCACCGAGATAAAGCGAGAGGCGAAACGATGGATTTGAGACTTAAGGATGCGAGCGCAGGGTTGAGTTATCTTGCATCGGTTGACCTTGAGCAACTCTCTCAGAAAATTGATGCCCGGCTAATCGA
>CAJAWW010000063.1 GCA_903946745.1 uncultured beta proteobacterium
CGGATTTGCCGAGTGGATGAAGAACGAAAAGCGGGTGTTGCTGACCGACACGACGATGCGCGACGCCCATCAGTCCTTGTTTGCCACGCGCATGCGCACCCGCGACATGTTGGAAATCGCGCCGCTGTATGCGCGTTTGGCACCGGAGTTGTTCTCGCTCGAATGCTGGGGTGGCGCCACCTTCGACGTGGCCATGCGTTTTCTCAAGGAAGACCCGTGGGAAAGGCTGGTCAGCCTGCGTAAGGCGGTGCCGAATGTGTTGTTGCAGATGTTGTTGCGTGGCTCCAATGCGGTCGGATACACCAACTATGCCGACAACGTGGTGCGCTATTTTGTGCAGCAGGCCGCCCAAAACGGCATTGATGTCTTCCGCGTTTTCGATTCGCTGAACTGGGTGGACAACATGCGTGTCGCCATGGATGCCGTGATCGAATCGGGTGCGCTGTGCGAGGGTGCAATCTGCTACACCGGCGATTTGTTTGATTCCGCACGGCCGAAGTACAACCTCAAGTATTACGTTGATCTCGCCAAACAGATGGAAAAAGCCGGCGCGCATATTCTCGGTATCAAGGACATGGCCGGCATCTGCCGCCCGCGTGCGGCGCACGAGTTGGTGCGGGTGCTGAAGCAGGAAGTGGGGCTACCGATCCATTTCCATACCCACGACACCTCTGGCATTTCTGCCGCCAGCGTGCTTGCCGCGATCGATGCCGGTGTTGATGCGGTAGATGGCGCGCTCGATGCAATGTCAGGATTGACGTCACAACCCAATCTGGGTTCCATCGTTGCCGCGCTGACTGGCAGCGAGCGCGACCCGAAGATCAACAGCGCGGCGCTGCAATCGCTTTCCCAGTATTGGGAGGGTGTGCGCCGCTTTTATTCACCATTTGAACCGGACATCCGCTCGGGCACCTCGGACGTGTACAAGCATGAGATGCCGGGGGGGCAATACACCAACCTGCGCGAGCAGGCCCGCTCGATGGGGCTGGAACACCGCTGGCCGGAAGTCTCGCAGGCTTATGCCGATGTCAATCAGCTGTTCGGCGATATCGTCAAGGTTACCCCGACATCCAAGGTGGTTGGCGACATGGCGTTGTTCATGGTGGCTAATGATCTGACGCCGGCGGAAGTATCCGACCCCAATAAGGAAGTTGCTTTTCCGGATTCCGTGGTTTCGCTGTTCAAAGGTGAGCTCGGCTTTCCGTCAGACGGATTCCCCAAGGACTTGGAAACCAAGGTTTTGCGTGGTGCGCAGCCGCTGGCCGGGCGCGCCGGAGATTATCTGCCCGCAGTCAATCTTGATGTGATTCGCAGCGAAGGCGAAGCGGCGGTGGGACGCAAATTGTCGGACACTGATCTTGCGTCTTATCTGATGTATCCGAAAGTGTTCAAGGACTATGCCGAACATTTGCGTGCCTACGGTGATGTCTCGGTGTTGCCGACCCCTGCGTTTTTTTACGGCCTGCGCGATCGCGAGGAAGTCTCGCTCGATATTGATCGTGGCAAGACGCTGATCGTGCGTCTGACCGGACGCAGCGACACGCTGGACGAGGATGGTCGCGAAAAGGTCTTCTTTGAACTCAACGGGCAGCCGCGTCTGATGCGCATTGCGAAGGCGGGCGTGATTGCTACGGGTCATCGCCATCCGAAGGCCGATGAAAGTAACCCCGGACATGTTGGTGCGCCGATGCCGGGTGCCGTCGTCACCATTGCAGTTCATGTCGGCCAAAAAATCACCAAAGGCGCACCGCTCGTCTCCATTGAGGCGATGAAGATGGAAACCATGCTCTGTGCCGACCGCGACGCGGTGGTGAAAGCCATACACGTTAAATGCGGCGACAAGATTGCGGCAAAAGATCTGCTCGTCGAACTGGAAACAGGTCAGGACAAGGGGGGCTCATGAGCTTGACGAAGAACCCTTTGTTTTACATAGAAAACAACCGGATTCTGTTGAGTAGCGCGAAGAGGATGCTAAGTGCGGTGCTGATGGCGTCAAAGAGTTGAGGGCATAAATTTGATATGCTTTCAGCGCCAAGATGTAAGCCTTGGTTCGGGCTGAGCAATACAAAGCAATAAAAAGCGGCACCCGCATAAACCTACGGGGGAGAATCTTTATGAACGGATGGCTCGAGACTTACGAGTGGGTCGAAAAGACCTTCTGGAATTCACTCACCAAGAAACTCATGAGTTTCTTGATGCTGCTGTTGATTGATGTTGCCTACCTGATTACCTACCTCAAGGTTCGACAAAATGTCGAGGAATCCTTAGCGCGTGCGGGCATACCGGATACGGTGAGCGCTAGCGTCGCCGCTGAGTTTCAGATGGGGTTTGTTATTTTGCTGGTACTGACCCTCATTGCGCTGATCTGGGGTGTGCTGCAAGTTCTCTATCTGCGTCATTTGATTGTGCGACCGATCCGGGTCATTACGAATATCCTGGATGAAATCAGTCATGGCGAGGGAGATTTTTCCCGCGATCTTCCGACGCTGACTCACGACGAACTTCGCGATCTGGCGGAAAGCTACAACCGTTTTGCCGTCAAGATGCGCGAGATTATCAATCAGGTTCGTAAATCCAGCGTTTCCATTGCGCGAAACTCGGTGCGTGTCAAGACTCGTCTTGACGAGACGGCTGTCACCGCACGGGATCAGGGTGCCATGACAGATATCGTGTTCAACGCGAGCACCGAGGCGACGAAGGCCATTGACGAAGTTTCCCGCAGCGCTCAAGTCATTTCAGATTCAACCAGTTCCAATCTGGAGAACGCACGCGAGTCGCTGAGCGAAATGGAGGACATCACGACGCGGATCAATACGGTCAGCGAAAAGGTATTGCGCTTCAATCGCACGGTTGATGATCTGTCGCAGCGCTCAGAGAGCGTCAATCAGATCGCCGTTTTGATTCGCGATGTTGCCGATCAGACTAACCTGCTGGCGCTGAATGCGGCGATTGAGGCAGCACGAGCCGGGGAGGCCGGGCGCGGTTTCGCCGTGGTTGCCGATGAGGTACGCAAACTCGCCGAACGCGTCAATACGGCCACTGCCGAGATTACTTCCAACATTGGCGCGATGCGCACGCAAGTGGTCAGCACGCGCAATGAGAACGATGAAATCAACGGTGACATTCAGCACACGCGTGCGGTCGTCAGTCGTGCGACGACGCACTTCCAGACGATGGTGGGCGACTTTGAACGCACGGGCGAGCAGTTGTTGCACATCGCGGCGGCGATGGAGGAACTTTCTGCCACCAACGGACAGGTGCACGAGAATGTGACCCGGATTCACTCGCTCTCATCTACCGTGGTCAAGCACATGGATGATTCTGGAGTGCAGACCATGGCGCTCTCCGAATCGACCGAATCAGTTCAGGAATTGATTTCGCGCTTCAAGATCGGGAATAGCGCGTTTGATATCATCGTTGAGCGGACACGCGAGTTCCGCGACAAGGTACAAACACAACTTGAGCAAATGGCCCAGTCCGGCGCGAATGTGTTCGATACTCGTTATCAGCCGTTTGGCAATTCGCGACCGCAGAAGTATCGTGTCTCCTGGGGCGACGAATACACGCGCCGGTGCCAATCTCTGATGGAAGAAGCACTCGCCGCAATTCCGTCGTGCGCCTATGCCGTCGCGGTCAACACCGATGGCTATCTCTCCGCACACAATCTGAAGTTCACGAATCCGATGACGGGTGACGACAAGATCGATCTTGCCGGGAACCGAACCTGCCGAAAGTTCGAGAACCCTGGCGAGCTTCGTGCCGCAAAAAATGATCAGCCGCTCTTGCTGCGAACCTACCTGCGCGATACCGGAGAGATTTTGTGCGACATTGCGATCCCTATCCGCATTGGTGGTCAGCTATGGGGCAATGTGCGGGTTGGAATGCCGGCCGAGTCGCTCCTTGTTTCCTGAACCAGTTCAAGATTTCGCGCTGCTGCGAATTTTTCATGTTTTTGGCTCGGAATCGAAAGTACCAGCAAGCACCAACACAAGTATCAAGTAATTGTTGCAGTGCACCAAATATGTCTGTATAGTTTGGGACATCGTATCTCCCACCCTATTTAGGAGCATTCCATGTCAATCAATCTTGAACAATTTGCCGCATCAAACAAAGCTACTGTTGATTCACTGCTGGCCGTTGCAAACACCGCGCTGGCGACCGCCGAGCGTGTTGCTGCGCTGAATCTTGATGCGGCTCGCACTGCATTGGATGATTCCACCGCCAACGCCAAGACCGTGCTTGCGGTGAAAACCCCGAACGAAGCGGCCGCATTGCAGGCGTCGGTGGTACAGCCGGCGGTTGAAAAGGCCGTGAATTATTCCCGTTCGCTGCTTGAAATTTCGACTGAATCACAGCAGCAACTGAGCAAGATGCTTGAAGCGCAGTTTGCTGGTTTCCAGAAGCAGGTTTCTGGCATGGTTGAGCAGGCTGCCAAGTCGGCACCGGCAGGTTCGGAAAGCATTGTTGCTGCGATGCAGAACGCGATCAATTCGGCTAACTCGGCTTTCAGCAACATGACGGCGATGACCAAGCAGCTGACTGAAACGGCGCAGGCCAATATGGTTGCCGCGACGAAATCGAAGTAATTTGATTGCGTGTTGGTTCGGGTTCGGCCAGTCAGGCCGACGCGACAAGACAGGCGATGAACTCCCCGCAAGACTGCAAAGTTTTGTGGGGAGTTTGCTTTTGGGATGGAGGCATTTATTGCGACAAACCGTAATCGTAACAAGACATTAACTTCATTGTCACGGTCGCTGACTAGACTGGTATCAGCGAGGGGGC
>CAJAWW010000064.1 GCA_903946745.1 uncultured beta proteobacterium
ACCATGCGCATCATCTTGTTCGCGTCGTTAGCACGGGTGCCATCGCGGAAAGCCTTGAGCTGGGATTCGGTGTATTCGGCAAACTGACCCCCAATGCGCGGATACTGTGACGGCATGCCTGCACCTGCGGGGCCGTGGCAAGCTGCACAAGCGGGCAAGCCCTTGGAGGCGTCGCCGGCGCGATACAGCTTCTGGCCTTTTTCGACCGTCTCGCGGTTCTTGGCTTGCTCACCCTTCTGGGTTTGTGTCGCAAAGTAGGCGGCCATGTCGCGCATCTGGTTTTCGTCAAACGCAGCGATCATGCCGTTCATCACCGCATTGACGCGTTCTGGCTGCTTGCCTTCCGCCGCCTTGAACTCTTTCATCTGCTTGAACAGATACTCAGGATGCTGTCCGGCGAGCTTGGGGTTGGCAGAAATTGCGCTGTTGCCATCAGGCCCATGGCAAGCGCCACAGACGGTAGAGGCGATCGGCTGCCCGCGTGCGGCGTCCGCTTTAGGGGCAGCAGCAGCGCTCTTTGGGGCAGCGGGGGCAGCGGGATCGGCTTTGGCGGCCGGTTCGTTAGCATGGGCGACAGGAGCGCCAAACGCGGTCGCCACGAACATCAGGGCCAGCAGGGAACGCTTCATCATCAGTACTCCTCGGAAGATCCGGGATTCGGAATTTGGAAACCTGATATTCTAACGCAGGTCGCCCGACTTTTTCCACACGACCCACGCACTGTCCAACGCACCCCAACGCACCTTTCTGCATCTGCGCCAGGACATCCCCTGTCATTCCTTGCGGCGATCCCACTATGTCACTGTTCCGCCACGCTACCTTTGAAATTTCTGTCGCCCAGCCCAGCGGCCTGCCACCGCCAGACGGCGCGGAGATCGCCTTTGCCGGACGATCCAACTCCGGGAAATCCAGCGCAATCAATACACTGGCCGGGCACACGCGACTCGCCTACGTTTCGCGTACGCCCGGACGCACCCAGCTCATCAATGTGTTTCGCCTCAGAAGCGGCGCGGCAATGGTCGATTTGCCGGGGTACGGCTACGCGCAAGTACCCATCGCGATACGCAAGCAGTGGCAGGGCTTGCTCGAACACTACCTGACTTACCGTTCAAACCTGACCGGTCTGGTGCTCATCATGGATTCGCGTCGTCCGCTGACTGAGCTCGACTGGCAAATGATCGGCTGGTTCGGTGCCACCGGCCGGCCTATTCACTGCCTGCTCACCAAATCCGACAAGCTGACGAAGCAGGAACAAACCAAGACCTTACGACAAACGCGTGAGGCCTTGGCCGAATACGGCGATCGAGTCACGGTGCAACTATTTTCCAGCCTCAAAAAGACCGGCATGGAGGAAGTTGAAATTGTGGTGGGGCGCTGGCTGGGGATTGACCCTAAGCCGCCCACTACAGAAAAATCGGAAAAATCGGAAAAAGCAGAAAAAATAAAGCCCCCGGCTAAAAGGGATAAAGCCGAGGGCCGAACGCCCTGACAAGAATCAGGGAAACCCGCCCAGGGAGGTGAAGCGGGGGATGCCACAAACAACGTAACATCCAATTACTATGAGTGGCAATCTGGCGTAAAGTTCCAGCTTTCCTCAATCAATCTTTTTACATATCACCATGATTACAAAGGGTGTATTTCCCGGTACCCGGATGCGGCGGATGCGTCGCGACGACTTTTCGCGCCGCTTGATGCGTGAGCATGCACTCACTGCGGCAGATTTGATCTACCCAGTGTTTGTGCTCGAAGGCAGCGGCCGCACTGAGGCGGTGGCCTCGATGCCGGGCGTCGAACGTGTTTCACTGGATCGCCTGTTGCCGGTGGCGGAGCAAGCACTCGCACTGGGCATACCCGCTCTGGCGCTGTTCCCGGTGATCGATGCCGGCAAGAAATCAGAAGCTGCCGAAGAAGCCTGGAATCCGGCCGGGTTGGTGCCGACCGTGGTGGCACGGCTGAAAAAAGAATTTCCCGAACTTGGCATCATCACCGACGTCGCACTTGATCCTTACACCAGCCACGGGCAAGACGGCCTGATCGACCCACGCGATCCACGCGGCTATGTGATGAACGACGAAACCTTGGCGGCGCTGGCGCAACAGGCGCTGTGCCATGCCGCAGCAGGCGCCGACGTGGTGGCACCGTCGGACATGATGGATGGCCGCATCGGGCGCATCCGCACGGCGCTGGATGACGCAAAATTCATTCACACGCGCATCCTCGCCTATTCGGCCAAATACGCTTCGGCGTTTTATGGGCCGTTCCGCGATGCCGTGGGTTCGTCGGGCAATCTGGGGGGCGGCAACAAATACACCTACCAGATGGACCCGGCCAACAGCGACGAGGCACTGCGCGAAGTGTCGCTCGACATCGACGAAGGTGCCGACATGGTGATGGTGAAGCCGGGCATGCCGTATCTGGATATCGTGCGCCGCGTGAAAGATGAATTCGGCGTGCCAACCTACGCCTATCAGGTCAGCGGCGAATATGCCATGCTCAAGGCCGCCGCGCAAAACGGCTGGCTGGCGCACGATGCGGTGATGATGGAATCGCTGCTGGCCTTCAAGCGCGCCGGGGCGGACGGCATCCTCACCTACTTCGCGCTGGATGCGGCACGGTTGCTGAAAACGTGAACGCCTGGTGAACACCTGATTGGTCTGCCGTGAAATCACTCGCCCACGGTTTTGACGTTTTCATCCGGCGACGCAGCCTGTGGTGGCTGCTGATTTTGTTCTGGGCGCTGGTGACTGCCGCGTCCTATCTGTGGCGGCTGGATGAGCTTGAAGATCACGCCCACGCCATGGCCAGCCAGCGCGGGCGACTGGTTTTCGAGATGGTCGAAATCACCCGGTTGTGGGCCTCGCAGCATGGCGGCGTGTATGCGCCCGTCACCGCCACGACACCGCCCAATCCTTATCTCGACGTGCCGGAAAAGGTCATTGAATCGCCTTCCGGCCGTCAGCTGACCAAGATCAACCCGGCTTACATGACGCGTCAACTGGGCGAGCTGATCGCCCGCGAACGCGACCTGCGCATCCACCTCACCAGCCTGAAACCCATCAACCCCGGCAACATGCCCGATGCGTGGGAACGCGAAACGCTGACGCAATTTGAATCCAGCCGCCGCGAGCGCATCTCAATAGTCGACGCTGAAACCACGGCAATGTTTCGCTACATGGCACCGCTGGAGGTCAAGGCATCCTGCATGGCCTGCCACGCCAAACAGGGCTATCAGGTTGGCGATGTGCGCGGGGGCATCAGCGTGACCTTTCCGGCGGCTTATGTGCTTGACATCATCAACGCGCAAAAGCGTGGCTACCTTGTGATCCATCTGGTCGCCTTCGGACTGATGGCGGCGTTGGGCTGGAGCAGTCTGAGCCTGATCCGCAGCCATGTTCTGGCACTCGAAGCCACGCGCGGCGAGCTGGTCGAAAGTGAAAAAATGGCTTCGCTCGGGCGCATGGTGGCAGGCTTTGCGCATGAAGTGAATACGCCCGTCGGCGTGGCCGTTGGCGCGGTGTCGCAGGCGCGCGAAGCCAGCGCCGAACTGGGGCGGCTGATCGCGCGCGAGGAAGTCACCGAAGAAGAATTGCACGCCCAACTGGCGCTGCTCGACGAAACTTCACAACTGGCACTGGCCAACCTGAAACGCGCCGCCGGCATGGTGCACAGCTTCAAGCGCACGGCGGTCGACCAGACATCGGAAGCGGCACGCGACTTTGATCTGGCCGAGCTGATCGATGACGTGGTCAAAAGCCTGCACAATGCCTTCAAGAGCACGCCGGTTCGCATCACGGTAGATTGCCCGCCGGGGTTGAAGTTGTATGGCGCAGCCGGAGCATTGGAGCAAATCTTGAACAATCTACTCAACAACAGCCGCATGCACGCCTTTGCCGATGGCACGCAAGCCGGCGCGATCCGCATTCAAGCGCACACCGAGCATGACAACGTGGTCATCGACTACAGCGACAATGGCGCAGGGATGGACGAGGAATCGCTCACCCATGCCTTCGAGCCGTTTTACACCACCCGGCGCGGCAGCGGTGGCAGCGGGCTGGGACTTTACATCGTCTACAATCTTGCCACCCGTGTTTTGGGCGGCACCATTAACGCAACCAGTTCAACCAATGCAACCAGCATGCCCGGTCAGGGCTGCCGCTTTATCATTACATTTCCCCGCCACAGTATGCCGGGCAAGGTGACCTCTGCATGAAGATCATTCGCAAATCCGCCGCAGCAGAAACAACAGAATCACCGCTCACACCGCCACCGCGCATCAAACCCTGGAAGGTGATGGTGATCGATGATGAACCGGACATCCGCCAACTGACTGCGCTCAATCTGCGCGGCTTCGAATTCGCCGGCCGCCCGCTGCAACTCATCGAAGCTGCCTCGGCGGCCGAAGCGCGGGCGTGCCTGGCCGAACACCCGGATATTGCGTTGGCGTTGGTCGACGTGGTGATGGAAACCGATGACGCCGGGCTCCGGTTGGTTGAATACATCCGCAAGGATCTGGGCAACGTCATGATCCGGCTGGTGATTCGCACCGGTCAGCCGGGCATCGCGCCAGAGCGCTTTGTGATCGACAATTTCGACATCGACGATTACAAAGACAAAACCGAACTGACAGTGCAAAAGCTCTACACCACCGTGCGTAGCGCACTCAAAGGTTACCGTGATCTGCTGACCATCGAGATGAACCGGGCGGGGCTGAACCATATTCTCAATGTCACGCCGGAACTCTACAACCTGCACCGCGACAAACTCGAAGACTACTTTCGCGGCCTGCTGATCCAGATTATCGGCATCTGCAATCTGGGCACGTCAGGTTTGATTTCGACCATCGACGGGCTGGTGCTGACCATGGAAGGGCAGGACATTCGCATCCGTGCCGGTGCGGGTGATCTGGAGGCTGACCCGGCCAATGAAGAACGACGCAAGGAAATTGTTGCACTGTGCTCGCAGGCCGTCACTGTAGATCAACTGCCAACCCAACTACCAACCCACCTACCAACCCAGTTGCGCGACGGCGCGCTGGTCGTACCACTGCAAGTGCACGGCGCAGTCATCGGCTTTATCTATCTCGAAACTCACGCCGATATTTCTGCCAGCGACCTCGAATTGATTCAGATCATGGCCAACCAGTGCGCGGCCGCGCTGGAAAATTTTCATCTGCATCACAGTCTGGAAGAATCCTACGACGAAGCCATTGACATGCTCGGCCAGGTGGCAGAATTCAAGGATAGCGCAACGGGCACGCACATCCGGCGCATCCAGGCTTACACGCACCGACTGGCAGTGGCGCTCGGCTGCAGTGAAACCGAAGCCGCCCGCTATGGCAAGGCCAGCCGCCTACATGATGTAGGCAAGGTCGGCATTCCCGATAGCATTCTGCGCAAACCCGGGGCGCTCAACGAAGAGGAATACAACATCATGAAACGCCACTCACTCATTGGCGATTCTATTCTGGCACGCAGCTCATCGTTATCACTGGCGCGCGCCGTCGCGCGCTCGCACCACGAACGCTGGAACGGCAGTGGCTATCCCGACGGCCTGAGCGGCGAAAAAATTCCCTTCGTTGCGCGACTCGTGGCTGTCGTAGATGTATTCGATGCGCTGGTCAGCACACGCCCCTACAAAGGGCCATGGCAGGCAAAAGAGGCCGTGCAGGCCATTGCCGAGGGTTCCGGGCGGAATTTTGAACCCAGAATCGTCGCGGCCTTCATGACTCTGATTGAATCAGGCCAACTTGACGACCTCATTGTCGCCGCAACACAACCGCCAGAACCTGCAGCGGTGCTGGCGTAAGCTGAAAATACGCTCCGGCTAGCGCGCCAGCAACGGCCACTGCGCCGGCCAGCGCGCCAGCGGGTCATCCTTGAAACCACTTTTAACGAAGCGCTGCCAGCGCCCCAGCGTATAGCAGACCAGCGCATCGGCGTGCGCGCCAAAATCATGGTCGGCCGGCAATGCCCCTTGCGCCGCGGCAACCTTGAGACACTGCTTGAGTGTGGCCTCGATACGATCCAGCAACTGGTTGATGCGTGCCTGCAGGCGCGGGTTCTCATGCACCAGTGCCTCGCCCACCAACACCCGCGTGAGGCCACGGTTTTTTTGTGCAAAACGCAGCAGCGAAACAATGATGGATTCCACCTGCTTCAACCCGGAGTCCTCCTTTGTTTCAATCTGGCCGATCACCGAAAACATGCCCGTCTCGATGAACTCGATCAGCCCCTCGTACATCTGTGCCTTGCTGGCAAAGTGGCGATACAGCGCCGCCTCGGATACATCCAGTTGCTTTGCCAGCAGTGCCGTGGTGATCTTGACGCCCTCGGGACGTTCCAGCATTTCGGCGATGGTCTGCAAAATCTGCAGTTTCTTTTCGCCGGCTTTGGCGGTGCGGGCTTCGTTCATGGCGACTTTGCGGAAGAAGTAATGACGTGCTGATTCTACATGCGCAGGATTGCGCTATCACTTTGACTTAATTACTTTGACTTAATCAATGTGCCCACACCTTCATCGGTCAAAATCTCCAGCAGCAAGGCATGCTCCACGCGGCCATCAATGATGTGCACACTCTTCACACCGCTACGCGCCGCATCCACCGCCGAACTGATCTTCGGCAACATGCCACCGGAAAGCGTGCCGTCGGCCACCATGTCGTCGATCTGCCGGGGCGTGATGCCGGTGAGCAGATTGCCGGTTTTGTCCAGCACCCCCGGCGTATTGGTCAGCAGCACCAGTTTCTCGGCCTTCAACACCTCGGCAATTTTGCCGGCAACCACATCGGCATTGATATTGTAAGTTTCGCCGTCCTTGCCCACGCCAATCGGTGCAATCACCGGAATGAACGCACCGCTATCGAGCAAGGTAATCAGCGACGGGTCAATGGAAACAATGTCGCCCACCTGCCCGATGTCGATCATCTCCTGCGGGTTGTCCTGATGCGGTATCAACAGCTTTTTGGCACGGATGAAGTTGCCATCCTTGCCGGTCAAACCCACGGCCTTGCCACCGGCCTGATTGATGAGATTCACCACATCCTTGTTGACCTGCCCGCCCAGCACCATCTCGACCAGTTCCATGGTCTCGGCATCGGTCACGCGCATGCCCTGCACAAACTCACCTTTTTTGCCGACGCGGGTCAACATGTTTTCGATCTGCGGCCCGCCGCCATGCACCACCACCACATTCATGCCGACCAGATTCAACAGCACCACGTCACGCGCGAAACAGCGCTTCAGGTGCTCGTCGGTCATGGCATTGCCGCCGTATTTGACGACGATAATTTTGCCGTGAAAACGCTGAATGTAGGGCAGCGCCTCGGCGAGGACACCGGCTTTCAGTGCGGAAGGAAGATTTTCAAGCATGATCCTGAACGTCGCTGCGAGCGCGGGTGGAAGGGGTGATGGGCAACGGGCATTTTACCGATCCAGACTGGAACCGGGACTAATTCACCGTAGGGGATGGTTACGCATCTGCGTTCGGGCGGTTGGCGGCTCCAGACAGCACCAAACACCGGTTGGCAATATCGTCAAGAATTCGGCGGTGCGCGAGGTGATCGGTAATGTGTGGCGTGATGGATTGCTCGAATCTTCCCACAGCCGCAACAACGTCACCAACGATTGCCGTCATTTCCCCGCCAGGTAGCCAGCGATTTGCCACTCGCGTAATGCCTTGAACTGACGCGATGCGACTATTGCCCATTGCCAGCGTATGTTCAATGTTTCGCGCAATATCCGGCACCAGATCAAATGGTGGACTCAGACGATATCCGGCTGGCATGCCTTGCATCATGAAGTTCTTCAGATGATCGTCCGTATTGCCAATCGCCGCGTTGAATACCATCTGACGAAACAGGCGCTCTGCATCTTCTTTCGGACGGGCAGAATGCCTGACCACGACAGCAAACAAATCATCGTACGATTGCACGTACTGACCAGCACCTTCCTTACACAGCGTCTTCAGACTGAGTTGGTGTATGCGGCCATGCTCAGTGCAATCAAAACGCTCAATCAGCAATACGTTCTTGCCACCCATTTTTTCCAGCTTTACTGACGGAGGCTGCAGCCCCGCTGCCTCCGCCAACATCATCGCCACATATTCCAATGCCGGCACATCGAGCGCCCCGTCGCGATTCACCGATGGAAATTTAGCAATCCAGCGTTTTCCATGGGCCGTTAGCAGTACCTTTGGCCGGGCACCCCCCGGTGATGTTCCGGTTGCGAACAATCGCCGCAAGGCGGCTAAATTACCCCCATCGATATTTCGTTCAACATCATGCGCGGCTGCCATCAATTCGGCTAACGTAACGTCATCGGCTGAATCAATGTCTCGCACCGGCATACCGAATCCAATGGCCCCAAGTGCGTGTCGCCCCGTTTCCAGAATGTAACGCTCTGGCGTACGCTGACTGATCGGCAAGCGGTTTTTCAGATCAATGAGATGTCGCCCCCAATCATCGGGAAGCGCATCGTCCAGCACAGCCAGCGGTGGTGCAAGATGGCTCGACTGAAACTCGCCGCGCCGTAGCGGAAGCGACTCCGGATCGATGGGGAATCCTGTCCGCAACCATTCATCGGTGTAGCGAAAACTGCTTGGGCATGTGCCATCGGGCTTGAGCAATCCAAACGCCAACTCGCCAACGAAAACATCAGCGCCATCCGGTAACGTCAGCCAAATTTTATGAATTGCCACGACGCGACTGCCCTATTCGTTTGCGTCCCTCATAGCTATCAAACAGACTCCCCTGTGGCAGCAGGGCATCCAGTTCGCGCAGACGATCTAAAACCCAAAAAGCGGCAATCCAGTAGCCGATTGCCACTTTGGGATCCCCATTTTCCATGGCGCGCACGGTTCTGACAGAAGCACCGATTCGCTCGGCAAACACCGACTGTGCGTCGTGCCTAGCAATGCGCGCCTCACGCAGCCGTGCTCCAAGACGGGTCAGAGAATCACATCCAATACCTTCTATAGATCGCATAGATTCATTATATGCACTCTATTGCTGCTTATGAGTATCTTTGATGTACCTACCCTAAAAACCTTGCTGCTTGCCACAGAGCGCACAGCGCCAAGATCGCGTAGTAGCCCGTTATTTCGCGCATGATCCTGTGTCCTGCAAAATGAATCCGATTCCACGGCTCTGCCTTGGCAACGGCGTTATGCACTGCCAGGCACCGGACTCCAGTGCACCGAGATCGCCTTCCAGCCGTTCGAGCAGCGCAAGATCAGCGCCCGTGCGTTTCCAGTTGGCGAAAATCAGGCGCGATAATTCTCTGGAAAACTCGCCCGCTACCTGTGCGGAGGTCGTCAGCACCATCAGGAAAGCCGCTACCACAGCGCGCTCTGGCCAGCCTTCCGAGAACAGGTCACGTAGATGATTCGCCACCTCGGTGGATAAGCCGTAATCCTCCAGCGATTCAATGGATGAAGGAATCGATTTCGGGTCGAGAAACGCTTCCAACCCGGCGGTGAGATTGGCGACGAAACTTTGTGGCGTTGAGATATCACCCAGTGCATCCGTCTGACGAAGCATCGCCTCCTGATGACCGTTCGCCAGAGCGGGGCGCGCCGTCGCAATCATTGAAGCGCTGCCGAACAGTGCCGACAAAATCTGCTGCGAACGATCTTCGGGCGTCTTTTTGAGAAACTCCGGAATATCGTATTTGCCAAGCCGCCCCGATTTAATCCCCGCCGAATCGGCCGGCGAACGTTTTTTGTTCACTGTCGCAGCATTTGGTCGATTCAGGTTTCCACCAGCCGAATGGGCAACATCCGCGCCCGTTCCGCCCCATCCGGCGGGGAGCATGTGAGACACCTTGGACAATTCCGGCATCAATGCTGCCGGGTTACTCCGCTCGGCGGCAACGATCAGACAGGTTTGTTCTGAAAGTAACTGGTGCTGCAACGCAAGTGACAATTTGTCTTCGTCCGACGTTGTCGGTGCGGCGATCCGAAGGGCGGCC
>CAJAWW010000065.1 GCA_903946745.1 uncultured beta proteobacterium
CGACAATTTCGAATGCGCGCCAGCGCCGATGCCCAGATAGTCGCCGAAGGTCCAGTAGTTGAGGTTGTGCCGGCACTGCGCGCCGGGTCGCGCGAAGGCCGAGGTTTCGTAGTGTTCAAACCCGGTCGCGGCGAGCCGGCCTTCAATCATCTCTTGCATATCGGCAGCCAGATCGTCGTCCGGCAGGGGCGGCGGTGCGTGATGAAATGGGGTGTTGGGTTCCAGCGTCAGGTGGTAGGCCGAGACATGTTCGGTGCCGCAGGCTATGGCGGTGTCAATGTCCTGTTGCGCTTCGGTTAGTGTCTGATCGGGTAGCGCGTACATCAGGTCGAGATTGATGCGTTCAAAATGCTGCTGCGCTATGTCGATTGCGCGGCGCGCCTCGGTGCTGTCGTGAATGCGCCCCAGCGCGCGTAGCTGCGTGTCGTGAAAGCTCTGAATGCCGAGCGAGAGGCGGTTAACGCCGGCCTCACGAAATGCGGCGAACTTGCCGGCTTCAACCGTGCCGGGATTGGCCTCCAGCGTAATTTCGGCATCCGGTTGCAGCGGCAGACGCATGCGAATTGCCGTCAGCAGCGCATCCGCTGTTGCGCCAGACATCAGGCTGGGCGTGCCGCCACCAATGAAGAGGCTGCTGATCGGGCGATTCCAGATCGCCGGCAGCGCAGATTCAAGATCGGCAATCAGCGCCTGAAGATACAGCGCCTCCTGATCTTCTTTCAGTTCATGCGAGTTGAAATCGCAATACGGGCATTTTTTCACGCACCACGGCCAGTGTACGTAGAGCGCAAGCGGCGGTGGTGCTTTGAGCCCGCTGCTGCCCGGCGGCGGTGCGGCAGCGAGCGGGTGGATCGGAATCATGGGGGCGATGCTTTGGGGCGTATGGCCAATTGATTTGCCAAATGCATCAGCGCCTGTCCGCGATGCGAACGGCGGTTTTTGGCGTCAGGTGCCAGTTCGGCGGCCGAGCAACCGCATTCGGGTACAAAAAACAAAGGATCGTAGCCAAATCCGTCAGCCCCTTGCGGCGCGCGCAGAATCACGCCATGCCATTCGCCTTCGGCAATCTGTGGCTGCGGGTCATCGGCGTGGCGCACCAGCACCAGCACGCAGGTGAAGTGGGCGCGGCGGTCAAT
The DNA here is from genome assembly GCA_903946745.1 of uncultured beta proteobacterium. Taxonomy (GTDB): domain Bacteria; phylum Pseudomonadota; class Gammaproteobacteria; order Burkholderiales; family Rhodocyclaceae; genus CAJAWW01. The sequence continues at coordinate 1,137 of CAJAWW010000065.1, forward strand.
GACATCGGCCAGATCGGCCAGCAACTTTTCGTTGTTGCGCGCGTCAGACCGGGGTTCGCCGGCATAGCGTGCTGAAATCACGCCGGGCGCACCGCCCAGCGCCTTCACGCATAGGCCGGAGTCGTCGGCCAGTGCCGGCAGACCGGTGAGTCGGGATGCATGGCGCGCTTTGGCCAGTGCGTTCTCGACAAAGGTGAGATGCGGCTCTTCGGCCTCTGACACGCTGAACGCAGATTGCGGCAACACTTCGAAATCGAATGTTGCCAGCAACGCCCCGAATTCACGCAGTTTGCCGGGATTACCCGAAGCGAGAACAAGTTTTGTCATGGTGATTTACCGTAGTTTCAGCGTCGACTTTTGCATCGCGACAATGGTATGGATACCTTGAGCGGCCAACGCCAGCAAGGTGTCGAGTTCGGTGCGCGAGAAGGGTGCGCCTTCGGCAGTGCCTTGCACTTCAATGATGCCGCCGCTGGCCGTCATCACCACATTCATGTCGGTGTCGCAGTTTGAATCTTCGGCATAGTCGAGATCCAGCACCGCCTGGCCGTCAACAATGCCGACCGAGACCGCCGCGACCAGTTCGCGCATGGCGTGGGCGGGCAGCTTGCCGCTGGTCACAAGTTGCCCGATGGCATCATGCAAGGCCACGCAGGCACCGGTGATGGCCGCGCAGCGGGTGCCGCCGTCGGCTTGCAGCACGTCGCAGTCGAGTGTGATCTGACGTTCGCCGAGGGCGACGAGATCGGTGACGGCGCGCAAACTGCGGCCGATCAGACGCTGTATTTCCTGTGTGCGGCCAGACTGCTTGCCCTTCGCGGCTTCGCGCGCGGTGCGTGTATTGGTGGCGCGTGGCAGCATGCCGTATTCGGCCGTGACCCAACCGCGCCCTTTGCCCCGCAAAAAGCCCGGTACCGAATCTTCGATGCTGGCGGTGCACAGAACCTTGGTATGGCCAAACTCGACCAGCACGCTGCCTTCAGCATGACAGGTGTAGCCGCGCGTGATGGTGAGTGGGCGCAATTGAGCCGCGTTGCGGTCGGAAGATCGGGTCATCGGGAAACTCCGCTGGGTGACAAAATTAGGGTGTTCGGTTGCTCGGTGTGCGTGAGATGCGTTGACGAATGTCGGCGATCGCGCGTTCGATTTCCGCATCGCTGATCGGCACTTCTTCCACACGCTGATCGGCGGCCTGGCCGACCACGGTGATGGTAATGGTGTCCTGATCCACATCAATGCCCGCTGCAATCGCGGGAGCCTCCCAGCGTAGCGCGATGATGGTCAGATTATCAGCGCCGTCGCCGGCGACCTGTTCGGCGGTGTCGAGCAGATCAGGTATCGTGGTGTTGAGCGGCGCGCCGCCCAGGCTGGCCACCAACTTTGCAGCCTCTGGCCCCATCGGTGCCCAGGCACCGTCGGTGCACAGCGCAACGACATCACCGTCCATGAGCACCACGGGGGGCGAGACCTCGATCTGCGGCGTGGCATCACCGCCAAGACAACTGAAAACGCGATGCCGCAAAGGATGTGATGCCGCCTCTTCCTGCGTGATCTGGCCTTCATCAAGCATGCGTTGCACGATGCTGTGGTCGCGCGTATGTGCCACGCGGTGGCTGTTGTGGTCACTACCGTGAACCAGATACAGCCGCGAATCACCCGCATGCGCCCAGCAGGCGGTGCCGTCCTGAATCACACAGGCGATGCAGGTGGTGCGGGGTGCGGCGTGCGCGGGGATGCGGCATTCGTCGGCGTAGCGGACAATGGTCTGGTGTGCCATGCGCATGGCGACCGAAAGAAACGCGGCAGGATTTTGCAGCCGGGGCGTTGCCAGACGGCGGAATTGCTCGGTCAGTGTGTCGATGGCGATTTGCGCGGCCACCTCACCTTGCATGTGGCCACCCATGCCGTCGGCCACCATCAGCAGCACGGCCTCAGTGGTCGATATCGACCCGGCACGATCCTGATTGATCTCGCGCCCGCCAATGCGGCTTTCCTGGGCGATGCTGTATTTCATGGTGTGTGATTCATGATGCACGCATTACGAACCCAGTCGCCGCCGCAACCGGTCGACCCAGGAACCCGGTGTGTCGTTTGCGTCAGCATCGGCCACCAGCGATTCTTGCAGCGCCCGGGCGTGTTGCGGCCGACGTGTTGGATCGAGGCGCAGGCAGTCGTCGATGGTTGCCAAAAGACGCGGCGGATAACGATCCCCCCAGCGTTGTCGCGCCGGCAGTAATTGATCGTCTTCCAGCCGCAGATCAGCGGCTTGCGGCGCGCTGCGCGCCAGTGCCGCGTACAGGCAGGCACCGACGGCGTAGATGTCGGTCCAGGGCCCCAGCGTAAACTTGCCGTGGTATTGCTCCGGGGCGGCGTAGCCCGGCGTGTACATAGCGCGCGCTGCCGGTGGCCCAATGTCGACGGCATAGCGCGCCGCACCAAAGTCGAGCAGCACCGGGCTGCCATCACTGCGCAACCAGATGTTGGCCGGTTTGATATCGAGGTGCAGCAATCCGTGTCCGTGCACTTCACCCAGGCCGTCCAGCAGACCGGTGAACATGGTGCGCAAGAAAACATCACTGAGGTGACGCCGGCTTTCGCGAATGTGGTCGCGCAACGTTCTCCCGCGCTCAAAGCGCATCACCAGATACACCGTGCCGTTGGCGCGGAAAAAATTTAATACACGCACCACGTTGGGGTGCTTGAGTTCGGTGAGCGCGCGGCCTTCCTCAAAGAAGCATTTCAAACCATGGTTGAAGTCGGCCTGGCATTCGGGTGGCACCACGGGGGCAGTGTCACCAGCGCTGCGCAGCGCCAGCGAATTTGGCAAATATTCCTTGATCGCCACCGGGGTTTCGTCGGCGTCATGCGCCAGATAGACAATTGAAAACCCGCCGGCCGACAATTGACGATCGATGCGATAGCCTTCCAGCGTGAAGCCGGGGGGGAGGGCGGAGTTGTTTTGCGAAGTCACTATGGAATGCAAGGCGTGAAATGTAAGGCGGACAGCGTGGGGTGGCAGGTTTAAGGCGTCGCGCTGACGGCTCGGGTGCGGCGCTATACTGGCTTGGATTTTCCATCTTCATCGGCGTGCTGTAAACAACTGATTGCTGGGCGCCGGCGCGTGATTCAACCACGGAGAAACAGACCACCATGATCCACAGTATGACCGGCTATGCTGTCGCCACCCGCGATCTGGGTTCCGTGGTGCTGAGCCTTGAACTCAAAAGCGTCAATTCACGTTTTCTCGACATTGGTTTTCGCCTTGGCGAAGATTTGCGCGCCCTCGAAATGCCGCTGCGCGAGAAGATTACCGAGCGCATCGGTCGCGGCAAGATTGAATGCCGTGGTTACTTGCAGGCGCAGCCCGGAGGCAACCGCGAACGTACCACCCATCCTGCGCTGATCGCCGAACTTGGACGTCTCGATGCGGCCGTGCGCGCGGCGTTGCCACAGGCTTCGCCGCTCTCGGTTGCGGAAGTGCTGCGCTGGCCCGGTGTATTGAGCGAAGATGCGGTGACGGCAGAACACTTGCACGCGGCGGCGATGGATTTGTTTGCCGGGTTGCTGGGCGAATTCTTGGGCAGTCGCGCGCGTGAGGGCGAGAAACTGGCGGCTGTCTTGCGTGAGCGGGTCGCCCTGATGCGCGTGCAGGTTGCTAACGTGACGCCGTTGCTGCCGGTGGCGGTGGCCGCTTACCGCGAACGCATGGCCGCAAAATTGCGCGAGGCCGTTGCCAATCTTGATGAAGATCGCATCCGGCAGGAGGTGGGCGTATTCGCTGCGAAAATTGACGTTGCCGAAGAGATCGCACGTCTGGTAACGCATTTCGACGAAGTCGAGCGCGTGCTGCAAAAAGGCGGCGCGGTCGGCAAGCGGCTGGATTTTCTGATGCAGGAACTGAATCGTGAGGCTAATACACTGGCCTCAAAATCGGTATCAACTGAAGTGACCGCGATTGCGCTTGAACTGAAATTGCTGATCGAGCAGATGCGGGAGCAGGTGCAAAATATAGAGTAGATTTTCACGTTATCTTGCGGCATCTCAACACGCTCACAATTTCTCACAATTGCTTACTCCGCACAGCATGGCGACTCGTTATGCTGCCTCTGGTAGCGCCGCCACGTCGGGCTGAACCAGGGGTTGATGAGGATGCGATCAGTATTTTTTGTGCTTGGCATGCTTGCTTTTCAGGTCTATGCGCAGAGCAGCGCACCGACCAGCGCACCGACTGAAGCGCACTGGCGTGCTAGTTCGCGTCTGGGTTACGGGCCTACGGCCGGGCTGGCGACCCAGATGGCGCAGGCAGGCGGGCCTAAACCTTGGGCGGTGCAATCCATCGACGCTGCGCATCAGGCCAGCGAGCAACCGGCGCGCATTCCTGCTGAACTGACGCACTTCAATCAACC
>CAJAWW010000066.1 GCA_903946745.1 uncultured beta proteobacterium
CAGGAAAGCGAGCTTGGCATCGCCGCCAATATCGATCCGAATTTTCGCGGCTACCTCAATCTGGCCATGACGCCCGACAACACGGTCGAACTCGAAGAAGCTTATTTTCAAACGCTCGGCCTCAGTGCCGGCTTCACGCTCAAGGGCGGGCGCTTCCTGTCCGGCATCGGCTACCAGAACGCGCAGCACCCGCACAGCTGGGATTTTGCCGACGCGCCGCTGGCCTACACCGCTTTCTTCGGCAACAAGCTGACGGCAGAAGGCGTGCAGATCAAGTGGCTGGCACCGACCGAGATCTTTCTCGAATTCGGCCTCGAAGGTGGCCGCGACAACAGCTTTCCCGGTGGCGGAAAAAACAAGAGCGGCACGGCGCTGGGTGCGGCCTTTGCGCGCATCGGTGGCGACGCCGGTGTCTCGAACAGTTGGCGCGCCGGCATGTCGTATGTGGCGACCAACCCCGGGGCGCGCGCCTATGACGGCGTCGACGCCACGGGTCTGACTACCACCAATACGTTCGCCGGCAAGAGCCGTACCGTCGGTGCAGACGTCGTCTGGAAATGGGCACCCAACGGCAATTCAACCGAGCGCAACCTCACGCTGCAAGCCGAGTACTTCCGCCGCATCGAGACCGGCAGCCTGCGTTGCGCCGAGCGCGACACCAGCGGTGCCTGCGGCGGTGCGACAGGGCTGACCGATCACTACGACGCGCGCCAGTCGGGCTACTACGCGCAAGGCGTGTGGCAGTTTATACCACGCTGGCGCATGGGCTATCGCCATGACCGGCTCAATTCGGGGACGACAACGCTGGGCCCGGCACTGGTTGCGACCGACCTGCCGCAACTGGCTGCATGGAATCCGCGGCGCGACACGGTGATGGTCGACTTCGCCTCGTCTGAATTCGCGCGTTTGCGCTTACAGTTCGCCCGCGACGATTCGCGCGGACCGGGGCTGCAGGACAATCAGGTCTGGTTGCAGTACATCATGAGCCTGGGCGCTCATGGTGCGCACAAATTCTAGGAGCCGATGATGAAAAAGCTATTTATGGTTCTTGCCACGTTTTTTGCCACGCTTTTTGCCACACTGCTGGCGCTACCGGCGCAGGCTGCGCTGAACGTGCTCGCCACGGTGCCGGAATGGGCAGCGTTAGCGCAAGAGATTGCCGGCGACAACATCAAGATGATTAAGGTGAGCTCGGCGACAACGGCCTTGCAAGACCCGCACCGGATCGACGCGCGACCCTCGCTGATCGCCCGGGCGCGTAATGCCGACCTCCTCATCGCCACCGGTGCCGAACTGGAAACCGGCTGGTTGCCGGTAGTCCAGCGCGAATCCGGCAACGCCCGTATTCAAACGGGTCAGCCTGGCTATTTTGAGGCAGCGGCACATGCCCGGATGCTGGAAATTCCGGCAAAGCTCGATCGCGCCGACGGCGATGTGCATGCCAGCGGCAATCCGCATATCAATACTGATCCACGGGTCTATCTCAAGGTGGGCGAGGCACTGGCAGCACGTCTGGCACAGATCGACCCGGCCAATGCCGCAGCCTACCGAGCCGGCTACGCGGCTTTTTCCGCACGCTGGCAAGCGAATCTCACGCGCTGGGAAAAGCAGGTCGCCCCCCTGCGCGGGCAGCCAATCGTGGTGCAGCACAAATCATTTTCCTATCTGCTCGACTGGTTGAAACTCAAGGAGGTGGCAACGCTGGAACCCAAACCGGGCGTCGAGGCCTCCGCCGCGCATCTGTCGCGCGTGCTGCAACAGGTGAAAGAGCAAAAACCGCGCTGGGTGATTCGCGCCGTGTGGGAAGGCAACCGCGCCACCGACTGGTTCGCCGCCAACAGCGGAATACCGGCCGTGGTGCTGCCTTTCACCGTCGGCGGCAACGATGCAGCGAAGGATCTGACGAGCCTGTTCGACGATACGCTGGCGCGCCTGCTGACGGCAAAGTAAATGGACACACTCGACTGGCCCCTGCTCATCGCCCCCTTCGCCGCCGGCCTGCTGGTGCTGGCGACGCACGTCGTGCTGGGTATCGACGTGCTGCGGCGGGGCATTATTTTCATTGACCTGGCGATCGCCCAAGTCGCGGCGCTCGGTGCGATTGCCGCCAGCCTCACCGACCTGGATACCCTGTTCCACGATCTGCCACACGGCATGGGAGCCCAACTTGCCGCCGCCCTCGCGGCGGGCACCGGCGCACTGCTGCTAACGGAGTGCGAACGGCGCTGGCCAGACATTCAAGAAGCGTTGATCGGCCTTGTGTTCGTGTTCGCCGCCGCCGCCGGCATCCTGTTACTCGCGCATCACCCGCATGGTGGCGAGCATCTGCGTGATCTGCTGGCCGGTCAGTTGCTGTGGGTAAGCGGGTCTGCCCTGTGGCCTGTGGCACTGCTCTACGCCACGGTGCTGGCCTTGTGGTTCGGCCCGGCGCAACGCTGGTCGAGACTCGGTTTCTACCTGCTGTTCGCGGTCACGGTCACGGCCTCGGTGCAACTGGTCGGCGTGCTGCTGGTGTTCACCAGCCTGATCGCTCCGGCCGTCGCAACGCAGGCCTTTCGCGGCAAACGGCGCATCGTGGTGGCCTATCTGGTGGGCGCGGCGGGCTACGCCATCGGGCTGGCGCTCTCGCTGTACGTCGATCTTCCCGCCGGCGCAACCGTGGTCTGCTGCCTGTGCCTCCTAGCACTGGCCGGGCTGATTTTTTTCAGACCCGACACCGGCAAGTCACACGGCGCTGAAGCGCACTGATGTTCAAGGTTCAAGGTTCAAGTGCCGACCGTTCCACCATGACAAACCGTCCGGTTTCGTCCGCCCAACTTGGCGCGATAAAGTGCGGCATCCGCCTCGGCGATCAGCGCTTCGATGTCGGCGGCATCACCGGCGTTTCCACACGCCACGGCAACGCCAATGCTCACCGTGTAGGGCGGTAATTGCGCGTTGCGTGACGTTTCGATTTCACAGCGAATCCGTTCGGCAACCTCGCGCGCTTTATCGATGTCGGTATCCGGCAAAAGAATGACGAATTCCTCACCGCCGAAGCGGGAAAAAACATCCGGCAAACGCAGCATGGCCGACCCCCGCTGCACAAAATCCTTGATGACGAGATCGCCAACATGGTGTCCGCGCGTGTCGTTGATCTTCTTGAATAAATCAATGTCGGACGTCAGCACCGCCAACGGCCGGCGCGCACGCAGGCAGCGCGACCATTCGACCGCCGCACGCGCAAAAAATGCACGCCGGTTCAGCGCGCCGGTCATGGGGTCGCGTGTGGCCATAAACTCCAGTTCGGTACGCAATTGCTCATTGGTCAACAAAATGAATCCGACCGACAACCCGACGACACCGAGCGAGAACATGCCCAGATACACCTGCTGAATCAGATCGCGATCAAAATGGTCATCGGTCTGGCTTGAAAATGTCGCCAGCGTGGTCAAGCGCCACACCGCCACCGCCACGCCCAGCAAGAAAAAAGCGGTGAGAAAGCGGTTGCCAAACCCGGCCGGTTTGGCGTTCCATGCCAGCCGGGTGCCGATGGAAGACAGCACGATGTGCGCAATCGACATGACGAAAATGCGCCCCTGATAGTGATGCGCACCATAGGTCAGCCAAACCATCATGATGAATACCACACCGATGCCATCCAGTGCCGGCCGCCATGCCGGCACTTGCCCGGTGTAGCGTTGCAAACCAATGATGAGCAACAACTGACCCAGCAAGAGCGCCACGCTTGCGGCCACGATGGAAAGATAATCCGGCAATATGCCGCGCATGGAGGCAAGCCCCGCCGCGCTGCCGATCAAGGCCACCGCCAGCGCCCAGTCACGCAGTCCGAGAATATCGTCAGGAAAGCTTCTGGCCTGCACCCACAGCACCAGCGCACAGAACATCCCCATCAGGTTTGCGACCAGAAGGAAGGTGCGTGGGTCGATTAGCTCGGACATATCAACTCAGACATACCGGTTCGGACATCCAGAATAGTGTGGCCGGGATAGTAAATGAATGCACTGTTGTCTGCCGTGTCATGATCGCCGCCCGGATCGGAAGCGATCAACCGTGCGGTTGAGCATCCAGACCAGAAAGCGCGCCAAAAACTCCGGCACCAGCCGGTAGATAAAAACCGCCACAGCCGCGTTGCACAGGGCTGCCACCAGAAACAACATCGGTATCGTCAGCCCAACGGCGAGCAATCCCGCCGCGGCCATCGCACCGACCACCATGAACAAGGCATTCATGATGTTATTCGCAGCGATGATGCGCGCGCCGTATTCGGGGTTGGAACGCTGTTGCACTAGCGCATAGAGCGGTACGATGAAGAACCCGCCAAAGACGCCCAGCATGGCCAGATCAAACAGCACCCGCCATGTGCTTGAGAATGCCAGCAAGCCCATGGCACCCAGCGGGAGTGCCGACGGCGCAGCAGGGGAAGCCAGCGCAAGATCCATCGCAAACACTGTCATACCGATTGACCCCAGTGGCACCAGACCAATTTCTACCTGCTTGGCGGAAAGTTTTTCGCACAGCAACGAGCCAACCCCGATGCCGAAGGTGAATGTCGCCAGCAGCAGCGTCACCGCAGTTTCGCTGCCACCCAGCACGCCTTTGGCGTAGGCCGGAAATTGCGCAAGAAACAACGCACCGAACAGCCAGAACCACGAGATACCGATGATGGACAAAAACACCGTCCGGTTCTGCCGCGCAAACTGAATGTTGCGCCAGGTCTCGGTCAACGGGTTCAGGCTGATGGCTAAAGTCGACGCTGGGGGTACGGCAGTTGGAATGGCGCGCGACGCCAGATAGCCCGCCACGGCGATGACCAGCCCCACCCCGGTAATCCATGCCATGCCGCCGCCATTGCCGGCCAGCAAGCCACCGAGCAAGGTGCCCAACAAAATGGCAATAAAGGTGCCGGCCTCGATCAGCGCATTGCCGCCCACCAGTTCCTCGCTTTTGAGGTGCTGGGGCAGGATGGCGTATTTGACCGGCCCGAAGAGCGCCGAGTGCAGGCCGAGCAAAAACAGGCTGGCAAATAAAATCTCGATGCTGTGCAACGCAAAGCCAACGCCCGACACCAGCACGATCACAATCTCCAGCAGTTTGACCCCGCGCGCCAGAAACGCCTTGTCGTACTTGTCGGCCAACTGCCCGGCCGTTGCGGAAAACAGAAAGAAGGGCAGGATGAAGATGCCCGCCGCCAGATTCGCCAGCAGTTCCGGCTTCAGCGTCGTCCAGCTGGCGGCCTGAAAAGTCAGCAACACGACCATCGCGTTTTTCAGCACGTTGTCGTTCAGCGCACCAAGAAACTGCGTAACAAACAGCGGCAGAAACCGCGACGTGCGCAGCAGATGCGATTGGCCGCTCATACTGATTCCGCCATGCGCTTCAAGGTGACGTAATCGATCTTGCCGGTGCCCAGCAACGGCAGCGCATCGATCTGGACAATCTTGCGCGGCACGGCCAGTTCCGGGTAACCGAGTTCGCGCGCCTTGGCCTGCAACCGCTCACGCGCCAGATTCACGTCGGTCGTGAACAACACCAGAGCCTCACCCTTTTGCGCATCCGGCTGGCTGGAGGCGGCATGCGGCTTGTCTGGCGAGGTTGCGGCGGCCAACTTTTCCACCGCCTCCAGACTCACCATTTCACCCGCAATCTTGGCGAAGCGTTTGACGCGACCGACGATGCGCACGAAGCCATCCTCATCAATCTCAACGATGTCCCCGGTTTCGTACCAGCCTTCGCCAACGCTGGATTGCGGCGCGTCCAGTTCGCCCGGCTTATCCACCTTCAAATAGCCGGCCATCACGTTGGGGCCGCGCACATGCAGCAGCCCGCCCCGGTCGATACCAGGAACCGGCACCAGACAGGTCTCGATACCGGGCAACAACTGACCCACCGTGCCCCGGCGAAAGGCCATCGGCGTATTGACGGCCATGACCGGTGCGGTTTCCGTCGCCCCGTAGCCTTCAAAAATGCGCAGCCCGAACTTGTCGATCCACAACTCACGCACCGGCTCGGCCAGCTTTTCAGCACCGGCAATGACATAGCGCAGCCGATAAAAATCATACGGATTGGCGAACTTTCCGTAATTGGCCAGAAAGGTACTGGTGCCGAACAATACCGTGCAGCCGCGGTCATAGGCCAGCTCCGGAATCACACGGTAGTGCAGCGGTGACGGATACAGAAACAAGCTGGCACCGCTCAACACCGGCAGCAAAGCGCCCGCCGTCAGGCCAAACGAGTGGAAGATCGGCAGCGCATTCAACACCTTGTCATCGGGTGAAAAATCGATCACCGAACGAATCTGGGCGATGTTCGCCAGCAGCGCCCGATGCGGCAGCACCACGCCCTTGGGTTTGCCTTCCGATCCGGAGGTGAACAACACCACGGCGGCATCTTCGGGAACAGCACCGTCCTCAAACGCACGCGGAAAGTGCAGGGCATACGCCATCAGCCAGAGCTTGTCGCCAAAGGTCATGCTGTCGCGGATGTCCTCCAGATAGATCAGCCGAATCTTCTGGATTTCGTTGAGTGCTGCCAACTTCTCGGTGAGCTTGGCCTGTTCCACAAAGGCACGCGAGGTGAGGATGACCTTTATCGTGGCCGCCGTGCAGGCCGCCTGCATGGCATCGGTGCCTGCCGTGTAATTGAGCATTGCCGGCACACGACGCCGGGCGGTCAGACCGAACACCAGCGCCAGCGTTGGGGCGAGATTCGGCAACAACATGCCAATACGCTCGCCGGAGCCAACTTCAGGTGCCGCGCGCTCCACCAGCCGGGTCAGCATCAGGGTCATCTTGAGCAGATCCTGATAGCTGTATTCAACCTGCTTCATGTCCTCGAGCAGACGATGGCCGCGACCATGAATATCAACGGCATCGCACAGCGCACCGTACAGCGTTTGTTGCGGGCGCGCCGCGAATTGAATGCCTTGCATCAGGCGGCGCATGGCCTCCCCGGCTTTACGACGCCGCAGTTTGGCCGTCGGAGCCTGCGGCATGTCCAGCCGGGTGGCAGGAAGTATGGAAATGGTGATGCGCGGAAACAGCTGACGCGGAGCCTTGCCGGAAACACGGGCAAAGTAGGTTCGCGCCGTGCCGTCCAGCCTGACCGGCACCAGCGTCGCCCCGGTTTTGGCGGCCACAAAGGCGGGGCCGTCGTACACTTTCATCAGGCTGCCCGTCACCGTGATCCGGCCTTCAGGAAAGATCACGACCGGGCGACCCGACTCAAGCAGCCGAATGACCTTTTTCATCGCCATCGGGCTGGTGGGGTCCACCGCCAGATAATCCACTTGTGACAGCAGGATGCGAAAAAATCTGGAGTTGGCGATGCCCGTATGCACCACAAATACCGGATCAACCGGCAGAAACAAACCCAGCAGGAGCCCATCGAGAAAGGACTCATGGTTGGCAATAATCAAAAGCCGGGAATGATTCAGCGCATCAATACTGCCCTTGGTGCGAATTCCGAACATCACCGATGCCAGATTACGAAGCATGAAACGCAGCAAGGTACGCATCAGATTCCCCCTTTCCCCTGTCGCCAAATCAACATTTGTCATATTCAAGAAATTACGCACGTCGTTATATAAATCAAAAAAATCAGGCCGATTCGTGAATGTAATCGACCACATTGCCAAAAACTTCCAACAGCCAGCTTCGATCGATCCAGAACCAGACCTCTTTGCCAATTTTCTCCGACTGCAACACCCCGGAATCGCGCAATACCTTGAGATGATGCGACACCGTTGATCGGGTCAGCGTTGATACCTCCGCAATTTGACCGACGTTCAGGCGCTCGCCCGGCTCGAACAGCAACAGAATCCGCTGCCGGTGTTCGTCGCCCAGCGCAGCAAACACTTTCGCCATCCCCTTCCATTGATCCGGAATAACGCCACGGTAATCTTTTTTCATATCGATAATGGTAGTTATATCGATGCGTTATGTCAAGGATTGTTTTTGGGGGCTATTGTGGCCCCCATCCCGCGCAGGGTTTAACGCCCGCTTGGCACCGCCTGCAAACCAGAAATCGTCGCACCCGGAGCAATCCGGCGTGACTTGAACCAGCCGAGGTTCATTTCCAGCGCATAGCGCACGGGTTTGCGCGCGCAATGGTTGTCTTCAGTATGCGGCTGCATGTCTTCAATATTGACGATGCGCCCCTGATCGTCGAGAAAGGCGACGGATAAGGGTAGATCGGTATTGCGCATCCACATGCAGTGCTGCGCCCGTTCGGTAAAGACAAACAACATGCCGCGCTGTTGCGGCATGGCGGTTCGGCGCATGAGTCCGATCATGCGCGATTCCAGGGTTGCCGCGACCTCCGCCTCGATCCTATGTACACCGGCAGCCAGTTCAACGACTGGCGCAGCCTGTTGGCCAATGGCTGGCATTACACTCAAGACCAGCACCAGCAATGCAATAAGTCGCACGGACATCAGAACTCTCCTGCGGGGAAAACCGATAAAAAAAGGCAGGGATAACCCTGCCTTTTTTGTGAGAAGCGCGAATATTACTTCTTGTCAGCCTTCTTTTCAGCCTTCTTCTCTTCCTTCTTCTCTTCCTTCTTCTCTTCCTTCTTCTCAGCCTTTTTCTCTTCCTTCTTTTCGGCCTTCTTCTCTTCCTTCTTTTCAGCCTTCTTCTCAGCAGCGGCCGGTGCAGCCTTCTTCTCTTCGGCAGCAAAAGCGGAAACCGAAACGGTAGCGAACATGGCGGCGATCAGAACGGACAGGAGCTTGCTCATAGTATTTTCCTTTGGATGAATGAATAATTGATTTCAAAATTTGAACCAGATTACCCGGTTCTGATAACTGTAACGCGTTGAAGATCAATCCGTTGACATCGAGTTAAACGTAGATTGACAGCAAAACTGGAGTTCAGACGCACCAATGGCAGGTTTCCCTGCCATTGGTGTCGGTACAGCAAAAAGCCAAAATTACTTGGCTTCAGCAGCCTTCTTCGACTTCTTGGCCTTCTTGGCCTTCTTTTCGGCCTTGGCCGGAGCGGCATCAGCCTTCTTTTCAGCAGCCGGGGCAGCGGCCGGAGCGGCAGCAGCAGGGGCAGCAGCAGGGGCAGCCTTGGGGGCGTCAGCGGCGAAAGCGGCAGTAGCGATAAAACCGGCAGCCAGAGCGGCGAGGAGCTTGTTCATGGTGTTTTCCTTCGTTTTAATTGAGTTGAAACAGTATTCGCGGCCCAATGAGTTGAACCGTCACGAGGATAAACGCGCCGCTTGACCAATGGTTGACCTGAAATTTCGATCTCCCGCCACTGACCGGGTTGCAAGCGCTCGATACACCAATCGCCAATTGACCAGCGAATCAACCGTAAGGTCGGCAACCCCACCGCGGCGGTCATACGCCGAACCTGACGGTTTTTTCCTTCCCGCAGTACGAGTTCCACCCAAGCGGTGGGAATGGCGGCACGGAAACGAATGGGGGGCTGCCGCG
>CAJAWW010000067.1 GCA_903946745.1 uncultured beta proteobacterium
ACCATCGATACGAATCTGGCCGTGCGTTGCATGGTAGAAGCGCGGCACCAAATTGACCAAGGAGGATTTGCCACCGCCTGAAGGCCCCACCAAAGCGATTGTTTCACCCGGAGAAATACATAAATTGAGCACCGACAGGGCGTCGCGTTCGGCACTCTCGTAGCGCAAGCTGACGTCAATAAACTCAATTTGCCCGCGGCCGCGGGTAAGTTCAACAATGCCAGTGTCTTCCTCCGGAGCTTCATCCAGCATGCGGAACACGCTTTCGGCAGCGGCCAAACCGCGTTGCAATGAAGCATTGATATCGGCGAGATGCTTGAGCGGGGCGAGCAGCAGCAACATGGCCGTGATGAAAGAAACAAATCCGCCAACAGTTGTTTCGTTGCCCGCAGACTGATGGAGTGCAACATAAACCACAATGGCAAGGCCAACGGCGGCAAAAATCTGCGTAATCGGCGCAACGGCCGCCGCCGCAATGGCCTGACGCATGCCGTAGCCGCGCAGGGCGTTATTGACATGGGCAAAGCGCTGATTTGCATGCGCTTCGCCACTGAATATCTTGACCACCTTTTGCCCCTTGATGGTCTCCTGCAACACTTGATTCATCTGCGCCATTCCTTCCTGCGCAGCCAGTGAAAGTTTCCGCAGGCGGCCGGAAAAGCTGCGGATGATGAGTGCGATCAGCGGGATCACTGCAATACAAATAAGCGTCAGTTTCCAGTTCAGGTAAAACAGCCACGCTAGCAGACCGATGACCGACAAGCTATCGCGAATCACCACGGTAAGCACAGAAGTGGCGGCTGCGGAAACGCCATTCACGTCATAGGCAATACGGGTAATCGGCACCGATGAAGAATGGCGATCAAAATAGCTGGTGGGCAGGCGCGTGAGGCGCTCGAACATGGCTTGACGCAAATCGGTAATGACGTGATTGGAAACCCATGACATGCCATATCCGGCAAAAAATCCGGAAACGCCGCGCAAGACAAAAATACCGATAATGGCTGCCGGCATCCAGAGCAGCCAGCGATCTCCTTCAACACTAAATCCTTTGTCGAGCAAAGGCTTCATCAATGCGGGAAACAGCGGCTCGGTTGCAGCTGCGAGGGCAGTCGCGGCCAGTGTCAGGGCAAAACCCTTCCAGTAGGGACGCACATAGCCGAGTAGACGCAGATAAAGAGTACGGCTGTCAGTCAATGCTTGATCTCCAGCGCCCAGGGCATCCAACCGGACATTGCGGTCATGCCAGCCGATATATTAAAAGGTTGCGCCGTAGTGCATGCCACAAAACCGTCGATGTCCGGATTGCCATAGAACTCCCGCAAGCGCTGCAATCCACGCAGATCATGGTTGTCTGGGCGTTCTTTGTATTTGCATTCGATGCCGAATAATTGCTGCTGCCACTCCACCAGAAGATCAACTTCGTGCCCCCCTGAATCGCGCCAGTACCAGAGCATGGCCTCTGGATGTTCCCAATGCTGCCAACGCAGCCACTGACCAATGACGTGATTTTCCCACAGTGCGCCAGCGACGTGCTCAGGCGGTGGAACTTCATCGGTCAACCCCATGAGAAAGGCGGCCAGACCGGTATCGGTAAAGTAGAGCTTGGGCGCTTTAACCAGACGTTTGCCCAGTGAGCGGTGATAAGGTTCTAGCAAAATGATCTGGTTGGACGCCTGCAGCGCACCAATCCACGCGCGTGCGGTTGTGGCGGATATGCCAACATCACGTCCCAGATCAGACATGTTGAGTGTTTGCGCACAGCGCGCGGCGCACGCGCGAATAAAGCGTTCAAAATCACGCAAGCTGCCGACACGCAAAATGTTGCGCACATCGCGCTCAAGATAGGTGGCCACATAACCCTGATACCACCGCTCGCGTGAAACGGTCGGTGTGCCCCATAAGCCGGGGTAACCGCCACGCAGCCAAAAGTGTCCCCATGCCTGGTCTTTGGCCGCAGCGGAACCCAGCCACTCTGCACCCGATAACCCAAGAAATGGAATGACCGCCGCGCGTCCGGCAAGACTGTCTGAAATCTCGTGCATCAACGCATAGTTTTGCGACCCGGTCAGCAAAAACAAGCCCTTTTTATCGCGATGCGCATCAACGTATGCCTTGATGTGACGAAACAACGCAGGCGCGTATTGCACTTCATCAATAATGACCGGAGGTGGAAAGCGCTGGAGGAATTCCTCAGGACGTGTTTCAGCCATTTCAGCATGACTTGCCGTATCGAGCGAGACATATCTAAATTCGGGGAAATTATGTTCGAGCAACGATGTCTTGCCTACCTGGCGCGGCCCCACAAGGGCTACCACAGGGAATGTTGCAGCAAGTTTCCGCAGCTCACCGGCAAGAATTCTGTTGATCCACATTTTGCAATTTTAAGCTGGCAGCGCGAAATTGCAAAGTGTGCGGCGCGAAATTGCAAAAGTCATCAATGCGCCGCATCCCAGTTATCGCCTACGCCCACTTCCACCAGCAGAGGTACTTTGAGTTGCGCGACACCCGCCATCAATGCCGGCAGGGCTTCGCGAATGGTTGATAGTTCGGAATCCGGCACCTCCAGCACCAGTTCATCATGCACCTGCAATACCAGCAGCGATTGCAGTTGCTGCGTATCGAGCCAGCCTTGCACGGCGATCATGGCGCGCTTGATGAGGTCGGCGGCGGTGCCCTGCATCGGCGCGTTGATGGCGGCGCGCTCGGCACCCTGCCGGCGGCCGGCGTTGGAGGATTTGATTTCCGGCAGCCACAAGCGACGACCAAACACGGTTTCGACATAGCCTTTGTCGCGGGCGACGGTGCGGGTTTCTTCCATGTAGCGGGCGACGCCGGGGTAGCGGGCGAAATAGCGATCCATGTAGGATTGCGCGGCGCTGCGGTCGACGCCGATTTGTTTCGCCAGCCCGAAGGCGCTCATGCCATAGATGAGGCCGAAGTTGATGGCCTTGGCAGCGCGGCGTTGTTCGCTGGTGACCTCGCCTGGCGTGAGGCCGAACACCTCGGCGGCAGTGGCGCGATGCACGTCTTCGCCCTGGGCAAAGGCCTCAAGCAGACGCGGGTCGTCCGACAAATGCGCCATGATGCGCAACTCGATCTGTGAATAGTCGACGCTGAGAATACGGTGCCCGGGCGGCGCGATAAAGGCCGAGCGGATGCGTCGGCCCTCGGCGGTGCGAATCGGGATGTTCTGCAAGTTGGGGTCGCTCGACGCCAGTCGGCCGGTGACGGCGACGGCCTGCGAGAAACTGGTATGCACGCGGCCGGTGGCCGGATCGATCATTTTTGGCAGCTTGTCGGTATAGGTGCCCTTGAGCTTCGCCATGCTGCGAAATTCGAGAATCTTTTTCGGCAGCGGATAGTCTTCGGCGAGTTTTTCCAGCACTTCTTCGTCGGTGGAAGCGCCGCCCGAGGGGGTTTTTTTGACCACCGGCAAGCCCTGCTGGGTAAATAAAATTTCCGCCAGTTGCTTGGGAGAATTGAGATTGAAAGGCTGGCCGGCGAGTTGCTGCGCTTCGAGTTCCAACGCCATCATCTTGCGGCCAAGCTCGTCGCTTTGTTTGGCGAGCAGGCCGGCGTCGATCAGCACACCGTTGCGTTCGATACGAAACAGAATCTCTGCCACGGGCAGTTCCATGTCGCGATACAGGCTTTCCAGCGCCGGCTCAGATGCGAACTGCGGGCGCAGCGCCTGATGCACGCGCAAGGTGCAATCGGCATCTTCGGCGGCGTATTCGGCTGCGCGGGTGACTTCAACCTGCGCGAAGGAAATCCGCCCGGCACCCTTGCCGGTGATGTCGTCGTAAGACAGCGTTTTCAGCCCGCAATGGCGCGCCGCTAGTGAGCCAAGATCGTGCGGCTTGTCGGATTCCAGCACATAGGATTGCAGCAGCGTGTCGTCAACCACGCCGGCTAACCGAATCCCGTGGTTGGCGAAAATGTGGCGATCGTATTTGAGGTTCTGACCGAGCTTGGCGTGCGCGGCAGATTCGAGCCAGGGTTTAAGTTTCGCCAGCGTGGCATCAAAGGGCAATTGTGTTGGCGCGCCCGCATAGTGATGCGCCAGCGGCAGGTAGGCGGCAGCCACGGCCTCACCATCTGCCGACGCAAACGCAAACGAAATGCCGACCAACTGCGCCTGCATCGGGTCGAGCCCGGTGGTTTCGGTATCCAGTGACACCACCGGAGCCGCATCAAGACGTGCCAGCCAGTCGTCGAGTTGCGCCGGTTCAAGCAGACAGTCGTAGCGACTGCGATCCAGTTCGGCAACCTCAATAGTCGACGCTGGAACAACGGTGTCCGGGGCAACAGAACCACCCAGCCCCCCTAAACCTTTCAGCCAGCCCTTAAATTCAAGCCGCGTAAAAAGTTCTGTCAGCTTTGCGTTGTCGGGTGCCTGTGCAACAAGATCGGTCACGGCTTGCGGCAACGTCAAATCGCAGACCACGGTGACCAGCTTGACGCCCAGCGGCAAAAAGCCGAGATGCTGTTTCAGGTTCGCACCCACCGCGCCACCAATGGCATCCGCATGTGCCACCACGGCATCGAGCGAGCCGTATTGCGTCAGCCACTTCACCGCAGTTTTTGGCCCCACCTTGGGCACGCCCGGCACGTTGTCCACGGTGTCACCAACCAGCGCCAGATAATCGATGATGCGCGCCGGTGGCACGCCGAACTTAGCCAGCACGCCGGCTTCGTCGAGCACTTCGTTATTCATGGTGTTGACCAGCCGCACCCGCGCATTCACCAGTTGTGCCAGATCTTTATCGCCCGTGGACACCACGCTGTCGATGCCGGCGGCGGCGGCTTGCCGGGTCAGGGTGCCGATCACGTCATCGGCCTCCACACCATCGATCATCAGCAGCGGCCAGCCGGATGCGCGGATACATTCGTGCAGCGGTTCGACCTGCGCCGCCAGATCGTCCGGCATCGACGGCCGGTGCGCCTTGTAATCGGGATACCAGTCGTCGCGGAAGGTTTTGCCACGGGCGTCGAACACCACCGCCTTGTAATCTGCCTTATAGTCGGATTCAAGCACCCGCAGCATCGACAGCACGCCACGGATCGCGCCGGTGGGTTCGCCCGCCGCGTTGCGCAAATCGGGCAAGGCGTGAAAGGCGCGGTACAGATAGGATGAGCCGTCGACGAGTAAAAGCGTGGGCATGGAGGAAGAAAACGCGATGAACGAAAAACACAAACTACCGAAGTCGCCGCCGGGGGTGCCATTGACCGAAACTCCAGCGTTACAGGTCGCGGCAACCAGTGCCCGTGAGGCGTGGCGCGTGTTCGGCATTATGTCAGAGTTCGTCGAGGCCACCGAGCGGCTGGCCGACATACGCCCGGCGGTATCCATCTTTGGCAGCGCCCGCGTGCTACCGGGTTCCAACTACTATCACCTCACCGAAAAAATCGCCCGGCTGTTGTCGGATGCCGGATTCTCGGTGGTGTCCGGCGGCGGCCCCGGCGTCATGGAGGCGGCCAACAAAGGTGCGTTCGAGGGCAAGAGCCTGTCCATCGGCCTCAACATCCAGTTGCCGCACGAACAGACGACCAATAGTTATCAGGACATCTCACAAAGTTTCCGCCACTTTTTCACGCGCAAATACATGTTTGTCAAAGTGGCGGCGGCGTATGTCGTGATGCCCGGCGGCTTTGGCACGTTGGATGAATTGCTGGAAGCACTGACGCTGATTCAAACCGGCAAGAGTCCGCGCATTCCGCTAATACTGGTGGGCACTGAATTCTGGGCCGGGCTGCTGGACTGGTTTTACAGCAGGCTGGTCGAAGAAGGCATGATCTGCCCGGAAGACATGAATCTGATCCAGATTATCGATGAGCCCGAGCGGGTCGTTTCCGCAATTTTTGACCACTATCAGGCGCGCGGTTTCGAGCGTTTGCCCGAAGAGCACGAACTGCTCCTTAACCTTTGATAAAATCGCTGCTTATCTCTGAGGACATCGCCATGCGCCGCCCGATTCTTGTCGCACTTTCCACTGCAATTTCCACGCTAGCGCTGGCTGTTTCTGCCACGGCCTTCGCGCAGTCCGCACCGCTCAAGCTGGAGCCGATTCCCGAGCCGCCCCCGGCCGTCGGCAATCTCAATGACGCGCTGGAGCCGCAAGTCACCATCACCAAGCGGGGCGATGACAAAGTGGAGGAATACCGGATCAACGGCAAGCTCTACATGCTGAAAGTCATCCCAACGATTGGCCCGTCCTATTTCCTGCTCGACAATCGGGGCGATGGCGTCTGGGCCAAGCAAGACCCGCGCGACAGTGGCGTGCGTGTGCCGATGTGGGTGATCGGCACATTCTGAACCACGCCGGCGGGTTTTCGCGGCGATGAGCTTTGATGTAGCGCAGCTCGGTCAGATTTTCACGCCACCGGCCATTGTCCAGCGCATGCTGGCGTTGCGGCGAAATCGTGGCCGCGTACTCGATCCTGCCTGTGGTGATGGTGCGTTTTCTTCTTGCTTGCCCGGCTGTATCGCCATCGAGATTGATCCGGCGCACTGTCCGCCAGGTGCACGCAATAGCGACTTTTTCGCCTATCCGGAAAGCGAATTGTTTGACACCATTATCGGCAATCCACCCTACGTCAAAGCGCGCGACATTCTGCCGGATACACGACAACGTCTGCGTTCCCGATTACTCGACGGCCATTCCAACCTGTGCATGCACTTCATTGAAAAGTGCGTGCGCCAACTGGTGCCGGGCGGCGAACTGATCTTCATCACCCCGCGCGACTTTCTCAAAGCCACGGGGGCGGCGCGCCTCAACACCTGGCTTTACGATCAGGGCACCATCACTGATTTTGAAGACTTGGGCGACGCCCGCGTGTTTGCGGGTGCGACGCCCAACTGCGCGATCTGGCGCTTTGAGCGCGGCAACCTGAGCCATCGCCTGACGGACGGCCGGCGCATGGTATGTTCCGCCGGGCAACTGATGTTTACGCGCGGCATCTACAGCGTACCGTTCAGCAGCGTGTTTGCCGTGAAAGTTGGTGGCGTCTCGGGTGCTGACGAAATTTTTGCCAACGATGTTCTGGGCAATGCCGATTTCATCTGTTCCCACACCGCCCGCACCGGCACCACGCGGCGCATGATTTTTGATGTGCAGTTACCGTATCTGGAGCAATTCAAAAACCGCCTGCTGGCACGGCGCGTCACCAACTTTGATGAATCCAACTGGTGGCAGTGGGGGCGCAAACACCCGGTGACCGATGCGCCGCGGATTTACGTCAATCACAAAACCCGGCAGGCACGGCCGTTCTTTCAGCATGACTGCAAGAACTTTGATGGTGCCGTGCTAGCGCTTTTTCCGAACCGCAGCGCGCTCACCGGCAAACAACTGACACGCCTCACTGAATTGCTCAACGATGTCGATTGGCACGAACTTGGCTTCGTCTGCGACGGCCGCTTTCTATTTTCTCAGCGTGCGCTGGTGCATGCGCTGCTGCCAGAGGTCTTCACTGAATTTGTGGGTGTAAGATGACCCGCAGCATCTTCTTTCTGTAGCAAAAAACATGGTTCCACACCTCACTACGGCGCTCACCGGGCCGTTGCTTGACCTTGAGCGGCGCTTTCTCGACAACGACACCAGCGTCGAACGCTGGTTGCGCACGCAATGGCTGGAGCACACGCCGCCGTTCTATGCCTCGGTCGATTTGCGCAATGCCGGTTTCAAGCTCGCCCCGGTCGACACCAACCTGTTCCCCGGCGGCTTCAACAACCTGAACCCGGCTTTTTTGCCGCTGTGCGTGCAGGCCGCCATGTCGGCGATTGAGAAAATCTGCCCCGAAGCACGCAACCTGTTACTGGTGCCGGAAAACCACACCCGCAACCAGTTTTACCTGATGAACGTGGCACGACTGGCCGCCATTCTGCATGCCACGGGTCTCAACGTGCGTGTCGGTAGTCTGCTGCCAGAAATTACCGCGCCCACCGTGCTCGATCTGCCCGACGGCCACACCCTGACGTTGGAGCCGTTGCAGCGCATCGGCACTGATGGCCGCCGGCTGGGGCTGGAGGGTTTCGACCCCTGCGCCATTTTGCTCAACAACGATTTATCCGCGGGTGTGCCGCCGTTGCTGCGCGACATCAACGAGCAGTTTTTGATACCGCCACTCTGGGCGGGCTGGCATGTGCGGCGCAAATCGACGCACTTTGCTGCCTACCGCGAAGTGGCAGAAGGTTTTGCCGCAGAAATCGGCATCGACCCGTGGCTCATCAATCCGGATTACGAAGTGTGCGGCAAGATCAATTTTCACGAGCGCACTGGCGAAGAATGCCTCGCCGCCAATGTCGATAAACTGCTCGCCCGCATGCGGGCCAAGTATCGTGAATATGGCATCGAGTCAGAGCCTTTTGTCATCGTCAAGGCCGATGCCGGCACCTATGGCATGGGCATCATGACAGTGCGCGACGCCAGCGAAGTGAAGGCGCTCAACCGCAAGCAGCGCAACAAGATGGCGGTTATCAAGGAAGGCCAGCCAGTCACCGAAGTCATCATCCAGGAAGGCGTGCCAACCTTCGAGCGCGTGGATGAAGGCACCGCCGAGCCGGTGGTGTACATGATCGACCGCTATGTGGTCGGTGGCTTTTATCGCGTCAACACCGCACGCGGCATCGACGAAAACCTCAACGCCCCGGGCATGACCTTCAAGCCGCTGGCCTTTGAAACCGGCTGCTCGCTGCCCGATGCAGGGCTTGATCCGGATGCACCACCTAATCGGTTCTATGCCTATGGCGTGGTCGCGCGACTGGCGCTGGTGGCGGCGGCGATTGAGCTGGAACGTGCGGCACCGGAGGGGGTATGAAAAAGCGGTTAACCACGGGGAACACGGGGAGCACGGGGAGCACGGGGAAATTCAAAACCATAGACTTTGCTTTCCCCGTGCCCCCCGTTGATTGCCCGCGAAGCGGAATCTCAATCATGCAAAGCACACCCCGTGGTCAATAAGCCTTTATGAAACTCGCCTTCATCCTCGACCCGCTGGAGAGCCTCAAGGCGCACAAGGATTCCAGCGTGGCCATGATGCGTGCGGCGGCGCGGCGCGGGCATGAAATCTGGACGATCCGGCGCGACGATCTGAGCTGCCGCGATGGCCGCGTCACAGCGCGGGCGTTACAGATTCAGCCGACCCACGACGATGAAGCGTGGTTCGCTGAGTTGGAAGCAGCCAACGTGGCGCTCACCGCCTTTGATGCCGTGCTGATGCGCCAAGACCCACCCTTTGATTTTGAATATGTCACCGCAACCTGGTTGCTGGAACGCGCCGAGGCGGAAGGCGCGCGCATTTTCAACAGGCCGCGCGCTATCCGCGATCATTCTGAAAAAGTCGCCATTGCTGAGTTTCCGCAATTCGCCCCGACCACGCTGATCGCCCGCAACCCGCGCGACATTCACGCCTTTATCGACGAATTTCAGGACACCATTTTGAAACCGCTCGACGGCATGGGCGGCAGCAGTATTTTTCGTGTGCGCCACGACGACCCCAACCGCAACGTGATTGTCGAAACCCTCACGCAACTGGGCGCGCGCAGCATCATGGCGCAATGTTATTTGCCGGCCATCTCGCAAGGCGACAAGCGCATTCTGCTGATTGGCGGGGTGCCGGTGCCACATTGTCTGGCGCGCATTCCCAAGGCCGGTGAATCGCGCGGCAATCTGGCCGCCGGCGGCACGGGTGTGGCACGCCCGCTCTCCGGGCGCGACCGCGAGATTGCCGAAACACTGGCACCCTTGCTGTGGTCGCGCGGGCTACTGATCGTCGGCCTTGATGTGATTGGCGATTACCTCACCGAAATCAACGTCACCAGCCCCACCTGCTTTGTCGAAATCTGCCAGCAAACCGGTTTCGATGTCGCCGGCATGTTGGTCGATGCGCTGGAGCGGGAATGCAAGCCAATAAGCTGAACAGTAAGCTGAAGTTTTTTTCCCTCATCTGGCTGGCGGCACTCCTGCTGCTGGCGGGCTGTACCCAGCCAACACCGTGGCGGCAGGAATCCTACGTTTTTGGCACGCGGGTCGACGTCACCATCGTTGGTGCGTCGGCAGAACAAGCCAGTGCCGCCGGCAATCGGGTGCTGCGCGAGTTTGACCGGCTGCATCGCAGCTATCACGCCTGGCAGCCCTCTGAACTTTCGACGCTGAACGCAGCCATTGCAGGCGGTCGCACGCTGACAGTCAGCGCCGAGTTGGCGGCGTTGCTGGGCGAAGCGCAGGCCATTGCCGCCGTCGGCGAGCATTTGTTCGACCCCGGAATCGGCCGCCTGATCGGGCTGTGGGGTTTTCAAAGCGACGAGATTCAGGCGCGTCTGCCGGACGCGGCGGCGCTGGCGCAACTGGTTACGCAGCGCCCCGGCATTGCCGCGCTGAAACTGAACGGGCAACAAGTTTCCAGCAGCAACCGCGCCGTCGCGCTGGATTTCGGTGGCTACCTCAAAGGCGTTGCGCTCGACCGTGCGGCGGCGGCGCTGCGTGCCGATGGCATACGGCATGCGCTCATCAACATCGGCGGCAACATCATGGCACTGGGCAATCGCGAGGGTCGCCCGGGCGGGGCGGCCTGGCGTGTCGGCATTCAGCATCCGCGCCCGCACACGGTGGGCGGCGCGCCGCTGGCGACGCTGGAACTGCGCGACGGCGAAGCCATTGGCACCTCGGGTGACTACCACCGGTATTTTGAACTCGATGGCCGCCGCTATTGCCACCTGCTCGATCCACGCACGGGTCAGCCGGCCGAAGGCACACAATCGGTCACCATTTTGCTTCCGCCGGGCACGGAGGCGGGGGTGCGTTCGGATGCGTTGTCGAAGCCCATTTTCATCAGCGCCGGCGATTGGCAGCAGATGGCGAAAAAACTCAATGTAGCCGCTGTGCTAAAAGTCGACGCCGGGGGTACGGTGATGGCGACGAAAGTCATGGCGGCGCGGCTCAAGATTGACCAGGCTGATCTGAAACTACAGGTTGTCGATTAGCCGTTCACGTTGGTTTTTTTGGCTATTTGGAACTTGTGATTGAAAATCATCTGTGCGGCGCACAATGCCATCGGTTTCCGATTCGGGGCAAGATTCGGGGTCTGCAAGCACCACGGAGCCGACACTGGGGCCGTTAGCACCAATGGCCGGTGGACCTCCAGAACCCGACACTCAGGATCAGCCACAAGGAAATTCTAGAATTCTTGATTTGAATGTCCGCATCTCGAAATCATGGCGGGCAGGTCTGTGCCCGTTGCGGTCATAGAGCCCAGCAACACTGGAGGGTCAGCTCAGGGCGCTATTGCGGACATGCATTCGGCATAAATGCGATACGCTGCAGGCCGCTA
>CAJAWW010000068.1 GCA_903946745.1 uncultured beta proteobacterium
AGTCCGGCGCGCAGGTGGATAGGTCGGTGAGATGCACGCCGGGCGTGTAGGAGGGTTCTACCGCACCCAATGCTGTGGACGGCCGACCCGCCAGAAAGTCACCGACGCGCTGCGCGGGGGCCGCGTAGGTGCTGCCGCCGGCGGTGAAGGCACGGGCTTCCCAGTGGCGTTGGAAAGCGATGCCGGCCAACGGATTGCTGGCCGAATAGCCGGGAAAGTCGGCCGGTTCGACGCTGACGACCAGTGCGGCGTTGGCGTTGCGTTCATTGCGCGAATACTGGCTCATGCCGTTGGTCACCACGCCGCCGATTTCCGAGGTGGCGGCGACCACCGTGCCGCCCGGACACATGCAAAAACTGTAGGCGGCGCGGCCGTTGGCGCAGTGATGCACCAGCTTGTAATCGGCGGCACCGAGCAGCGGATGGCCGGCGTTGCGGCCAAAGCGGGCGCGGTCGATCAGCGATTGCGGATGTTCGATGCGAAAACCGATGGAGAAAGGCTTGGCCTCAACATGCACGCCGCGCCGGTGCAGCATGGCGAAGGTGTCGCGCGCGCTGTGGCCGACGGCGAGCACAACGTGGTGTGTGGCGATGCGCTCGCCTTTGCCATCAGGATCGGCCAGCACCACCGCCTCCACGGCACCGTTGTTGATTTCAATATCATCGACGCGGGCAGAAAAGCGAATCTCGCCGCCGAGCGATTCAATCGTCGCACGCATGTGCTCGACCATCGTCACGAGTCGAAAGGTGCCGATGTGCGGCTTGCTGACGTAAAGAATTTCCTCCGGCGCACCGGCTTTGACGAATTCGGTCAACACCTTGCGCGCAAGGTGGCGCGGGTCTTTGATCTGGCTGTAGAGCTTGCCGTCCGAAAATGTGCCGGCACCGCCTTCGCCAAACTGCACGTTGGATTCCGGATTCAATACGCTGCCGCGCCATAGCCCCCAGGTGTCCTTGGTGCGTTCGCGCACCGCCTTGCCGCGTTCGAGAATGATCGGACGAAATCCCATCTGCGCCAACAGCAAGCCCGCGAACAGCCCGCAGGGCCCGGTGCCGATGACGACCGGACGCAGCGGCAGGTGTGCCGGTGTCTGCGCGACAGCGACAAAGTGGTAGGCCGTATCCGGTGTGGGTGTCGCCCGCGCGCTGGCCGGCACAAGGGTGCCTTCACGCAACACGACATCAATCGTATAAATCAAAAAGATGTGGTCACGCTTGCGTGCATCCTGCCCGCGCCGGGCAATCTCGAAGCGGATGAGGTGTTCTGCCGCAAGGCCCAGGCGTTGCAGAATTGCCGCATGCAGGTCGGCTGCGGTATGGTCAAGCGGGAGCTTGAGTTCAGTCAGGCGGAGCATGGATGCAGCCAGGCATGGCGTTTAACCACGGAGAACAAGGGGGGCACGGGGAGAATGCAAAAACGAGATGGTCGGTTTTCCCCGTGCCCCCCGTGTTCCCCGTGGTTAAAGTAATTTTTCTTCACACTGCCTCAAAGTGCTCAATCATCAGCTGCATTTTCGATGCGGTTCACAGTACATCTGCCATGGCTGGAAAAAACAGCAAAAGCGGATTATCCGGCACCGCGATGAATCCGAAACGGCGGTAGTAGCCCGCAGCCTGCTCATCGAGCGCATCGACGAACAGACCAAGCCCTCCCGCTTCGGTATAGATGCGCTGTGCACGCGTCAGGGCATCGATCAAAAGTAGTTTGCCCAGATCCTTGCCCTGGTATTGCCGGTCTACCGCCAATCGACCCAGACGCACACCGGGAATGCGGCGCGGCAGTTTTTTGCGCCAGACTTCCGGCAAATGCCGGTTTTCCAGTTCGGCCAATGTGAGCGCATAGTAGCCACAGATACGCTCCGGTTCTTGGTCGCGCCCATTTTCACGAATGGCTACAAAGGTCTTCGACAGCCCCTTGTCTTGGTGCTGGCGCGCGACTTGTCGCAGCCAATTATTTAGTTCTTGGCGGCCGCAGTCGAGTCCCTGCCGGTTATGGTTCCCAGCTAAAGGTATGACCTGCATCGTCGCGCTTGGCGTTTTGATAGAGCTTCAGGGCAGCCTTCAGCTTGGCATTCGGCTTGGGCGGGTTTTCCATCAAGTCGAGCAAGCAGGTCCAGTCGCGCGGTGACAGCCGGATGACTTCTTCCCGTTCGATGACTTCCTGCGCCTCTTTGAGCGCGGCTTGAACCAGAAACTGATTAACCGTAGCACCTGTCAGTTCAGCGGCACGGCACAGCGTTTCGTAGACCTCATGCGGAACACGGGCACCAATACGATCTTGTTTGGCAGCAGCAATACCCATCATTTTCTCCTGCATCAAATTGAATGGTGAGTGTATCACTGTCGCCAAAGTGACGCCATTCATGGCGGCGTTGTCAATTACATCACGCCGCCTGTGTGCGTTCTGTTCCCAGTTCTTGCAGACCAGAGTGACCGTGCGTGGCTTTTTACAATTGCAAACGATGCACTCAACCTTGGATTACGTCAGCTCCATGGTTTTTGAGCAACGCGGGAGTGCAGCCCAGCAGCAACACAAAATGACCGCATAATAGGTAGCCTAATGAGTACGAAAAACAAGGGCAAGGTCACATTTTCCCATGTCCCCATTTTTTTTGCCGGATGCGCGCGACCTGCTGAAGCGGCTGCCCAAGCTGCTTTATGGCGAGATTCGCGTCGGCGTTGCCGAGCAGAAATTCGAGAAGATGCTGCAATGGACAAACCAGAAACCCATGATTGCCTATTGAGAACGCCATGAGACCTTCTTTAGTTTTTTCCGCGCATCGGGAGGATATTCGGCGCGTAGTGGAATCTCACCACGCCAGCAATGCCCGCGTCTTCGGTTCCGTCGCGCAAGGATGCGACACGGATGAAAGCGATCTGGATATCCTTGTCGACCCCACGCCTGAAACGACCCTGTTCGACATCGGTGCGATTCGTCACGAGTTGCTGCAACTGCTGGGAGTCCCCGTCGATGTACTGACGCCGAAGGCGCTGCCCGAGAAGTTTCGCGCCACCGTACTGGCCGAGGCGGTGCCGGTATGACCCGCGACAAGCAACGTCTGGTGGATTATCTCGGCCATATTCTGGAAGCCATCGAACGCATCGATCGTTATATGACAAATCGCGCCCCATTGGAGCCACTGAATCGCGGCCTAATGGAGCCAGCAAAAAGCTGGAAATTTCAAGGTGGATATGGAAATCGTCTGGAAAACGATTCATCGTGATTTGCCGGGGCTGTATGCGCAGGTTCGGGCACTTGTCGATGAGATGCAGGCTTCGGGATGATGGGGGGGCATCGTGTTCAACGAAGCTACCACTCCTGCTGGCGGTGCAGGAACATGTGCTTTCACAGGATGATGGCAAAAACCGGGTTCTGAAGGCTGTTACCGATTTGTCGAAGGCATATTGATCTTCGTCGTGTCGCCGTGCCGCCGTGGTTCAATCGTTTTTCATCACACCGCCTCAAAGTGCTCAATCATCAACTGCACATTCTGCCGGCCGTTCCATTCGTTGAT
>CAJAWW010000069.1 GCA_903946745.1 uncultured beta proteobacterium
CCACCCACTTCGATGCGGAAACCCGGCGGCAGTTTGGCGCGCACCGCATCCAGACGCGGGTTGATCTGACCGGTAATCACCGGCGCTTGCAGATTGCCGGCGATGTCGGCGCGCACAGTGATGGTGGGCAGCCGGTCGCGCCGCCAGATCACACCTTCTTCCAGCACCGGGCGCAGCCGCGCCACTTGCGCCAGTGGCACATGGCGACCGCTGGCGGAAACGATGTCGAGATCGGGCAAGCGATCCAGCGATTGCCGGTCGGCTGCGCCGGCGCGCCACACCACGTCGATCAGCTCATCGCCCTCGCGGTACTGGGTGATGGTCGCGCCGACCAGCCAGCCTTGCAGCATCAGCGCCACGTCCTGACTCGACACGCCCAGCGCACGCGCACGATCCTGATCGATCTCTACCTTGATGCTCTTGATGCGATCATTCCAGTCGAAATTCACATCGCGCAGATTCGGATGTGCGCGCATTTCCGCTGCCACCGCTGCGGCGGCGCTGCGCAGTGCGACGAGGTCTTCGCCCAGCACGCGAAACTGCACCGGGTAACCAACCGGCGGGCCGTTTTCCAGCCGCACCACGCGCAGCCGCAGGTGCGACCAGGCACCGTCGGCACTGGCAAAAGCCGCTTCCAGCCGCGCCTTCACCACTTCGCGTTCTTCCAGCCCCTTGGTGACGATCACCAGCTGGCCGAAATTGTCGTTGAACAACTGCTGGTCGAGCGACAGAAAAAAGCGCGGCGCGCCGTTGCCGATGTAGGACGAATACGTCGCCACCTGGCTGCCAATCTGCGCGTCATCCTTGATAAGCGCCTCGACGCGTTTGACTTCCTGCTCGGTCGCCTTGAGCGAGGCACCCTGCGGCAGCCAGATGTCCACCATCAGTTCGGGGCGGCTCGCCGAAGGGAAAAACTGTTTTTGCACCACGGTGTTGAAGGCCACCAGCGACAACACGAAGGCCAACACCGTTGCCCCGATCACCCACCAGCGACGACGCAGACACCACTCGACCAACGCACGAAAGCGCACATAAAACGGCGAGGCGTACTCATGCCCACCATGTTGCTGCGCCTTGGCCGCCAGCTTGACCGGGTCGAGCAACTTGTAACCCAGCCAGGGCGTGAAAATCACCGCCACCAACCAAGAAACCAGCAGGGCAATGGTGACCACGGCAAAAATTGAAAAGGTATATTCGCCCGCCGCCGATTTGGCAAAGCCCACGGGCGTGAAGCCGGCCGCCGTAATCAACGTGCCGGTGAGCATCGGAAAGGCCGTCGACGTGTAGGCATAGGTGGCGGCCTTAAAGCGATCCCAGCCCTGCTCCATTTTCACCACCATCATTTCCACGGCAATGATCGCGTCATCCACCAAGAGGCCGAGCGCAATCACCAGCGCGCCCAGCGAGATGCGTTGCAGGTCGATGCCAAACACATTCATCAACAAAAAAGTGATCGCCAGCACCAGCGGAATCGACAGCGCCACCACCGTGCCGGTGCGCCAGCCAAGACTGAGGAAGGACACCGCCAGCACGATCAAAATCGCCTCGCCCAGTGACTGCACAAACAGGCGGATGGAACTCCTCACAATTTCCGGCTGATCCGACACCACATGCACGGCAATTCCGGCCGGCAGATCGGCCTTGAGCCGGTTCATCTGCGTCGTCAGGCGCTCGCCCAGTTCGATCACATTGCCACCGCGCGCCATCACCACGCCAAAGCCCACCGCATCTTTGCCTTCTACCCGCATGCGCGGCTGCGGCGGATCGGCCAAACCCCGGCGCACCGTGGCAATGTCGCCCAGGCGCAGGTGGCGTCCGCCCACCATCAAATCGGCATCGCGGATGGTCTCGACGCTGGCAAACGGCCCGCTCACCCGCAGCCGCACACGATCCGTCACGGTTTCGACAAAGCCTGCCGGTGCCACCATGTTCTGGCGCTGTAGCGCATCGAACACCACGCTCGGCGTCAGCCCCTGCGCGGCCAGCCGCGCAGGGCTGACTTCGATGAACACTTTTTCATCTTGCACGCCGATCATCTCGATGCGCTTGATGTCGGGCACTGCGCGCAGTTCGCGCGCCAGCCGGTCGGCCTCGTGTTTCAGATCGGCCATGGTGAAGCCGCTGTCGTTGGCGGTCAGGGCAAAAATCTTGATCTGCACGTCGCCGAATTCATCATTGGGAAACGGCCCCTGCACGCCAGCGGGCAGGGTGTGGCGAATGTCATCGAGCTTTTTACGCACCTGCCGCCAGGCTTCCGGCACCTCGGTTTTCGGCGTGTAATCCTTCAGCATTACGAACACCAGCGATTCACCGGGGCGCGAAGCTGAACGCAGCACGTCGATCCAGGGCGTTTCCACCAGCTTCTTTTCCA
>CAJAWW010000070.1 GCA_903946745.1 uncultured beta proteobacterium
CGAGAGCCTTGCGCCGCCTCAACCGAAATATCCGCCTCGTCTTCGACGACCTGCGGATGACCAAGAACTCAACGCGTTCGACTGCTCCCGTTTCGGGTTAGAACAAATTCATTGTGGGGAGGGCGGCGGGGGCGGCGCTGGCTCCGGCAGGTTGATCGGCAGCGTGATAACGAACGTGGTGCCGACTCCAGGTGTGCTGCTGACGCTGATGCTGCCGTGATGGCGGCCGATGATGCCATAGGCGATGGATAGACCCAGCCCGGTGCCTTTGCCGACCGGCTTGGTGGTGAAGAAGGGCTCGAAAACGCGCTTCAAGTGTTCGGATGCGATGCCGCTGCCGTTGTCGGTGAATTCAATTTGGATGCTGGCTTCATCCACGCGACGCGTGGTGATGATGATTTCGCCCGTGGTTTCGATGGCTTGCGCGGCGTTCATCAGCAGGTTCATGAACACCTGATTAAGCTGTGAGGCGAGGCAATGGATGGGCGGCAGCGTGTTGTCGTAGTGTTTGGTAACGGTACATTTGTATTTCAGTTCGTTCCACACAATGTTGAGCGTGGAATCGATGCCGGCGTGAATGTCGGCAATCTGCCACTCTGTTTCGCCGACGCGGGAGAAATCGCGCAAGTCCTGGATGATCTTTTTGACGCGGGCGAGGCCGTCTTTGGATTCGGCCATCAGTGAAACAATATCGGTCTTGATGTAGTCGAAATCCTTTTCAATCTTGATCGCCTCGATATGGGCAAAATCGTCAGGATTGGCCGCAGACAAGGCAGCGGTTTCGCACACCTTGGCAATCTCGAAAATGCTTTTCAGATAGGTGTCCAGCGTGCCCAGATTGGAATGCACGAAGCCGATCGGGTTATTGAGTTCGTGCGCCACGCCGGCGGCGAGTTGGCCGATGGAGGCCATTTTTTCCGATTGCAGCAGCTGGATTTGTGCGTCTTCGAGCTTGTGGTTGAGTTCGGCCAGATGCGCCATCTGTTCCACCAGTTTGCGTTCGGCTTCTTTGCGGGCGCTGATGTCCATGGTGACACCGCCCAGCAGATGCTGGCCGTCGCCGTTGTCGATGACGAATTTGATGGATTCGTAATCGCGGCCGTTGAAGCTTTCCTCGATGTGGGTGGTCTGTCCGCTGTCGAACACGCGGCGGTCGTCGGCAATGATTTTTTCGCCGAATTCGCCGGGGAACAGCTCAAGGCTGGTTTTGCCGATCATGCTGGCGGGGTCGGTGCCCAGCAGGGTTTGAAAGCCACGGTTGGCCATCAGCGTGCGGGAATCGGCATCTTTTACATAGGCGGTGCCGGGCAAGTGGTCGATGAAGTGTTGCAAAACCTGCACCGAGCGTTGGCGCGCCGTCTCTTTTTGCGCCAGTTGACGGTCGAAACGGCGTTGCCGTCGCTGGTAGAACAGCATGCCCAGCACCGAACACAGCGAAACGAACAAAAACCACAGTGCGCCGTTTCTTGCCTGTAGCCGCCAGTCGGCCAGCACGGCGGCATGGTCGCGTGAGGCAGAAATCAGCAGCGGCGTATCGATATGCAGCTTGGCGGGTTTCAGGGTGCGCATCGACATGACACGCCGTGTGCCGGTAACGGCCGAAATGCCGGTCATCAGGCTGGCTTCGCGCCCGCTCTGCACATGCTGGCGAAAGAATGAGCCGGCTGTGGTGACCGGGAAGCCGGGGGGGGCGTTGGTGAGCTTTGGCACCAGTTGCAGAATTTTGCCATTGCCGTGCACCACAGCGAGCGTAGTTTCCTCGCCGCCGTGCATGGAGTGCAGCAGTGCGGCGATGCTTTCGCTGTCGAGCGTGGCGCTGGCCATGCCAGCAAAGGCACCCTGTGCGTCAGGCACCATGCGGGCGACGATGATGGTGTAGGTGCCCAGCGAGGTGATGAAGGGTTCGCTCAAATAGAGCGTGTCGCGGTTGGGCGCATTTTTGATGGTTTGAAAATAGGCGCGCTGGGCAAAGTTTTGCCCCACCAACTCGCTGCGATTGCTGGCGACCATGGTGCCCTGCGCGTCAAATACCGCCAGGGTGCGAATACCCTCCAGCGCCTTGGTCAGCGTTGTGAGTTCTTTGGCGACGCGTGTTGTGGCGGCGCTTCCCGCCGCATTTTTTTGCGGCAACTGCGCGGGGATTGTGTCGCGGATGTGCTCCAGCACGCCGTTCATCGAAGTCAGCCGGCGTTCGAGTTCTTCACTCAGCACCAGACTGTAATTTTGCAGCCGCTGGCGGGCTTCGTCTGCGATACGCTGGCGGGCGTGGTACTGCTCGTAGGCAATGTTGCCGCCCAATATCAGCAAGGCCAGCGCCAGCAGCAACCAGTGTTTGAGAAAGCGCGGCGACGTGTGTGGGGCGGGGTGCGGTGCGGGGTGCGGGGCGGGTGTCATGGCACGGCCGGTGTATCCACCGCTGCTTCGATGGGCAGGGTGATGGTGAAGGTGGTGCCCAGCCCAAGCGTGCTGTGCACGGCAATATCGCCATGATGTTTGCCGATGATGCCCCACACGATGGACAGCCCCAACCCGGTGCCTTTGCCGACGGGTTTGGTGGTGAAGAAGGGGTCAAAAATGCGCGTCAAGTGTTCGGGCGCAATGCCGCTGCCGTTGTCCTTGAATTCGATCTGGATATGGGCATCGTCCGCTTGGCGCGTGGTGATGGTGATTTCACCCTGGGTTTCGATGGCGTGGGCGGAATTTATCAGCAGGTTCATGAACACCTGATTGAGCTGCGAGGGCAGGCAGTAAATGGCCGGCAGATGCTCGGCGTAATACTTGGTGATGGTGCATTTGTATTTCAGTTCGTTCCACACAATGTTGAGCGTGGAATCGATGCCGGCGTGAATGTCGGCCAGTTGCCAGTGGGTTTCGCCGACACGGGAAAAGTCTTTTAGATCCTGCACAATCTTTTTCACACGATTGAGGCCGTCTTTGGATTCGGCCATCAGCTGGGTGATGTCTTCGCGCAGGAAGTCGAAGTCTTTTTCCTGCTTCAGCGCGCGCACGCTGGCGAGCGACGGGCAGGGTGCGCTGATGGTGGCTTCAACGTGGGCGTAGGCATCGACAATGGCAAAAATATCCTTGAGATAGTTGTCAAGCGTGCCAAGGTTGGAATGCACAAAGCCGATCGGGTTATTGAGTTCGTGCGCCACGCCGGCGGCAAGCTGACCGATGGAGGCCATTTTTTCGGATTGCAGCAACTGGTTGCGGGTGTCTTCAAGCTTGGCGTTGAGTTCGCGCTGGGCGATCAGATTGTCCACCACCTGCCGCTCGGCACGCATGCGCCGGATGATGCGCCAGAGGTCGTTGCCGATCAGTTGCACGGTATTGATGTCGGCCTCGACGTAGTCTTCCGCCTTGTTACCGACGCCGATCATCATGCACACCTTGCCATCTTCAATCACCGGCACGCTGATGAGCCGCAACAGCGGGGCGTGGCCGCTGGGCAGGCCGCGTTTGGCGGTGTAGCCGGGGTAATCGTTGAATACCACGGGGCGTCTTTCGCGAAAACAGTCTGCCCAGATACCGGCCTTGCTGATCGGGTAGTGGGCGTCGTAGCCGGCGGTGCAGCCGCGCAGCGCACCGTCTGTCCAGGTAACGAGCTGAATGGTTTCCTGGTCTTCATTGACGAAGTGCAGAAAACCAATGCCGCTGCCGGTGACGGCTTCGGCGTATTCCAGTCCCTGCTTGAGAATGGCGCCTTCGTCGAGTGCCGAAGTGTCCAGTGCGGCAATGTCGAGCAGTGCCTGAATGCGGCGCAGGTTGTGGCGCTGCACCGTGACGTCGATCACGATGGAATACAGCAGTGTGCGCTGGGCGATTTCAATCGGCCCGCTGAATACATCGACATCTCGAATTGCGCCGCTGGCCAGGCGGTGCTGGAAGAAGAAATGATTGCGCTGCTCGGTACGCGCAGTGGCCATTTCAACCTGCACTTGCGCGGCCGAGAGCGTGTTGATGGCGTTGATGTTCATCTGCGTCAGCTGCGCGCGAGTCCAGCCATAAAAGCTCGCGGCGGCGGCGTTGGCATCGATGATTGCGCCATCAGCCGGGTCGATGATGAGCATTGCGCTGTAGCTGTGTTCGAACAGGCTGCGGTAGCGTTGTTCGCTTTCGGCCAGCCGGCGCTCGGCTTCTCTGGCTTCGGTGACATCGATGGCATACACCACCAGACGCGGCGTTTCGCCGCTGATCGGATAGACCCGGCTGTGGTAATGGCGCCCGGCGCGGCAATCGTTGAAGGTTTGTGGTTGGCCGCTTTCCAGCACCTGCTTGAAGATGGCACGTCGTGAGGCAGCCATCTCGCTGGGCATCAGGGCGAAAATATTCTGGCCGGTCATGGCCTGCGGGGTGCTGTCGAAGCGCTCCGCACCGATCCGGTTGATGGCAATGACCACGTTGGTGGCATCCACCATGACGATGGTTTCATCGGTGGCATCCAGGATGACCCGCAGGTTTTTACGCACCCGCTCAAGCTCATGATCCACGATAACTTTTTCGTCGCGTTGGCGCACAAAAGCCATGGCATGGGCGATGTTTTCACCAAGGCCCACCAGCAGCGCGACCAGTTCGTCGTCAAAGGTATTTGTTTCGGCCGAATAGAGCATCAGCGCGCCATCGCAGCGCTGGTCTTTCAGCAGCGGAATGGCGATGGCCGAGGCAATGCCGAAGCTTGCTGCACGCGTTTGCCAGGGCTGGGTGGCGAGTGAGGCGCTGTAATCGTTGATGATGACTGGGCGTTGTTCGCGAATGGCTTGTCCGGTGGGGCCGCGGCCTTCCTGTTGCTGGTCGTCGGTGACAACATGAATGCCATCAAGGTAGGTTTGCGCCGAACCGGCGCTGGCGGCAATTTCAACACGGTTGCCGTCCGGGGCGACCAGCCCGATCCAGGCGAGCACCAGACGGGTGTCGATTTCGGTGGCGCACGCGCAAATTTGTTGATACAGATCGGGCAGGTGTTCAACCCGCGCAATCAGTGCGTTGGCGCGGCTGAGAAAGTGATAAAAGGCGTGGCTGCGCTCAAGCCGGTGCGATACGCTGGTGAGCTCTGAAATATCACGGATATAGCCAAACAACACGTCACCCGGCGGGCTGATATGGGCGGCGACATCGACATCGATCACCACGTCATCGGCGCGCCGCCAGCATGCCTGAAAGCTGATGGTGTGCGCGGCTGCGATGATCCGCGCGACATGTTCTTCGGCATCACGTTCTGTTTCGGCCACGTCAAGCCCGGCCATGGTCATGCTCAGCAACTGCGCGCGCGCATAACCCGTGATGTGGCAGAGCATCTGATTGACGCCCAGAATGCGCGCCTGCCGGTCACACACCACCACGCCGATCGGCGCGTCGTTCAGTACGGCCAAGCGGGTCTGCCAATCCGGCGGGGATGCCGGGAGGGAAGTCATGCGTGGATTGTAGCGAGGCACACGGCGTGTAACCAGCGTCGACTTTTACAGATCAGGGCGATTGCATCAATGCTCTTCGCCCTCGTCATCCCGGTAGCGGGCGCGCAGGGCGATGATTTCTTCGAGGTTGGCGTTGAAGATGCGGATGAGTTCGGGGTCGAAGTGCAGGCCGGATTGTTCGCGCATGTAGGCCACGGCGTCGTCGTAGCTCCAGGCTTTTTTGTAGGGGCGGGCAGAGCACAGGGCGTCGAAGACATCGGCGATGGCGGCGATGCGCCCTGGCAGAGGGGTGTTTGCTCCCACGCGGCCGTGGGGGTAGCCGCTGCCGTCCCATTTTTCGTGGTGGGTGAGAGCGATGACATGCGCCATTTCGATCAGATCGCCTTTGCCTGATGAAAGAATGTCAGCACCGATCATGGCGTGGGATTCCATGATCTTGCGCTCATCAGCATCGAGCCGGCCGGGTTTGAGCAGGATGCTGTCACGAATGCCGATCTTGCCGATGTCGTGCATGGGGCTGGCGTTGAGGATGAGTTCGGTTTCAGCGGCAGACAGCCCGCTGCGCTGTGCCAGCAGTTCGGCGATGTGGCTCATGCGCAGAATGTGCGCGCCGGTTTCGTTGTCGCGGTATTCGGCAGCGCGGCCAAGTTTCTGGACGATTTGCAGGCGCGAGCCGCGCAGTTCTTGGGTGCGTGCGGCAACCATTTCTTCGAGCAGGTTTTTTTGGTCGGCCAAGAGCCGATGCGCTGTCTGCACATCAAGCAGGTTGCGCACCCGCGCCAGAAGTTCGAGGCGGTCGAAGGGCTTGCCGATGAAATCACGGGCACCGGCATCCAATGCCTTCAACATGGTTTCGCGGCCGTGCTGGGCGGTGAGTACCACAATGGGCGGCAGCAGCGGGTCGCCAATGTCGTGCAGCTGCTGGATGATCTCGAAGCCGTTGAAATGCGGCATGGCCAGATCAAGCAAGATGAGGTCTGGGCGGCCTTCGGCATAGCGCGTCAGGACCTCGCGCGAATCCTGAATCAGCACCATGTTCTGATAGCCATGACCGCTGAGTATTCGGTCGAGCAGACGCAGGTTGGCCGGTTCGTCGTCAACAGCAAAGATGCGTGCGTTGGCGTGCTCCATACTCAACGGGATTCCTGATTTGGTTGTGCGCTGTCACTGTCAGCCGCATAGGCGTCGAGCATGGCCAGCACCTTGGTGACATCGACCGGTTTGGTCATGTACTCGGAGAAGCCCGCCGCTTTGCCGCGTTCGACATCGCGCATCATGGCGTTGGCGGAAATGGCGATCACAGGAGGCAGGGTATCGGGGAACGATTCGCGCAGAATCACCATGATTTCAAAGCCGTCGATATCGGGCAGGTTGATGTCGAGCAGGATCAGATCTGGCATGCTCGCGCGGATCTGCATCAGGCCGTCGCTGCCGTTGGTGGCTTCAGTGAGTTGCCATTGCGGACGGCGGTCGATCACCTTTTTCATCATGCGCAGGTTGGCCGGGTTGTCTTCAATGTAAAGCACGGTTTTTCTGCGCCGGGTTGGTGGTGTAGGCGCGGGTATTTCGGTGTTCTGTGCGTGGCCGTTGTGATCGGTTGCGGCTGACCCTGCTGGTAGTTCAACCCAAAACGTTGAGCCTTTGCCGGGTTCGCTCTCGACGCCAAGATACCCGTGCATGGCTTCAACCAGTTTTTTGGTCAATGCCAGCCCGATGCCGGTGCCTTCGATGCCTTCATAGGATGAGACCAGTCGCTCGAACGGTCGGAACAGACGCGGCAGGTTGTCGGCGGCAATGCCGTGGCCGGTGTCGCGCACGCTGATGCGAACAAAGTCGTGGCCGTCCCGTGTGCATTGTTCCAGGGAAATTTCAATTTCGCCGTCGTCGCGGTTGTATTTGACGGCGTTTGACAGCAGGTTAATCAGCACTTGTCGCGTGCGTGTGTAGTCGCCCCGGATGGCCAGTCCCGCGAGTCCGCGAGTATTCAGCCGGATGTTGCGTGCTGCCGCCGTGGTGCGGATGAGCGAAAGCGAATTTTCGAGCAGTTCATCGATCAGCACGGTTTCGACGGAAAGTTCGATGTGTCCAGAATCGATGCGCGCCAGATCAAGCACTTCGTTGATAAGCGTCAGTAAATGCTGGCCGGCCTGCGTGATTTCGCGGGCACTGGCGAGATCGTCGGCGGGCAGGGTGCCCGATGTTTCCATCAACTGGCTGAAGCCCAGTACGGCATTCATCGGGGTGCGCAACTCATGGCTCATGCGCGACAGAAATTCGGTCTTGGCGGCGCTGGCGCGCTCGGCTTCATCCTTGGCTTTTTGCAGGTCATCAACGGTCTGATACAAAATCTCAGTCCGTTCGCGCACGGTTTGTTCCAGCTTATTGCGATAGCCCTCCAGTTCGCGCTCGGTGGCTTTGCGTGCGGTGATGTCCTCGATAACGGACAGAATCATGCCTGCGTTATTACTTTCATTATTACCGTTGCCACCGTCTTTGCCATCGGTGTCGTCGGCCAGCACGCTGGTTAGGCGGACATCGATGTGCGTGCCGTCCTTGCGCCGGTAGGCTTTGTCGTAGGGGCCGAACTTTCCATGGGCGGCAAGTTCAACAAGGCGTTGTTGATCTAATGCGCGGTATTCGGGCAGCGTCAGATCAGCATAGGTCATGCTCATCAGTTCGTCCTGGCTGTAGCCGGTCAATGCGCAGAATGCAGGGTTGGCCTTGACAAAGCCGCCGTCACTGATGCGGTTCAAGACATGGCCGATCGGTGCGTCTTCAAACAGCGAACGGAACTGCGCTTCGCTGGCGCGCAGCGTGTTCTGATGCCGATGGCTTGCGTCGGCGTATCGCCGGTCGCGGCGGGCTGAGCCGAAGATGAAACCCATCGCCAACAGCCACAGGGCACCATGCGATGCGGTATTGGTCAGCGCATCCTGGCGCCAGATTGCGAAATAAGGTTCGAGCGGAATGGCAACATCGGTGCCACCGCGCAAGCCGCCGACAGGGATACCCGTCCAGGCGTGGCACTTGAGGCAGGGCGCTTCCATGTACATCGGTTGCATCATCCGCAACATGGGTTTGCCGTCGATTTCGGTGACTTCGCTGTAGTCGACGCGGTTTTTTTCAATGATGTCGAGGGCTTTTTTCTCCCAGGCATCGGGGGCGTTGATCGGGTTCAATACCTGCTTGCCGGTAATGCTGGCGCGGATACCGTACAACTCGCGCTGCTCGTGCATGATCTCGCGCAAGACGGTGGCCGGGTTGTGCAGCGTCAGTTTCTGGCCGGTGGTGCTGGTGATATCCCGGTGTGGCACATTGGCGAGAAATGGATTCGGTTTGACCTTTTCATCCACTTCGATATACAGCCCGCCGCGTGACGATGTCCAGCGGCGAAAGGCCAGGTCGCGCCGTAAATTGGCTTTGGCTTCGGCTTCGGCCAACTGTGTAGCGAGTGTGCGCCCCTGCAACAGACCGAACACCAAGTTGCCGATCATCAGCAGTGTCAGTAGCAGCGCGAACAGAATGGTGCGGCGACGGATGCCACGGTATTCGTGCTGTAGTTCCATTGGTTGCATGGCCATGTGCGTGTGTCAGGCGTGTCAGTTTGGAGGCGTTAGCCCAAGCAGCGTGTCGAGGGTGCCCAGCAGGGTGAACACGTCGATGGGTTTGGTGAGATAGGCAGAAAAACCGGCGGAGATTCCGCGTCGGTAATCCAGCGGCAAGTCGTTGCCGGTAATGGCGATCACCGGTATTTTTGCGAGTTGTGGAAGGGCGTGCAAGCGCTTGATGACCTCATAGCCGTCCATCCCCGGCAGGTTGATGTCGAGCAAGATAAGATCGGGCAGAGCGCGCTCTGCCAGCGCAATACCCTCTTCCGGATGGGTTGCCGCGATCAGATCGATCACCGGTCGGCGCGCCAGTATGTGGGAGATCAGGCGCTGGTTGGCAAGATTGTCTTCAATGCACAGCACGGTGTAGCGCCGTGACGCATCAACTGATGGGTGGGCGGGTGCGAATGTGTCGTGCGCTGTGTCGTGCGCTGTATCGCGCTGTGCGTTATACCGGGGC
Organism: uncultured beta proteobacterium; assembly: GCA_903946745.1. Lineage (GTDB taxonomy): Bacteria > Pseudomonadota > Gammaproteobacteria > Burkholderiales > Rhodocyclaceae > CAJAWW01. The sequence goes on from CAJAWW010000070.1 coordinate 9,480, forward strand.
GGGGTGGGCACTTTGGGGATATCGGCCGGGATTTCGATCCAGAAACGGCTGCCCTTGCCAGGATCGCTCTCGACACCAATTTTGCCATCCATCAATTCAACCAGCCGGCGGGTGAGTGCCAGCCCGATGCCGTTGCCTTCTATATCAGTGTTGGTGGTGTGCAGCCGCGTAAAGGGGATGAATAGTTCGTGCAGGCGCTCGCGCGGAATGCCAATGCCGGTGTCGCTGACGGTAAAGCGCTCGTGGCTGCCCTCGTGGTTGTTTTGGCGGGTGATTTCGAGACGAACCTCGCCGTTGATGCGGTTGTATTTGATGGCATTGGACAGCAGGTTGATCAGCGATTGCTTGAGCCGCACGCGATCGGCACGAACGTGGGTGGCGGTGGTTGGTGTGAAGCTCAAGCGAATCTGCCGTGCCTGCGCCATGGATGCCACCATCGACAGACATTCTTCACACAGGGCATTGACGGCCAGCGATTCAATCGAGAGCGTGAGGCGGCCAGATTCGATCTTGGCCAGATCAAGCACTTCATTGACCAGATCGAGCAGATGATGCCCGGCCTGAAGAATTTCCTGCACGGATTCGTGCTGGTCGGCATTGAGTGCGTCATCGGCTTCCAGCACTTGCGCGAAGCCGAGAATCGCGTTCATCGGCGTGCGCAGTTCGTGGCTCATGCTCGACAGAAAGTCGCTTTTTGCACGGCTCATGGATTCGGCGGTTTCGTGCGCGACCTTGATGACGGAGATGTCGGTGCGGATTGCGATGAACTGGATGGGCATGCCACGCTCGTCGGCAACCGGCACGATGGTGGTTTTGAACCAGACCAGGCTGCCATTCTTGCGCCGGTCGCACACGTCACCATGCCATACCAGATTGGCGCTGATGGTGCGCCACAGGTTTTCATAAAACGCCGATGAATGGATGCCGGAGTTGAACATGTTGTGGGTGTTGCCAAGCATTTCATCGGGGGTGTAGCCGGTGATGGTGCAAAATAAATCATTGGCATAAATCATGCGGCCATCTCGATCGGTGATCGAGACGATGGCATGCTGGTCGAATGCAGACTGAATCTGCGACAACCGGGTCATGGCCATCGCTTGCTGCCGTTCGAGGCGGCACTGATGGCGATACCGCCGCACCTGTGAAAGCACCTGTGCGACAAGTAGTTCAGGATCTACCGGCTTGCGGATGAGGCCTTCGGCAGCACTTCTTCCGGCGTCAAGGTGATGACTGCGTTCGCCGGACACCGTGATGTAAATCACCGGAAGATACATGAGCGACGGTTTTTGCCGGATCAAGCGCACCAGTTCGGGGCCGCTACAGGCGGGCATGACGATGTCGACCAGCAGCAGGTCGGGTTTGAATTCTTCAATGTATTCGAGTGCCAGCGTCGGGTCATCGGTGCCCATGGGCTGAATGCCGGCTTCGCGCAGGAGGGCTGAATACAGCGCCACCTGACTTTGTTCGTCATCCACCACCATGACACGGTAGGGTTCTGCATCACCGTTGTCGCAAATATCAGTCAGCAAATCAGCCAGTCGGGTCGGGGGAACGGTCGAATCAATAAACCGGTTAACGCCCTGACGCAACCATTCAAGCTGACGCTTGAAGGGCAGGCCGGCCTGGCACAGCATGATCCATTCTGTGCACCGCACTGCCTGCGTCAGCAGAAGCGCCCGGTGGCTGTCGTCGAGCCGTTCCAGCCAGTTGATGTCGGTAATGAGAACGTCGCCGGCACGCGCTGCCATCGTGGGGAGATCGGCATCGCAGAGATGCTGCAATGGCAGCAACAACTGCACATTGTGGTGGTCGGTGATGGCGGGATTGCCCAGAACCCAGAGCCGGCGGCCACGCGGTGCATTGGGGGCGCGCAGTAGCGTTGCCAGACGGCCGCAGTCGTTCAGCAGTTGCTGAACGACTGCGACATTGGGCGGTTTTTCCAGCAGAATTGCGTTCTTGAGGCGCAGCCCCAAGCCAGCCAGATCGTCGGGCAGTTCGAGACCATGCGTGGCGTCTTGCACCAGCGCGGCAAGACGAATGCTGCGCAGCCGATCCCATCCTTCGGACAGAAGCTTGCCGCACATCAGGCCGATGGCGTCCGGCAGGTGCTCGTGCAATGGCGGTTTGGGTGCTTGCACCATCTCTCCTCCTGCCATGTCTTGTCGGTAGTGCCGATCTGGCAACCATTTCGACAACTATTTTTGTTCGATTGAGTATAGCGCTGAGATTAACCTGAAAACTCAGTTCTCACCACAGAGAGCACAGAGAACACGGAGAAGCGCCATCACTCATCGAAATACCCGCTCACCTGGCAGGTGATTGCAACTTTTTTTTCAAGCTTGAAATCTCAAAAAGATTCCTGATTAGCAATGAACGTCAGCCATCCTCGCAGGCGCGTCATTCCGGGGCTGGCCGTCAGGCCAGAACCCGGAATGACGAAGCGGACGTTCATTGCTAATCAAGAAAAGATTAACACCCATCAAAAAATATCATTACAAATCATGAAACTACATAGCACAAGCATTTTCAGCTACGCATTTACTCGGAATTGAGGCGTTAGTGTTAGTCACTAACAACTGTAGTCTTTACAAATTCCAAATCGCTCCCGGAATGTCCATCTGACCCCACAACAGCGAAAAGACGATTCCGGTGGTACGATAGATGCCCTAACTTCAGCACCGTTCTCACCGTGAGCGATACCAAGTTCTGTTATCACTGCCGCACGCATCATCCCGTCGAGGAAATGCGCCAGATCGACACCAAAGCCGGCAAACGCTGGCGCTGCATCAAGAGCATTCAAGCGACGCGGCAGGGCAAGGATGCGCGTGAGGCTTTCGGCCGCAGCGTGACTGAAATCAACAAAGCCGAAGCACGCAGTCGGCTGCGTATGGTGCAAAACGCCAACAACGAGCGTACTGGGCCGACGTAACCGCACGTCGCCGCAAGTTCACCCGCCCTCGCTTGCCCTCTCCTGCCTGAAAAGCGGCTTAGCGCTCCGTCAAAACAAACTGGCGACCACAAATCGGTCGCGGGCCGCCAACTTTTCCAAACCCTTGCTGACTTCCAACGAGGCACCCCAGCGCATCATGTGGGCGAGAAAAGTGGTCAGCGCCTGTGACAGGGCATAGCCGGTTTCCTGCCATTCACGGCGAAATTCATCAAAAGCCACTGTGCGAGCCGAGAGCCGGCCGCTTTTCATCGGCACAAGGGTTATGCGGTCGCCACGATGGCGGATCACGATGGCGGTAGTACGGTTACTGTTGATGACGACCACGTCGACCTCCTGTCAGGTTTCCAAGTGCAATCTGGCACTTTTATCGGCAAATATCCTCCCGTCTTGAGTGATATTGCCAGCCCAGCGTCGTCGCAACGGTATAATCCGCGCCCATCGTCGGGAGAGAGTGAAGCCGCGTAGTTTCCGCTTCACCGCCGAAGGCGCAACCCCCCGGAATCGCTCAGGCAAAAGGGCCGACGACGCAATGCAAATCTGGAGAGCGGCAGCTCATGGCAACATCGTGAAGCCTGCCCACCGACGGAGTAAAACTCTCAGGTGCCAAGGACAGATGGGGGAACCCGATCACCTTTCTTGACGAGGCTCCCGATGCAGGCACCGCAACGCACCCCGCTTTATGACGCACATCTCGCCGCCGGCGCCCGGATGGTCGATTTTTCCGGCTGGGACATGCCGGTCAATTATGGTTCGCAGATCGAGGAACATCATGTCGTGCGCCGTGACGCTGGCATGTTCGATGTGTCACACATGTGCGCGCTCGACCTCGCCGGTGCCGATGCCACACGCTACCTGCGCCATCTGCTGGCCAACGATGTAACCAAGCTAAAAACACCCGGCAAGGCGCTCTACTCCTGCATGCTTGACGATACGGCCGGCGTGATCGATGATCTCATCGTGTATTTTTTCTCACCCGAACGCTACCGCATCGTAGTCAACGCCGGCACGGCAGAAAAAGACATCGCCTGGATGCGCGCACGGCTGACAGGATTCGACGCGACCCTGTTGGTGCGCCGCGACGTCGCCATGATCGCCGTGCAGGGGCCGCAGGCGCGCGAACGCTTCTGGACGGCCTTCCCTGTGGCGCGCGCGCAAAGCGTGTTGCTCGACAACTTTCAAGGCACCGAATGGACGGTCGATGGCGAAACCTGGCTGATCGCGCGCACCGGTTACACCGGTGAAGACGGCTTTGAAGTCACCCTGCCGGCCGACGATGCCCCCGCCGTTTGGAAAGCCCTGCTGGATGCCGGCGTCAAGCCCTGCGGCCTCGGCGCGCGAGACACCTTGCGCCTTGAAGCGGGGATGAACCTCTACGGACAAGACATGGACGAGCGCGTCTCGCCCTACGAAGCCGGCCTCAAATGGACGGTTGACCTGAAGGACACCGGCCGTGATTTCATCGGCAAGTCAGCGCTGACTGGCGCTCATGCACGCCCCTGTGACGTCCGCTTTGCCGGCCTGTTGCTGCTCGAACGTGGCGTCATGCGCTCACACATGAAAGTGCATACCGCGCTGGGTATCGGTGAAACCACCAGTGGCAGCTTCTCGCCCACGCTGAACCAGTCCATCGCGCTGGCGCGCATCCCTGCCGGTGTTGAAAATGGCAGCGAAGTTGAAATCGAAATCCGCGACAAGAAACTCAAGGCGCGCGTCGTCAAACCCTCGTTTGTCCGTCACGGCGCATCTCAACTATCACTTTGAAAGGAAATTTCATGTCATCCTCTGCCAAACCCGCTGACAACCTCAAATACGCTGCCTCCCACGAATGGGCGCGGCTCGATGCAGACGGCAGCATCACCATCGGCATCACCGACCACGCACAAGAAGCGCTGGGCGATGTGGTGTTTCTTGAACTGCCGGAGATCGGCCGCGTGGTCAAGGCCGGAGAATCGGTCGCTGTGATCGAATCAGTCAAGGCTGCGTCAGACATTTACGCCCCGGTGTCCGGCGAGGTAATCGCCCGCAACGATGCCGCCGTCGACGCCCCGGAATCGGTGAATGCCGACGCCTATGCAACCTGGCTGTTCAAGATCAAGCCTGTCGATGCCAGCGAACTGAACAAACTGCTCGACGCTGCCGCCTACCACGCCACACTCTGAGGTTTTTACACTCACCATGCACAATCTTGCCGACCTCGAACAGTGCGACGAATTCATCGGTCGCCATATCGGTGCCAATGCAAAGAGCATCGCCGCCATGCTTGCCACGATGGGTGCATCGTCGCTCGATGCGCTGATCGCTGAAACCGTCCCCGCCGCCATCCGTCTGAACGCGCCGCTGGCGCTGCCCGATGCGGTGCCGGAACACGCCGCACTGGCGCAACTCAAGGTGATCGCCGCGAAAAATGTGGTGAATAAATCGCTGATCGGCCAAGGGTATTACGGCACCCATGTGCCGCCGGTGATTCAGCGCAATTTGTTCGAGAACCCCGGCTGGTACACCGCCTACACGCCCTATCAGGCCGAGATTGCACAAGGCCGACTGGAGGCGCTGCTGAATTTTCAGCAGATGGTGTGTGATCTCACCGGCATGGAAATCGCCAACGCCTCGCTGCTCGACGAGGCCACCGCCGCCGCCGAAGCCATGACCATGGCACGGCGCGTATCAAAAGCCAAGGGCAACGTATTTTTTGTCGATGAAGCCGCATTTGCGCAGACCATCGATGTAGTGAAAACCCGTGCAGCCTATTTTGGCTACGAGGTGGTGGTCGGCAAACCGGAAGATGCAAAAAACCATGACACTTTCGGCGCTCTGCTGCAAACCCCGAATGCACGCGGCGAGATCGTCGACCTGACAGCGCCCATCGCGGCCATCAAGGCGCAAGGCGGCGTGGTCGCCGTCGCCAGCGATCTGATGGCGCTGGTGTTGCTCAAGTCACCTGGCACCATGGGTGCCGACATCGCGCTCGGTTCATCGCAACGCTTTGGCGTGCCGATGGGCTTTGGCGGCCCCCACGCCGCGTTTTTTGCCACGCGTGAGGCCAACGTGCGCTCCATGCCCGGGCGCATCATCGGCGTGTCAAAAGACGCACGCGGCAAGACAGCGTATCGCATGACGCTGCAAACGCGCGAACAGCACATCCGCCGCGAGAAAGCCAACTCGAATATCTGTACGTCACAAGTGCTGCTGGCCAACATGGCCGGCATGTACGCCGTGTGGCACGGCCCCGAAGGCTTGAAGACTATCGCCCGGCGCATCCACCGCCTGACGGCGATTCTCGCGGATGGGCTCGGTATTTCCGGTGCTTTCTTTGACACCGTCACCGTAAAAGTCGACGCTCAAACTACGGCAAAACTGCTCGCCGCCGGCTTCAATGTGCGCCACATTGATTCCAATACGATCGGCATCAGCCTCGATGAAACAACCACGCGCGACGACGTAGCCGCCTTGCTTGCGGTGCTCGTCAGCAAGGCCTTCATCGACATCAGCGAAGCGGATCACATTCCCGCCGCATTGCAACGCACGGACGCCATTCTCACCCATCCGGTATTCAACACGCACCGCACCGAGCACCAGATGCTGCGCTACTTGAAGCGCCTGCAAAACCGCGATCTGGCGCTCGACCACGCAATGATTCCGCTGGGCAGCTGCACCATGAAACTCAACGCCGCCGCCGAGATGATGCCGGTGTCGTGGCCAGAATTCGGCAACATGCACCCGTTTGCGCCCATGGATCAGGCGCAGGGTTACAAAGAACTCATCACCGGGCTGGAAGATCAGCTCAAGGCCATCACCGGATTCGATGCCGTGTGCATGCAGCCGAACTCCGGCGCGCAGGGCGAATACGCCGGACTGGTCGCCATCCGTCGCTATCAGGCAGCACAAGGCCAGGCACAGCGCAACATTTGTCTGATTCCGGCTTCCGCCCACGGCACCAACCCGGCCACGGCGCAGATGTGCGGCCTCATTGTGGTCGCTGTCAAATGTGACGACAACGGCAACGTGGATGTGGCCGACCTCAGCACCAAGGCCGCACAGCACGCCGCCGACCTCTCCTGCCTGATGCTCACCTATCCGTCGACCCACGGCGTGTTTGAAGCGGCCGTGAAAGACATCTGCGCCATCGTGCACAGCCACGGCGGTCAGGTGTACATGGACGGCGCAAACCTCAACGCGCAAGTCGGCTTGTGCCGCCCCGCCGATATCGGCGCTGACGTCTCGCACATCAACCTGCACAAAACCTTCGCCATCCCGCACGGCGGCGGCGGCCCCGGCATGGGCCCCATCGGCCTCAAAGCGCACCTGGCCCCCTTCATGGCCAACCATGCGGTGCAGACCATCGAGGGTTCGCATCAAGGGCAAGGCGCAGTGTCCGCTGCACCCTGGGGCTCGGCTTCCATTCTGCCCATCTCGTGGATGTACATCACCCTGATGGGCGGCGCCGGTCTCAAACAGGCGACGAGCGTCGCCATCCTCAACGCCAACTACGTCGCCGCGCGGCTCGACGCACATTATCCGGTGCTCTACAAAGGCAACCACGGACGCGTCGCCCACGAATGCATTCTCGATATCCGCGCCCTGAAAGCCGCCACCGGCATCGCCGAAATCGACATCGCCAAACGCCTGATGGACTACGGCTTCCACGCCCCGACCGTCAGCTTCCCGGTCGGTGGCACGTTGATGGTGGAACCTACAGAATCCGAAGACAAGGCCGAACTCGACCGTTTCTGCGACGCCATGGTCAGTATCCGCGAGGAAATTCGCGGCATTGAAGCTGGCAAGTGGTCGCTGGAACAGAGCCCGGTGAAAAACGCCCCGCACACCCAGGCCGACATCATGGTGGCTGAATGGGATCGCGCCTATTCGCGCGAGCAAGCCGTGTTCCCGTTACCGTGGGTGGCCGACAACAAGTTCTGGCCATCAGTGAACCGCATCGACGACGTGTATGGCGACCGCAACCTGTTTTGCAGTTGTGTGCCGATGGACGAAGTCGCCGCGTGAACACGCCTGAACTGCTGGCCCCCGCCGGCTCGCTGCGCATGGCCGCC
>CAJAWW010000071.1 GCA_903946745.1 uncultured beta proteobacterium
CAGCGGAGCGGCCACGGCGCTCAGCGCAAATCTGATCGAGACCGGCGCAGCGGCAATCACCAGCGGCGGAACGATCGACCTGAGTGCTGGCGGTGCGACGGGGAGTGCCACACGCTACTCCTCCGGAACAGTGGCCTTGGGTAACACGGTGACAGCCGTCAATGACATCCCAACACTCACCACATTCGCCGCCCCCATTGGCACCGTCAATGAAGACGCACAGGCGACCATCACCCTGGCCAACCTGAAGGCACAAGGTGACGATGCTGATGTCGATGGCACCGTGGATGCCTTCGTCATCAAGGCGGTCAGCACCGGCACTTTGCTGATCGGCACCAGTGCGGGAACCGCAACGGCGTGGGCTGCCGGCACCAATGACACCGTTGATGCAAGCAACAATGCCTACTGGACAGGAGCGCTGGATGCCAGCGGCACACTGAACGCCTTCACAGCCGTTGCCAAAGACAACAGCGGCACCGAATCAAGCACGGCGCAACAGGTGACGATGACCGTGACAGCAGTTGCCGAGCCAGCGAACACCGTGCCCGCCGCGCAGACGACCCTCGCCGATACGGCCAAAGTCTTTAACATCGCCAATGGCAACGCCATCACGGTTGCAGCAGGCGCGGGCGGCGCGATGACTAGCGTTGTCAGCGTCACCAACGGCACGCTCACCGCGATCGCCGGTGGGGGTGCCGTTATCACCAGCAACGGCACGGCCTCGGTGACGCTCAGTGGCACGGCCGTGCAGATCACCGCAGCACTGGAAGGCCTCTCCTACAGCCCGACGGCGAGCTACAGTGGCGCAGATACCCTGACCATCGCCAGCACCGACACCAGCCAGACCGATACCGATACGGTGGCTATCACGGTGACGGCGGTTGTTCCGGCCAGTACAGGTTCCACACCGCCCGCCCCTGATACCCTACTCACCGCCACGCCTGATTCAGCGCCGACCACCGCGCAAATATTCTTGCCACCTTCCGATGCGAGCACAACCGAATCGAGCCTGCTCGTCCAGCCATCATCGTTTAGCACCACCGCACTCTTCCTGAACGGGATCAGCACCGACACATCGGTCGCCGCGCCCGGCTTCGAGACTGCAGCCCCTGCCAACACCTTCCAGACCGCCGTAGTCCAATCCGATCAGCCCGTGCTCGTGCTGTTTAATGGCGTGCCCAATCAAACTGTCGATGCATCCAGCGGCTTGGTCAGCTTCACGATTCCAGCGGACGCTTTCGCGCAATCCAGTTCCGGCGCGGGCATTCAACTCGCCGCATCACAAGCGGATGGCCAGCCCTTGCCCTCATGGCTTAAATTTAATGCGGCGACCGGACAATTTGTCGGCGAGCCACCTGCTGGGCTAGAAGGCACCATCAGCATCAAGGTGCTGGCGAAGAATGCTGCGGGGCAGGAAGTCTCTTCAGTTTTCCGTATTGATTTGGGTTCCAAAACCAAGGCACAAAGCCCCGCCCAAACAGAAAAAGTGACACCAGAGAAGACTCCGCCGAAGCCCAACGCCGCCTTGGGTGAGGGCATGGGTGATGGCACTGGTAATGGTAAGCCTGATCTCAACCGCAGCACGTTGGCGGATGGCAAGCCGGCCAATACAGGGCGATCGAGCCTGAGCGAGCAAATTCGCCTGGCCAGCCGACAGCCCGTACCGGACAGCCGACTGGACGGACGAACCTCACCGTCGCGTCGGACGGCATAAAGCCAGCCCCAGGTAGCCAGTAACCGGTATCCAGATCAGGCTGATTGATGCCCCCTGAAACGCAGGCAACACCCGAAGTTTCTGCCGAGACGCTGGCCAGACTGCTCAAGCTGTCGCGTCGCGCGCGTCAGGCCGCCAATATCTCAGTGCTGGGTTTTCTGGCGGTCAATGACACGCATGAACTGGCTCCGTACCGTCAGGCGGCGCTGTGGTCGGCTGACCATGGCATACAGGCCGTGTCCGGGGTGGTGCAACTAGAGGCCAATGCGTCGTATGCCCAGTGGCTCAATCGAATTTGCCAGCACGTTTCGTCCGACAGCGCGCAACCGCAGTTGATTGATGCACAACAACTTCCTGAAAAACTTGCTGCCGAATGGAACACCTGGCTGCCCGGTTTCGGGCTCTGGCTGCCCTTGACGAAACACGACGAAAGCAATCAGTTGGCCATGCCGTGGGGTGGTCTGCTGTTGGCGCGGGATACGCCCTGGCAGGAACAGGAAATCACCGCGCTGGCCGAGTGGATGGATGTCTGGTGCCATGCCCGGCAAGCGCACCTTGAAGTTAGCTCATGGTTCAGATGGGGCGACTGGCAAGGACACTCGCAGCGCCAATGGTGGAAACGCCGCCGCCTGTATGGGGCCATTGGCCTCATTGCGCTGCTGCTGATCCCTGTCCGGCTCACCGTGTTGGCTCCCGGCGAACTGGTACCGACCAATCCAACGGTCATCCGGGCACCGTTGGAAGGCGTGGTTGGCAATTTTCTGGTCAAGCCCAACGAAGCCGTCAAAGCGGGGCAGGCCTTGTTCAACTTTGACGATGCCCCCCTCAAAAGCCGGCTGGAGGTGGCGCGCCAAGCGCTCGCCAGTGCCGAAGCCGAATATCGACAGGCCGCACAGCTAGCGGTATCGGAAACCAAATACAAAGGCCAGCTTGCGCTGTTGACGGGCAAGGTGGAAGAGCGACGCGCGGAAGCCGATTACCTGCAAGGCCAGTTGGAGCGCGCCCATGTTGTCGCACCGCACGAGGGCATTGCGCTGTTCGATGACCCCAGCGAGTGGATCGGCAGGCCGGTCAGCACCGGCGAACGCATCATGCGTATCGCCGCGCCCGACGATGTCGAAATTGAAGCATGGCTGGCGGTGGGCGATGCCATACCCTTGCAAAGTGGCGCGCCCGTAAGCCTGTATCTCAATGCCAGCCCCTTGTTCTCGGTGTCGGCACAGGTTCGCTATGTGGCCTTCGATGCGGTTCAACGTCCTGATGGCAGTTATGCGTATCGGGTACGCGCCAGTCTGGACAGCAAGACCGAGCATCGCGTCGGGCTAAAAGGCACGGCCAAGCTGTCCGGTCGCTGGGTGCCGCTGGCCTACTGGGTGGGGCGCCGACCACTGGCGGCGGTGCGTCAGATGGTGAGCTGGTAATGCTGGGTCAACCGCTGCCGCTGCCTGCGTTACGCGAAGAGCTTGCGCTCTATCCCGGCCCGCATCTGGCCGATGGTCAGCCTAGCTGGACCTTGCACGACCCGATACGAAACCAGTTTTTCCGCATCGACTGGATGAGTTTTGAAATCATCAGCCGCTGGCCCATGGGCGAATGGCAGGCTATTGCGGATGCGGTCAGCAGAGACACCACCTTGCAGCCCGACGCAACGGACAGGGAAGCGTTCATCGGATTCCTGATGCAAAACCAACTGGTGCAAGCCGGTAGTGGCAACGCGGCAGCCTTCGCCGAACGGCAGGCCACCCTGCGCGGTGACTGGAAGACCCGGTTGCTGCACAACTACCTTTTTTTCCGCATCCCGCTGATTCGTCCGGATGCCCTGCTTGAGCGTTTCAGCGGCTACGTCGCGCCCTTCTACAGCCGCGGCTTTGCCTATCTGACCCTGCTGGTTTTTGCGCTGGGCATGATCGAGGTTTACCGCAATTGGGATGCGTTTGCGGCGACCCTGATCGACACTTTTTCCTGGCACGGACTGGTGGGCTACGGGCTGGCACTGACCGGCATAAAAGTGCTGCACGAACTGGGGCATGCCTTTACCGCCAAACGTTACGGCTGTCGCGTGCCGGCCATGGGCGTGGCGTTTCTGGTGTTGCTCCCCATGGCCTATACCGATACCAACGAGGTCTGGAAACTCGACAATCGCCAACAACGGCTGAACGTCGCTGCCGCCGGCGTCGTCACCGAACTGATCGTCGCCATGTGGGCCACGCTGGCCTGGGTTCTGTTGCCAGAAGGGACGCTCAAAGCCATGGCCTTCGTGTTGGCAACCACCACCTGGATCGCAACACTGTCCATCAATGCCAGCCCCTTCATGCGCTTCGACGGCTATTTTCTGCTTTCTGACTGGCTGGATATGCCCAACCTGCACAGCCGCGCGTTTGCGCTGGCGCGCTGGGATCTGCGTGAACGCCTGCTGGGGCTGGGCGTGTCGCCCCCCGAGTTTTTCAGCCAGCGACGGCAACGCGGCCTGGTGCTGTTTGCCTACGCAACATGGCTCTATCGGCTGGTGATGTTTCTCGGTATCGCTGCGCTGGTCTATGCTTTTTTTATCAAAGTCGTGGGCATACTGCTGTTCATTGTGGAGATTGGCTGGTTCGTGCTGCTGCCCGTCTGGAATGAAATCAAACTGTGGCCGGGCTTGTTAAAGGTCGACAGCCATGGGGCAATGCGGCGAACGTCGCATGTCCGGCGCAGTGCCTTGCTGGCGCTGGTGCTGGGGGTGTTGTTCGTATTGCCCTGGCCGACCCGTCAATCGGCTTCCGCCCTGCTCAAACCGGTGGAAGCCTTTCCCATTCATGCGCCTGCCGGGGCACAGATCGTCAAGATGCCGTGGACAGAAGGTAGCACGGTCAAGGCCGGGCAAACGCTGTTCGAGCTGGCTTCACCGGAACTTCAATTACGCTGGCGGCGGACACAGGCAAAGCTGGAACGTCTGCGCTGGCAGGCCAGCAATGCGGATGTGGATGCCGAACAGCGACAAAACCAGCAAGTTCTCCAACAAGAGGAAATCACGGCGCAATCAGAACTTGCCAGCATTCAGGCCGACATGAATTTATTCGTTCCGGTCGCCCCGTTTGCGGGCACCTTGCGCGATGTGAACCCGGAATTGAAACCAGGCGTCTGGGTGAGCAATCGGGAACGCCTTGCGGTGCTGGTCAAAGCGGACCGCTGGCAAGTGGACACCTGGCTGGACGAAGATGCGGTGCGGCGAATTTCGGTCGGCGATCAGGCGCGTTTCATGACAGACGGACTGGAAGGCCCGACCTTGTCCCTAAAAGTCACGGCGATTGATCTGGATGCGACCCGGGTACTACCGAACGCGCAGCTGGCAACACAGTTTGGAGGCTCCATCGTCACCCGCGAAAAACACGGTCAGTGGGTGCCGGAACGTGCCATGTATCGGGTCAGCTTAAGCGGTGACAACAATTTGGACAGCCTGAGTCAGCAAAGCTGGCGCGGGCAGGTGGTTATCGACGGAAAGTGGGAGGCACCCGGCCTCACCTTCCTGCGTTCAGCTCTGGTTCTGGTTTGGCGGGAACTCGGGTTTTAAGCACAACCGCATTGCGATCAACGCATCACAGAAACACGATTTCTGCCCAGCCGTTTCGCTTCGTAAACCCCTGTGTCGGCGCGACGCACAAGACTTGTCGCCGTGTCGTCGGCGACATATTCGGCGACACCCACGCTCGCCGTCATGGTCAGCACATTACCGAAATCGGTCGTCAGCGGCGTATTTGCCAAGGTCTTAATGAGACGCTCGGCCAGCATTGTGGCGGCCTCAATATCGGTTTCCGGTAACAGCACGGTAAACTCTTCGCCACCATAGCGATACGCGGTGTCGTGCTCGCGAAAATTGTTCCGGATCACATTGGCCGCTACCGCCAGCGCCCGGTCGCCCTCCAGATGTCCGTGAACGTCGTTGAGATTCTTAAAGTGATCCAGATCAAGCAGCAGCATCGAGAGCGGACGGCCATAGCGAACGGCGCGCTTGACTTCGATTTCGATCTGCTCGTAAAAATGACGTACGTTGAACAAGCCCGTCAGCGAATCGGTGATGCTCATCAGCCTGAAATTTTCTTCACTATTGCGCAGCGCCTGCTCGGCGCGCTTTTGCTCGGTGATGTCCTGCAAGGTTTCGATGGCGCCGATAAATTTTCCGTTCGCATCGCGTAGCGGAGCCGCGGTAAAAAACAGCCACTTGCCGTCCTCGCCGAAGTGCGGAAAGTAACGGTCGGCCTCGAAGGCACCATCAATCACCGTTGAACGGCGAAAGCGTCCGTCGTAGAGATGGCCGACATCCGTTTCAAGCGCGTGGCTGAGGATCAGGTCGGCGATCAGCGGCCGCTTTTTGTCATAGAACGCGCGCCAGTGGTCACGCGTGCCGATCAGTTCATCGGCCTGCACGCCGGTGATGGATTCGCAGGCACGGTTCCAATGCGTCACCCGGTGTTCACGATCAATGACAAAGGTCGGCACCGAACTGCCATTGACGATCTGATTGAGAAAACTTTGTGACTCCTTCAGCGCCAGTTCCGCCCGGCTTTGGGTCGTCACATCCTGCAGTGTTTGGATGGCCCCTGCGGTATAGCCAGACGTGTCCTTGAGCGAAACCGCCGTAAAGAACAGCCAGCGTCCGTCTTCGCCCATATCGGGGAAGAAATCCGACACCTCGAAGCCCCGGTCCAGCATCGGCGAACGATGATATTTACCACCATAGTAGCGATCAATTTCCTGCTCTACGGTGCCGTCCACCATCAAGTCGGCCAAGGTCGGCCGCTCGAATGAATAAAACGCCTGCCACTGGTTGCGCGTACCGACCATTTGTTCGCCAGACAGCCCAGTCAATTGGGCCAGCGCACGGTTCCACACGGAAATCACATGCTTGTGGTTGATGACGAACATCGGGATCGGGCACCTCTCGATGCCCTCCACCAATAAATAACGGGACGAGAAATCCACGCGCAACGCCTCATCGAGACGCTTCGGATGTTGCAATGGCGGTGGATCAGCCCGATTTTTCATGCTGGCTCAGAACTATTCGCGAAGGGTAAGCTTACCCTATTCCGGACAAAAGCATCGCGGCGCGTGTTGCCGGAGTCTCCAAGCTGATACGCCCCAGCACGCCGCTGCGGTAATCGGTCAGCAAGATGATGGATGCCTTTTCCATATCCAGATCACCGTCTGCTGAACGTCGACTTTTCTGTAAGCAGCCGCGCTTGATTGCCACCGTCTCGATGACACCAATGGCATCGGTGTCGCCAGCCCCCGCACCGTAGCGCGCCGTCAGCAGCGCCGGATAGCGCGCCAGAAGAATGGTCGCCAGATGCGCGGCCACCGTCTCCTCGATCACTGCATTGACGCCGATGGCATGACTGGCAGCGAGCATGTAGCCGTCGCTGTCGTGGGCGATCTTCGGCCACATCATGCCCGGGGTATCGACCAGCGACATGCGTGGGTTGATGTCCAGCCGTTGCTGGCTTTTGGTGATGGCCGGTTCGTCGCCCACCGCCGCCACCTTGCGTTTCAGCAGTGCATTCATCAACGTTGATTTGCCGACGTTGGGGATGCCCATAATCATCATGCGCAAGGGTTTGATATTGCTGTTGCGATGCGGGGCAAGCATCTGACAAAGCGCGGGGATGCGCGCCACATCGGTGGCCTTCTTGCTTGAAATCGCCACTGCCTTGACGCCCGGCTGGGCGTTGAAAAAATCCAGCCAGGCCTGCGTGGCCAGCGGGTCGGCCAAATCAGCCTTGTTCAGCAGTTTCAGGCACGGCCGCTGCCGGTGCAGCCGCAGATCGCGGATCATCGGGTTGCTGCTGGCCTCGGGCAGACGGGCGTCGAGCACCTCGATCACCACATCTGTTTTGGCCATGGTTTCGGCGGCCTTCTTGCGCGCCGAGGTCATGTGTCCGGGGAACCACTGAATCGCCATCGTTGTGCTTTCTACTTCGCCTGCACGGTGATCCGCGCATCGAGACATGCCACGCATTGGCCGTTGCGAATTTTTGCACGCATGCGCGTTTCGGGCACGCCATCGACGGTGACCTGCCCGTCGGCAACGAGCTGCTTGCCCTGCCCGCCACTGGTGGCCACACCGGCGAGTTTGAGCAGTGTGCACAGTTCAATGTAATCGTCGCGCAGGGGAATGGTGATCTCGGTCATGGATCCGTTTTTTTCAGTGTCTCAGTTTCTCAATTTCTCAGCTTGCCTGGCGACGCGCTTGCTGCCAGGCAATCGCCGCCTGATTGGCGTGGGCAAAAATATGGTCGGCAACTTCCGGCGTCAATGACTGGCGCAGGGCGTTAAAAAGTGCTTCGGTCGACGCCTGCGCGCCCGCCGCTGCGGCATCCGTGAGACAGCGTATCTGCACATGC
The DNA here is from genome assembly GCA_903946745.1 of uncultured beta proteobacterium. Taxonomy (GTDB): domain Bacteria; phylum Pseudomonadota; class Gammaproteobacteria; order Burkholderiales; family Rhodocyclaceae; genus CAJAWW01. Next base: position 8,092 of record CAJAWW010000071.1, read on the forward strand.
GCCAGCGCATCGGCCACCAGACGCCAGCCGAGATCAGGCATCTGCTGTGTCAAAGCCAGCATCATGCTCCCCAGCACAGCAAGAATGGTGGCGGACTCATCGTGCTCTTCGCACGCAATCATGGCGTGCCACAAAGCCAGATGAATATTACGACGCAGTTCCATCTTGAAATCAATCGCCGCACCCTCTGCCGCCTCGATGGCAGCGAACTGCTGCTGAAAGCGGGCATCTTCGGTGGCATCCAGACTATTACGCAGTGTGCCAAGCAACTGGCTCAGGCCAGAAATGGCGGCCAGTCCGAAGGCTTGCGTATAGGCCAGCCCCCATTGATCCATACCACTGACCAGCAGGGCAAGACGTAACGCACGAGCCTCGTCGCTGACGGCAGCACGCGCCCAGTTGTGGCACAGTGAGGCCATCTCCGTCACAGCGCTGACGATGAGGGCCTCGTCGCCTTCAACGGAAAGGCGAAACAAACGCGCAAAGGCATCTTGCGCCATGCACGCAGCCTGTCGCTGCGTCTCGGGCGGGGCAAGGAAGGCCAGCGGGTCGGAAAAAACGGGCGTCATGATGAGGGTTCGGAAGAAAGGCCGCCATTATGCCGCGCCCCGCCAGGTTCGGTTACTTGAGTTTTCGAATGCCAATATCGGCGGCGGTTGTCGCGTTCATGGGCCAGCGTCACGCCATCCCGCCCCAGGTGCACCCGCACTGCGCCGTCGTAGTCGGTGCGATGCACGCTGGCGTGGCTCTGCACGTAGCGTTCAACGATATCCGGGCGCGGATGGCGGAAGCTGTTGCGATAGCCGACGGGGAAAATAATGTCCGCCGCACCCACGGCGGCGATGAACTCCGGTGTTGAAGACGTCCGGCTGCCATGATGCGGCGCGGTCATGACATCGGCACGCAACTCGGTGCGGCGGTCGGAACTGTAACGCTGCAACATGCTGCGTTCCGACAGCGCCTCGATGTCCGACGTCAGCAACATGCGCCGCCCTCCGGCGTCGATGCGCAGCACGCAACTCGCATCGTTGGTCTTGCGCGCCACGTCCTGTTGCGGGTGCAGCATCGTGAAAACCACGCCGTCCCATGCCCAGCGGTCGCCATCATGACAGGGCAGTTGCGACACCGGGTAAGCTGACAGCGGATGTTCATACGGCAGCGAACTGCGAATCAGCGCCACCGGCAACAGCGCCAGCACCGACGCCGCGCCGCCTTCGTGATCCTTGTCGGCATGGCTGACCACCAGCGTATCCAGATGCCGCACACCGGCCGCCCGCAGATACGGGACGATGATGCGATTACCGCTGTCAGCTTCGGCCGAAAATGCCGGGCCGGCATCGAACAACAAGTCGTGCGTCGCGGTCTGCACATGCACCGCCAGCCCCTGCCCGACATCGAGCACCGTCACTTGTGCCACGCCAATCTCCGGCCGCAACGGTGCCGTGGTGAGCAGCGGCAGAAACGCCAGCGCCCCCAGCCAACGCGCCGGAAAGCCGCGTGGCAACAGCAGCCACAGGCCACCGACCAGCGCCAGCACCACGGCCCATGCCGGCGGCGCTGCCTGCTGCCAGGTGGCCAGTGGGAGTGCCGCCAGAAACTCAATAAATCGCATCAGCCAGACGGTGATCCAATGCGCCAGCCAAAGAACAGAATCAAACACCGGATCAAACCACGGCAGCGCGCCCAGCAGCGCCAGTGGCGTGATGACAAAGCTGACCACGGGAATCGCCAGGGCATTGGCCAGCGGCGAAATCAGCGAAAACTGCTGGAACAGCGCCAGCAACGCCGGCAGCATGCCCACCGTCACCGCCCATTGCGCCCGCCCCCACTCAGCCAGCCAGTGCCCCGCCCCCAGGCGCCCGTTGCCAATGAACAAGAGCAGCGCCACCGCACCGAACGACAACCAGAAGCCGGCGGCCAGCACCGCCCACGGATCGAGCAACAGCACCAGTAACAAGGCCAGCATCAGCACCCGCGAGGCACCGACTTCGCGCCGCCACAAATGCGCCACGGCCACCACGCCCAGCATGTAGAGCGTGCGCTGCGCCGGCACGGCAAAGCCCGACAGCAGCGCATACGAAAACGCCGCAACGAATCCACCGATCACCGCCGCATGACGCGCCGGCAGATACAGCGGCAACCGGGCAGACCGCCGCCACAGCGCGTTGCACAACAGAAATACAAAGCCTGCGAACATGGTGACATGCAGCCCGGAAATGCTCATCAGATGCGTGATGCCAGACCGCGCAAATGTCAGCCACAAATCCGCATCAATGGCCTGCTGATCGCCCATGCTCAGTGCAATCAAAATGCCGGCATAGGGTGCCTGGGCGGTATTCTGAAATACCGTTCGAAAACGCTCACGAATCACCTCACGCAGCATTTCCACGGCATACCCCGGCTGCCAGACGCGTGCCTCAATTCGCTGTGGTGGCGCTGCGGCGCGCGGGCGCACAGTGCCACTGGCACCGATGCCGCGTTCGAACAACCAGGCCTCGTAATCGAAGCCCTGCGGGTTCATGTTGCCATGCGGACGCTTCAGGCGCACCGTGAATTGCCAGCGCTCACCGGCACGAACG
>CAJAWW010000072.1 GCA_903946745.1 uncultured beta proteobacterium
AGGGTACGGCAGCGGCGATCAGTGCGGCCGGCATTGCGGTCGGCATCGTCAATAAAGTCACCGAAGGTCGTCCGCACATTGTCGACATGATCAAGAATGGTGAGATCACCCTGATCGTCAATACGGTGGAAGAAAAACGCACGGCGATTGCCGACTCGCGTTCGATCCGCACCTCGGCGCTGGGTGCCAAAACCACCTTATTCACCACCATCGAAGGCGCTCGCGCGGCGTGTGCCGGCATGCGTCACGCCGGTCTCGAAACCTATTCCCTGCAGGCCTTGCACGCCGAACTGAATGTATGAGCGGAAAATTTCCCATCACTGTAATTGGCGCGCAGCGCTTGCGCGATGAACTTCAGCGGCTGAAAACCGTGGAGCGTCCGAGTGTGATCGCGGCGATTGCCGAAGCGCGCTCGCATGGCGATTTGTCTGAAAACGCCGAATACGATGCCGCCAAAGAACGTCAGGGCTTTATCGAGGGACGGATCAAGGAAGTCGAGGGCAAGCTCGGCAATGCGCAGATTATCGATCCGGCCTCGCTCGATGCCGATGGTCGTGTGGTGTTTGGTGCCACGGTCGAGCTGGAAGACATGGACAACAGCACCAATGTCACCTACCAGATCGTGGGTGATGACGAGGCGGATATTAAGTCAGGCAAGATTTCCTTGAACTCGCCAGTCGCGCGTGCGCTGATCGGCAAGTTCGCCGGCGATGTGGTGGAGGTTCAAACCCCCGGCGGTCGTCGCGAGTACGAGATCAGCGACGTCCGCTATCTCTAACTGGCTAGCGCGCAGGTTTGCGCTGGCGACGCTCGAGTGAAGCTGCCGCCTGCTTTTTGCTGACGGGTTTGCGTGAGCGCCCCGCTTCTGGTGAGGTGCTCGGCGCGGATTGCTTTTCCGGGTTTTCGCGCCACAGCACCAGCAGTTTGCCGATCTGTTGCACGGCGGCGCAGCCCAGTTCGTTGCAGACCTGTTCGAGCAATGCGGTGCGCTGGTCGCGCTCCATGTCGTAGAGTCTGACCTTGATGAGTTCGTGCGATTTCAGGCAGCGCTCAATTTCCGCCAGTACGGCGACGGTGAGCCCCTTCTGGCTGATGGAAACGACCGGATTCAGGTGATGCGCGGCAGCGCGGAGTTCGCGGCGTCGGATGGGGGAAAGTTCTGTCATGGCCGAATTTTAGCGTGGTAAGTGTTCAGCGTGAGTGAGATACCTTGAATCTGAAAGAAAAATCCGAACCCAAGCCCAAGCCTAAGCCCAAGCGCAACAAGAAAAACAAGGCGTGGATGACGGAGCACGTCAATGATTCCTATGTGCAGCGCGCCCGAGCCGATGGGCTGCGCTCACGCGCTGCGTTCAAGTTGTCCGAAATTGATGACAAGGACCACTTGCTCAAGCCGGGAATGACGGTGGTCGATCTGGGTTCGGCTCCGGGAAGCTGGTCGCAGGTCGCGGCACGGCGGGTCGCTCCTGGCGGCCGTCTGTTCGCGCTTGATATGCTCCCGATGGATGCGCTACATGGCGTTGATTTTCTGCAAGGTGACTTTCAGGAGCCATCCGTGCTCGCAGCGTTTGAGGCGCGGCTGGAGGGAAGACCGGTGGACCTGGTCTTGTCCGACATGGCACCCAACATGTCCGGCATTCCGCTGGCCGATCAGGCGCGGGTGATGTATCTGGCCGAACTGACGCTGGAGTTTTGCGAGCGTCACCTGAAGCCCGGTGGCGCTTTGCTGGTCAAGGTTTTTCAGGGCAGTGGATTCATGGAATTGCGCAGTGAACTGACCAAGATTTTTACCACGCTGCATGTACGCAAACCGGCAGCATCGCGTGATCGCAGTGCCGAGATTTACCTGCTGGCGCGGCAGAAGCGCTAGCTTCTCAATAATCCGTGGCAATGGATTCGTCAACACTACCATCCGTCATTCCGGCGGTCTCGATACACCCGGGATTCCGCTTCGCGGCGGGCGAAGCCAGAATCTAGGCGTGGCCACGAACTGGGCACCGGTCTGCGCCGGCGCGACGGAGTTGCGTTTGCTCTTTCAAAACTTCTGCCACGGGTTTTGAGAAGCTACAGAAGCCCTAGCTAACGCGTTGGAAAATAAGTGTTTGGCAGCTACGAATTGGTCGCAATGAAGTCCAACGGTATGCTGGCCTTTGCTCTGGCCTGATGCATGGCGCTGGATCCTTGGCTTAATACTGCGTCGGCGTTCAGTGCGCGGCCCTGGAACAGGGTGATGCCGATACTGGTGCGCACTTGCAGTTCTGCTCCCGGATTTGTCACTTGTTCTGTTATCGAGTAGCGATCACCAAGCGTCTGAACCAGTTTGTCACCGAGCGTTGTTGCCTGCTTCATTGCCTCGGCATCGTCTTCGCTAAGGTCGCTCATCATCACCACGAACTCGCCGTTCCCCAGTGTTGCAGCGGTGTCACCTTCGCGCACGCCTTTGGTTAGGCGCTGTGTTATTTGCAGCAGCAGTTGTTCGGCGCTGGCTTCGTCAAGATCGCAATTATCCAGGCCGAGCCACAGCAGCGCCCCGTGATGGCCGCTGCGTGCGCTGGCTGCGAGTGCTACGGTCAGGCGGTCTTGCAGCATGCGCCGGTTGGGCAGGTGGGTCAGTGGATCGTAAAACGCAAGGTTCCAGGTTGTGCCATCCGCTTCGGCCTTCAGTTCGGTGATGTCGGATAGTGTGGCCACATAGTTGCTCACGATGCCGTCATTGCCTTTGACTGCGGTGATGGTTAAATACTCCGGATAGAGTTCGCCGCTGCGGCGTCGGTTCCAGATTTCACCTTCCCAGCTTCCGTTACGCTGGATGTTTTCCCACATTGTTTTGTAGAAGCGGGCGTCATGCCGGCCTGAACTCAGCAGGCGCGTGTGTTGGCCGATGGCCTCGACAGCCGGGTAGCCGGTGATACGGGTGAAGGCCGGGTTGATGCGAAGAATTTTGCACTGTAGATCGGTAATCGCCATTCCCTGTGCCGATTCAAAGACGATGGCGGCGATGCGTAGTTCTTCTTCCGCTTTTTTCCGCTCGGTGACATCTCGCAAGACGACGATCGCACCGATGACTTCGTCGCCATCAACGCCATGATCGACACCACCACGGTAGATGCCTGCGTTGCACAGTACGTCGGCACCCCGGCCAAAAACGGGGCGGATAATCAGTGGTGCATCGATCACGCGTTCGTCTGCAAATATTCGTCGAAAGACACTTTCTGCCACGGCCTCGTCAGTAAAACGACCGGCGAAGCGGTGGCCGACGAGCGATGATCGTCTGATGCCAGTCAGTCCTTCAGCGGCAGCGTTGGCATCGGTGATGACGCCTTCGCGGTCGATCACCAGCAGCGCATCCGGGTTTACTTCAATCAGTGTGCGTGTGTAACGTTCCGAGGCATGGCGTTCGCGGATCAACTCATTCAGATCGTCGGCCATGCGGTTGAAACTGTCGCCAACGCGGGAAAGTTCGTCCTGGGTATCGAGATGCACGCGGTCAAGCAGGTTGCCGCGCACAAAGCCGCGGGCGGATGAAGAAAGCGTATCAATGCTGTTCAGGGTGCCAAAGTAGATGGCAGCCATAAAGTAAGCCACCAAAAGCATGAGTAGCAACGCGATGCCGACGGTGAGCATCAGGATGGCCTCGGCGCGGTGTACGCGGGCTTCGATCAGGCGCTCGACCGTTGGCAGTAGCGACTTGTAGAGTTGGGCGTAGCCCTGATCGATGGCGGTGGTTGCAATGGCAAAAAACTCGGCCGGTTGCATTGAAAAGCGTCTGTCCAGGATGTCGGCGTGTACCGCATCGATGATGCGTCGTGAGGAACCATCAATATTGTCGTAGATCGTCACCAGATCCTGACGCATTTCGGGGTTGTAGCGCATGGCCTTGTCGAGGCTTAACTTGAGCGGTTTCAGGGTGTAGCTGAGTAGCGACAGCAGCGTTTTCATGTCGGCGGCTTGTTGCTCTGACAACTCTTTTGCACCCAGAATGCCGGTGCCGATTGCCCTGATCTGACCGAGGTGTTCGAGCGAACGCAGAATTTCGTTGTTGGAGGTATAGATCAGATAAAAGGTGTCGAGATCAGGGTCGGACGTCAGTCCGAACTCGTCGGCGATCACCGCCTCGTGTTGCAGCATTTCGTCGATCAGTCGCGTGTGGCCGGCAAAGTTTTCTGCGCGTGACCAGTCCATGCCGCTATCGCGGATGCGTTTCCAGTCGAATTTTATTTTCTTCCAGGTTTCCAGATTTTGTTCGCCGGAAGCCACCAAGGTATCAATGGCGTTGAAGGCTTGTTCGACGGTGCGTGCTTTCTCTGCGCGTGCGTTGTCGAGGTCATGAATGCCGCCGAGCACGCCGGACGAAAGGCCGCGATGTACTTGTAGCAACTGAATAGCCTCGGCGACCGGCTTAATCAGCGTGATTCCGCGGAGTTCTTTCCGTGAGTGCGCAATCGACTGGTTGAGATAATTCGACAGACTGTAGAGCACAACGAACAGAGCCAGTACCGTGATGGTTCCGAGCATGCTGAATTTCCGCAGAAACGACATGCGGTTCATCAGGCCAATAGCCGGTGAGAATATCAGCGTCGGGATGTCACTAATCACGGCGCACCTATGTGGTTGTCAGCGCGAGGCTGTCCAAAACCAAAGATCGATAAATTCATTATTAGGCATTGATAGTCATGGGGTTTTTGTATGTTACCCTCGCCCAAAAATAATGTGGAGAAAGTTGCTGCCTATCTTTCACTGCTTTTGCCTCATCAAGGGCAGCACTTCGCCAGCATCCGATTATTCCCGGCTATCCCCGATCAACCCGATGACTCAGCCCGCACTCTCTGGCGCTACGTCGCTTGCGCGCAGACGTAATGTGGCACTTTTTGCCAGCGTTGCGGCTGCGGCGCTGGCGGTCGTGCTCGCCTCTTTCCTCGCCGTTGCACATTTGCGGCAAGAAGCTGAGAGCAGGATGGCGGTGGTGACTAAAAATCTGGCGCGCGCCATCGAACTCACCGTCGACGGTTGGCTCGATACGATTGATGTCAGCTTGCAGGTTGTGGCCGATCAGGCGGGACAGCATTTGTCCGGCATGGCAACGTCAACGTCAACGGCAACGTCAGCGCGCGCGCTGGATGCCTTTGTCGGACGGCAGAAGTCGCGGTTGGATGATGTCGGCTACATTGCTGTTGCCGATGCGACGGGCAGGTTTATCGCAACTTCCGGTGACCGCTTGCCAGCCGAGAATACGCTGGATCGCAAGCTTTTTTTGCGGCTACGCGACGACGCCAGTGCGAGCGTGCTGACGGGCGAGGCGGGCATTCTGGATGGCAAGCAGAAACCAGGTTGGCAGGTGGCGCGGCGCATTCAGCGTGACGACGGTTCATTTGGCGGCATCGTCGTTGTTGCGATCGATCTCGATGCCCTTCATCACACGATGAAGTCGATCGACATGCCCTCAAGCGGTTCGATTGCGCTGCGTGATGCTGATCTGCGCCTGATTTTCCGCCATCAGTTTCTTGGTACCAACCCGGTGCCTGTTGGAAACCAGAAATTGTCCCAGCCGTTCGCTGAAGCGCTCAAGAAAAATCAACAGGAAGGCACCTACATCAGCGGCGAAACTGCGATCGACAACGTCAGCCGCACACATTCCTACCGGCGCAATGCACGCTATGGTTTCACGGCTAACGTCGGCCTTGCGCGCGATATCGAGTTGGCCGACTGGCGCCACGAGGCGCGAATGATTTACGGCCTGGCCGCAGTATTTGTGGTGGCTGCGCTGGTGTTTTCATGGATGATCCTGCGTGCATGGCGTCAGCAGGATGGCGCGATCTCCAATCTATGGGCAAGCCGCGAAGAGCTCCGCGCTGCGCAGCAGATTGCCGGGCTTGGCCATTACAGTTTCAATGTCGACGCGGATCACTGGGAAAGCTCAGCCATTCTTGACGATATTTTTGGTATCCATCCCGACTATCCGCGCGATTTGCAGCACTGGTTGCAACTGATCGCGCCCGAATCGCGCGAGTCGATGCAGCACTATCTGGCCGGTATCACTGAACTGCTGGCACCTTTCGATTGCGAGTATTGCATTGTCCGTGTCAGCGATGGCGACAGGCGCTGGGTGCACGGCAAAGGTGAGTTTCGCCGGGTCGATGGCTTGCTTTCCTTGGTGGGTGTCATACAGGACATTACTAAACGTCATCAGGCCGAAACCGAGATACGTATTGCAGCCACGGTGTTCGAGTCGCAGGAAGGGATGATGATTACTGACCCCAATAACATCATTCTGCGCGTCAATCAGGCCTTTACGAAGATTACCGGTTATACCGCCGAGGAAGTCGTCGGCCGCAACAGCAACCTGCTCAAGTCGGGGCGCCATAACCGCGATTTCTATCAGCAGATGTGGCAAGCACTGCAGCAGACGGGGAGCTGGCAGGGCGAAATTTGGAACCGGCGCAAGAACGGCGAGGTGTTCCCGGAGTGGCTGACTATCACCGCTGTGAAGAAAGGTGCGGATGCGGTGAGTCACTATGTCGCTACGCTGACCGACATTACCTTGCGCAAGGCCAGCGAAGACGAGATCAAGCACCTTGCCTTTTACGATCCGCTCACGCGCCTGCCGAACCGACGTCTGCTGCTGGATCGATTACGGCACGCGCTGGCCTCGAGTACCCGTAGCGGTCGTAACGGCGCGTTGCTGTTCATTGATCTTGATAACTTCAAGACACTTAACGATACGCTCGGTCACGACAAGGGCGATCTGCTGTTGCAACAGGTTGCAACACGTCTGGCTGCTTGTGTGCGAGAGGATGACACCGTGGCGCGTCAGGGCGGCGATGAGTTTGTGGTGATGCTCGAAGATCTCAGTGAAGATGCGGAAGACGCGGCAGCGCAGGCCGAAATCGTGGGAGAAAAGATTCTTGCGGCGATGAACGAACCTTACCAACTGGCCGAACATACGCATCGCAGCACGCCAAGCATCGGTGCCACACTATTCAACGATCACCAGTGCTCGATTGATGAGTTGTTGAAACAGGCCGATCTGGCGATGTATCAGGTCAAGGCTGCCGGTCGCAATGCTTTCTGTTTTTTCGATCCGAAAATGCAGGCTGCGATCACCGCCCGCGTGACGCTGGAAGCCGAGTTGCGCCGGAGCCTGGAGCAGAACCATTTCTGCCTTCATTATCAGGTTCAGGTCAATGCAGAAGGCGGTGCGACCGGTGCCGAGGCGCTGATCCGCTGGCAGCATCCGATACGGGGTCTGATCTTTCCTGCTGACTTCATTCCATTGGCTGAAGAAATTTCATTGATCCTGCCGCTGGGTCACTGGGTTTTGCAAACCGCTTGTGCGCGGCTCGCCGACTGGGCGAAGCAGCCCGAACTGGCGCATCTCACGCTCGCTGTTAACGTGAGCGCAAAACAGTTTCAGCGGCCGGATTTCGTCGATCAGGTTTTGCAGGTGCTGACGCAGACCGGTGCTGATCCATCCAGGCTCAAGCTGGAAATTACCGAAAGCATGCTGCTCGAGGATGTCGACAATGTGATCGCCCGGATGGCGACACTCAAGCGCCATGGTGTCAGCTTTTCGCTTGATGACTTCGGTACCGGCTACTCTTCTCTCTCTTACCTGAAGCGACTGCCGTTGAATCAGTTGAAGATTGACCAGTCTTTCGTCCGCGAAATTTTGCAAGATACCAACGATGCGGCAATTGCTCACAGTACCGTGGCCCTGACGCATAGTCTGGGACTCACGGTCATTGCTGAGGGAGTCGAAAATGCAGAACAGCGCGATTGCCTCCACCAGATGGGCTGTCGCGCCTTTCAGGGCTACCTGTTTGGCCGGCCAATGCCGCCTGAAGATTTTGAGTCATTGGTGCGGCGTACTTGATTTCAGGGGCTTCCGGACGCATTTATAGTTGAGTCCGGTGTTTGCAGGTGCCGGCGTTCGGCACTAGAATGACGAGACTAACAACTCCCTTCCCCGGGAAAGTGAGGCGGTACCTTGAATAATATGTTCAAAAATATGGCGATCTGGCTGGTGATCGGGATTGTCCTGATGACCGTTTTCAATCAGTTCAACACCCGCCAGCCCAACCAGAATACCTTGGAGTATTCGCAGTTCCTTGAGGAAGTGAAACAGGGGCGCGTCACCAAAGTGGTGATTCAGGGGCGCACGCTGGAAGCCACCACGACCGACGGCAAAAAAATCACATCCTATGCACCGCCCGATCTCTGGATGGTGTCCGACCTGCTCAAGAACAACGTCAAGGTGGTCGCCAAGCCGGAGGAAGAGCAATCCTTCATGATGAGCATTTTTGTTTCGTGGTTCCCGATGCTGCTGCTGATTGGCGTTTGGGTGTTCTTCATGCGCCAGATGCAGGGGGGCGGCAAGGGCGGCGCGTTTTCCTTCGGCAAGAGCAAGGCGCGCATGATGGATGAATCGGCAAATACCATCAGCTTTGCTGACGTCGCCGGTTGCGACGAGGCTAAAGAAGAAGTGTCCGAACTGGTCGAATTCCTGCGCGATCCCTCCAAGTTCCAGAAGCTCGGCGGCCGCATTCCGCGCGGTGTGCTGATGGTCGGTTCGCCCGGCACCGGCAAAACCCTGCTGGCCAAGGCGATTGCCGGCGAGGCCAAGGTGCCGTTCTTTTCAATTTCCGGTTCCGATTTTGTCGAGATGTTTGTCGGCGTCGGTGCGGCTCGCGTGCGCGACATGTTCGAGCAGGCCAAGAAGTCTTCGCCGTGCATCATCTTCATCGATGAAATTGATGCCGTGGGTCGTCAGCGCGGTGCCGGTTTGGGCGGCGGTAACGACGAACGCGAGCAGACGCTGAATCAGTTGTTGGTCGAAATGGACGGCTTTGAGCCTTCCGTTGGCGTGATTGTCATCGCCGCCACCAACCGCCCCGACGTGCTTGATCCCGCGCTGTTGCGTCCGGGTCGCTTTGACCGTCAGGTGGTGGTGCCTTTGCCTGATATTCGTGGCCGCGAGCAAATTCTCAAAGTACACATGCGTAAAGTGCCGGTGGCACCTGATGTCGACGCTTCGGTATTGGCCAGAGGTTGCCCCGGCATGGCCGGTGCCGATCTTGCCAACTTGGTAAATGAAGCGGCGTTATTTGCGGCACGCTCCAACAAGCGCCTGGTCGACATGGAAGATTTTGAGCGCGCCAAAGACAAGATCATGATGGGTGCCGAGCGCCGTTCCATGGTCATGCCTGAAGAAGAACGCAAGAACACGGCGTATCACGAATCCGGCCATGTCGTCGTCGCCAAGTTGATGACGCGCACCGACCCCGTGCACAAGGTCACCATCATTCCGCGCGGCCGCGCGCTCGGCCTGACGATGCAGTTGCCGGAAGGCGATCGTTATAGCCAAGACAAGGAGCGGTTGCTGCAAATGATCTCGGTATTGTTCGGCGGGCGTATTGCTGAAGAGATCTTCATGAACCAGATGACCACCGGCGCTTCCAACGATTTTGAGCGTGCCACCGGAATCGCCCGCAGCATGGTGACGCAATGGGGCATGTCCGACGCGCTGGGGCCCATGGTGTATGGCGAGAATGAAGGCGAAGTATTCCTCGGCCGCTCAGTGACCACGCACAAGAATGTTTCCGAGGCGACGATGCAGCAGGTCGACGCGGAAATCCGTCGCATTATTGACCAGCAATATGGTGTGGCGCGCAAGATCATCGAAGACAACCGCGACAAGATGAAGGTCATGGCCGAGGCGCTGCTCGAGTGGGAAACGCTGGATGCCGACCAGATCAACGACATCATGGAAGGCAAGCCGCCACGCGCGCCGAAACCTGCTTCTGTGCCGATCAAGCCACCCTCTGACAACAGCAGCCCGGGGCCGGCACCGACGGCAGCGGCGCCGGCTTGAATCGCCGGCGGTGACTCAGATCGCCGCACGCGCGGCGATTGATCTTTTCTCATGGCTGAAAATCTCCACTGCGGTCGTTTCGTTCTGAATGCCGAGCGTCCGCTCGTCATGGGCATCGTCAATCTGACCGATGACTCCTTTTCTGGTGACGGTTTTGGTGCGAATGCGGTTCTGGCCATCAACCGCGGTTTGCAGATGGTCGAGCAGGGTGCGCACATGCTTGATCTCGGTGCCGAATCCACGCGACCTGGGGCCGAGGTGGTTTCCCTACAGCAGGAAGTGGATCGGCTGTTGCCGGTGATCGAAGGCTTGCGCTATTGCGGCGTTGCCCTGTCGGTCGATACCTCCAAACCAGAAGTGATGCGCCTGGCGATCAATGCCGGTGCCGACATGATTAACGACATTGCGGCATTGAGCGCGCCCGGTGCGCTCGACATCGTGGCTGCGAGCCAGGCGGCGGTGTGCCTGATGCACATGCAGGGCACGCCCGAAACAATGCAGGCCAATCCGCATTACGTTGATGTTGTGGCCGAGGTGGCCGAGTTTCTTGCCGAGCGCGTTGCGGCGGCCGAGATCGCCGGCATCCCGCTGAACCGGATCTGTGTCGACCCCGGATTCGGCTTTGGCAAGACCCTGGAGCACAACATTGAATTACTGCGACGTCTCGCTGAATTGCGCGTGCCGGGCTTGCCCTTGCTGGTCGGCATGTCGCGCAAGACCATGCTGGGCTTATTGACCGGGCGCGCGACCGCCGAGCGCATGCCGGCAGGAATTGCCGCGCATGTGCTGGCTGTCTTTCGCGGCGCGCGCATCCTGCGGGTGCATGATGTCGCCGCGACCCGGGATGCCATGGCGGTGGTTCAGGCTGTAGAGGATTATTGATGGGACGAAAATATTTTGGTACCGATGGCATTCGCGGACGTGTTGGGCAATCGCCGATCACCCCGGATTTTGTGATGCGGCTGGGCTACGCCGCCGGCACTACGCTGGTCGCGCGCGACCAGTTGCCGGCGGGCGATCACCCGACAGTCCTGATCGGCAAGGACACCCGTATCTCCGGTTACATGCTCGAAGCCGCACTGGAGGCCGGGTTTGCTGCCGCGGGTGTTGATGTCATGTTGTGTGGCCCGATGCCGACACCGGCGGTGGCCTATCTCACGCGTGCTTTGCGCTTGCAGGCTGGCGTGGTGATTTCGGCGTCGCACAATCCGTTCGACGATAACGGTATCAAGTTTTTTTCGGCGCAGGGCACCAAACTGCCGGACGTCGTGGAACACGAGATCGAGGCGCGTCTCGATCAGCCGATGGTCTGCATGGATTCGGCACAGTTGGGTAAAGCGCGGCGTGTCGATGATGCCGCCGGGCGTTACATTGAATTCTGCAAGAGCACGTTTCCCAACGACCTTGATTTGCGCGGCCTGAAAATCGTGGTCGACAGCGCCCACGGCGCGGCTTATCACGTCGCGCCCAGCGTGTTTCACGAGCTCGGTGCTGAAATAGTCGACGTTGGGGGAGCGCCAAATGGTCTCAATATCAATGATGGTGTGGGTGCTACGGCACCTGCGGCGGTACGCCGCGCTGTCACCGAGGCACGCGCCGACTTTGGTATCGCTTTGGATGGTGATGGCGACCGGCTGGTGATGATCGACGCCGCGGGCGAGCTTTACGATGGCGACCGTTTGCTTTACGTCATTGCCCGGCATCGCGCCAAGTCAGGCCAGGTGGAGGGCGTGGTTGGCACGCTGATGAGCAATCTCGGTTTTGAGCACGCGCTGAGTCGTCTTGGTATTGCCTGTGGGCGCGCCAAGGTCGGCGATCGTTATGTGCTCGAAATGTTGCAAGCGCGTGGCTGGGTATTGGGTGGCGAGAATTCTGGTCACATTATTTGTCTGGATCGCCACACCACGGGCGATGGCATCATTGCTGCCTTGCAGGTGCTGGCGGCATTGCGCGCGGACGGTGAAACGCTGGGATCAGCTTGTGCGGATCTCACCTTGTATCCGCAACGTCTGATTAATGTGCGTATGCAGGCCGGGTTCGACTGGGCGTCTGACAACGGCATTCGAACTGCGGTGACTGAAGCTGAATCGGAACTTGATGGCGCCGGCCGCGTGTTGTTGCGACCCTCCGGCACCGAGCCGCTGCTGCGGGTGATGGTTGAGGGGCAGGATGCGGCGGCCGTTACGCGGCATTCCGAGTTGATTGCTGCTGCGGTGCGTGCGGCAGCGAGCGACTGAATCAGGTCGTCCGTTTCCGTTCGTTTCCCTGTATCGCAGCGTTCGCAGCCATACAGGAAAACCCTGACAGGGAATGCCCTGATATTGCATCGCGCATTTTCCGCGTATTGTGTCGGCTTGTCCTTGGCCGAAATTGGCTGCGAAGACATCAATCGTGAGGAGAGTGATCGTGGATTCGCCTATCCAAGCTGTCCGCAGGTATCCGTCGAAGCCTGCTGACGTCTATCTTTTTGCGACCTGTCTGGTCGATCAGTTCGCGCCTGACGCCGGGCTGGACGCAGTTCGTCTGCTTGAGCGTGAAGGTATCCGGGTGCATTTTCCGCAAGCGCAGACCTGTTGCGGGCAACCGGCTTACACCAGTGGCTATCCCGACGAAGCGCGTGCCGTTGCGGTGGCGCAAATGAAACTGTTTCCGGAGCCGTGGCCTGTCATCGTTCCGTCCGGTTCCTGCGGGGCGATGATGCGGCACCACTATCCCAAGCTGTTCGCCGATGACCCGGCACACTTGCCGGTGGCTGAAGAGTTGGCCGAACGCGTCTTTGAACTCACCGAGTTTCTGGTGCATGTCGTCAACTTCCAGCGTGCGGATCGGGGCGATCCCTACACCGTTGCGCTGCATACCTCGTGCCATGCCCGTCGCGAAATGAATGCGCATCTCACCGGGCATGCGCTGCTCGCCGGACTCGATCAGGTTACGGTCGTGCGTCAGGTGCGTGAGGAAGAGTGTTGCGGCTTTGGCGGAACTTTTTCACTGAAGCATCCGTCCATTTCGGAAGCCATGGTGACCGAAAAAGTTGAAAGCCTGCGTGCGACCGGTGCCGAGCGTGTGCTCAGTGCCGATTGTGGCTGTCTGTTCAATATTCTCGGTCGTGCCGAATACCTGGACAAGGTTGCCGCGTGCAGCAAACCTTCGCTTCCGGGCGAGCATATCGCCAGTTTTTTGTGGCGACGCACCGGCGGAGGCGAGCAATGAGTGCCCGTGAGCGCATCCTGCAACGTCTTGCCAGCGCTGAATCGCGCTCGCCGCTGCCGCTTCCTGACGTTGCTGCGTATTACGCGGCACATCAACGCAATGAAGACGCTGCGGCGCGTCTGGTACGCTTTCGCACGGCCATTGCAGCCGCCCATGCCGAGGTGCACGATACGGACGATGCCGGTTGGCCGGCGCTGCTTTGTCGGATTGCGATCGAAAAACGCTTGCGCAGCCTCTTGGTCGGTGGTGACACGGCCGACGCCGGCACGCTGGCGAATCAATCGCAGCTCCCTTTTGCCTTGCGCAGTTACGACAGCGCTGCCCCGGGTTGGCGCAACGAGCTTTTTACTGCCATCGACGCTGGACTGACTCGTGCCAAGAGTGCTATCGCCGAAACCGGCAGTCTGGTGCTGTGGCCGGATAGTCGCGAGCCGCGTCTGATGTCGCTGGTGCCGCCGGTGCATTTTGTTTTGCTTGATACGCGCTGTATTCATGCCGATCTGCATGGCGCAATGACGGCCGAAGACTGGTCTTCCACATTGCCGACCAACGCCCTGTTGATCTCCGGCCCGTCAAAAACTGCCGACATACAGCAAACGCTGGCCTACGGGGCGCATGGTCCGCGCGAACTGGTGGTATTGCTTTGTCATCCGACGGGAGCGCAGTCATGACCCAGCCACTGCATTTTCATCCGAGCGAAGGCTTTGCTGCCCGCGCGCGTGCGGCGACTGCCGACCCTGCATTGCGAAAAGGGTTTCGCGGGGCGATGGATTTTCTGCAAACCAAGCGGCAGGCGCAGTTCACCGATGCCGCTGAATTATCGGATTTGCGCGATCTGGGTGCGGCCATCCGGCGTTACAGTTTGTCGCGCTTACCCGAATTGCTGCAACAGCTAGAAACCAATCTGGTGGCCAACGGCATTCACGTGCACTGGGCCGAAAATGCCGACGAGGCGAATGCCATCGTGATTGACATTGCCCGCCGTCGTGAAGCCAAACTGGTCATCAAGGGCAAGTCGATGGTGAGCGAGGAAGTTGCGCTCAATCATGCGCTGGAGGGGGCCGGCATCGAGGCGCTGGAATCCGACATGGGCGAATACATTGTCCAGCTCGCCGGTGAAGGTCCGTCGCACATCATCATGCCGGCGATCCACAAGACCAAGCAACAGATCGCCGAATTGTTTGCCGCCAAGGTGCCGGGTGTTACCTATACCGAAAATGTCGACGAGCTTATTTTGATCGGACGCAACGTGTTGCGGCAGAAGTTTGCCGAGGCCGACATTGGTTTGTCCGGCGTGAATTTCGCCGTTGCTGAAACCGGCACGCTTTGCCTGCTCGAAAACGAAGGTAACGGACGCATGTGCACGACCGTTCCAAAAGTGCACATTGCCATCACCGGCATCGAGAAAGTGGTTGAGAAACTCGAACACGTGCCACCGTTGTTCAGCCTGCTCACGCGTTCGGCGACCGGGCAGGCGGTGACCACTTACCTTAATCTCATCAGCAGCCCGCGCAAACCCGGTGAGCGGGATGGCCCCGAAGAAGTGCATTTGATTCTGCTCGATAACGGGCGTACCCAAGCCTATAACGACGAGCAATTGCGCGCGACGTTGCAGTGCATTCGTTGCGGTGCTTGCATGAATCACTGTCCGGTGTATGCGCGTATTGGTGGGCACGCTTACGGCACCACCTACCCTGGCCCCATTGGTGCCATTGTCTCGCCACATTTGCTGGGGATCGGTGCCACGCACGCGCTGGCAACCGCTTCAACGCTTTGCGGTGCCTGCGCCGAGGTTTGCCCGGTACGTATTCCGATTCCGGAGCTGCTCATCCGTCTGCGTAATGAAGCGCAGTCCGCGGCGGATAGCGGCTCGGAACTGCGCGGAGCCGGTGAATCGCGCAGTGTCTTGGTCAGCATGATATTTCGCGCCTGGGCGCTGATGTATACGCACCCCATGCTGTATCGCATCGCCACCTGGTTCATGAGTCGTGGTCGTGCCCTCACGCCGACTGCTCAAGGGGCATGGACCGGAATTCGCACCCCGCTGGTACCTGCACCCAAACGCCTGCGCGACTTGCTCGCCGAAAGGAATAGCCGTCATGAGTAAGCTAATAGAAAGTAAGCTGATAGAAGCGCTTTCACGCATTCTGCCGGAGCGCCAGGTCATCACCGACAACCTGCGCCGCTTGGCTTACGGCACGGATGCGAGCTTCTATCGTCTGACGCCAGAAGTCATCGCCGTCGTTGAATCGGAAGATGATGTGCAGTCGCTGTTGCAGGTCGTGCACAGTCATCGTCGTCCGGTCACTTTTCGCGCTGCCGGCACCAGTCTTTCCGGGCAGGCGGTGACGGATAGTATTCTGGCGCTGATCGGTGAAGGGTTTGCCACCTGCGACATAGCACCCGATGCACTCACCGTGCGTCTGGGCCCCGGCATTATTGGCGGCGAGGTGAATTATCGTCTCGCGCCATTCGGGCGCAAGATCGGCCCCGATCCCGCGTCGATCAGTGCGTGCAAAATTGGTGGCATTGCTGCCAATAATGCGTCAGGCATGTGTTGCGGCACGGCGCAGAATAGTTATCGCACACTGGCCGGCATGCGCGTGATACTCGCAGACGGCACCATTCTGGATACCGAAGATCCGTTCAGTGTTTCCAGTTTCAAACAAAGCCATGCAGCGCTGGTGGCAGACCTCGCGCTGTTGGGTGAGCAAACACGCGCAGATGTTGTGCTGTCCGATCGTATCCGCCACAAGTACAAGATCAAGAACACCACCGGTTACAGTCTCAACGCGCTGATCGATTTCACTGACCCTATTGATATCCTCGCCCATCTGATGATCGGCTCGGAAGGCACGCTGGGTTTTATCTCGCGCATTACCTACAACACCGTCGTTGAAGACCCCTGCAAAGCCAGTGCGTTGGTGTTTTTTCCTACCATCGAGTCGGCCTGTCAGGCGGTTATCAAGCTGAAACAAAAGCCGGTCGCCGCCGTCGAACTGCTCGACAGACCCGCCTTGCGTTCGGTCGAAAACAAGCCCGGATTGCCCCCCATCATGCAAACGCTCGGCGCGGATGCCGCAGCGTTGCTGATCGAGGTGCGCGCGGAGAATGCACAGATACTGCAACAGCGCATGGATGCGGCGCTCAGCGCGCTGGACGGTATTGACACCGTTGAGCCCGCAACATTTTCCACCGACCCGGTCACCTGCGACATGTACTGGAAAGTTCGCAAGGGCACCTTCCCATCGGTCGGTGCCATGCGCCGTGCGGGCACCACGGTGATTATTGAAGACGTGGCGTTCCCGGTGGAATCGCTCGCCGCTGCCACGCTCGATTTGCAGGCGCTGATGCGTCAGCATGGTTACAGCGAAGGCATCATTTTCGGCCATGCGCTGGAAGGCAATCTCCATTTTGTATTCACGCAGGACTTTTCCGACGCAGCCGAAATTGATCGCTACGCGCGGTTCATGGACGATGTCTGTGCGCTGGTGGTGAACAAGTACGACGGCTCGCTCAAGGCCGAGCACGGCACCGGGCGCAACATGGCACCCTTTGTCGAGATGGAATGGGGGCGTCAGGCGACCGATTTGATGCGCCGGATCAAGGCGCTGTTTGATCCGGGCAACCTGCTTAACCCTGGCGTTATTCTTAATGATGATCCGCAAGCGCATCTCAAAAACCTGAAGCCGATGCCGGCTGCGGAAGACATTGTCGACCGCTGCATTGAGTGCGGATTTTGTGAGCCGCTGTGTCCTTCGCATCGGCTGACACTCAGCCCGCGCCAGCGCATTGTTACCTGGCGCGAGTTGTCGCGCCGCGCGGCCGCCGGTGAAGATGCCGGCGATGTCGGCACTGATTTTGCCTACTTCGGTCTTGACACCTGCGCCGGTTGCGGCCTGTGTTCCACCGCCTGCCCGGTCGGCATCAATACGGGTGATCTGACGCGTCGTTTGCGTGGGCGTGGCTTGGGCACGGCATCGCGGCAGGTGGGCGAATGGACTGCCGATAATTTTGGCAAGGTTGCCACGGCCTCACGTGTCGGTCTCGCCGTTGGTCATGCCGTTGCCGGTGTGCTGGGTGATAATCTTGTCGCCCGGTTGTCTGGCGGCGCCTGGAAGCGCGGCATGCCACGGGCGGGGAAAATGGCTCAACAGCGAAGCGGTGCTGGAGATCCGGTAGTGTATTTTCCGGCCTGCGGTGGCCGCATTTTTGGAACCAATAATGCTGACGAAACGCCGCTGCCTGAGGTCATCATGGATCTGCTGGAACGTGCCGGTTATGCGCCACGATTGCCTGAAGGCTTCGACAAACTCTGTTGCGGCCAGATGCTGGAAAGCAAGGGCATGGCCGAGGAA
>CAJAWW010000073.1 GCA_903946745.1 uncultured beta proteobacterium
AAAACCAAAAGTGGAGCCAAAAAGCGCTTTATCGTGCGCGCTTCCGGCAGCATCAAACGCGCCAGCGCGTTCAAGCGCCACATCCTCACGAAGAAAACCACCAAGGCCAAGCGTCAGTTGCGCGGTGTGCACGCCGTGCATGCGTCGGACGTAAAGTCCGTACGTGCCATGCTTCCTAACGGTTAAGGAGAGCCACTATGCCAAGAGTTAAACGTGGTGTAACGGCGCGCGCGCGCCATAAAAAGGTTCTCGATCAAGCCAAGGGTTACCGCGGCCGTCGTTCCAAGGTCTACCGTATCGCCAAAGAGGCGGTGATGAAGGCCGGTCAGTACGCCTACCGCGACCGCCGTCAGCGGAAGCGTCAGTTCCGTGCGCTCTGGATTGCCCGTATCAATGCGGCAGCGCGTGAATTGGGCATGAAATACAGCACTCTGATGGACGGTCTGAAAAAGGCATCCATTGAGGTTGATCGCAAGGTTCTGGCGGATCTGGCTGTATTCGACAAATCGGCTTTTGCTGCTTTGGCGGCTCAAGCCAAGGCCAAGCTTCCGGCCTGACTCTGACGTAAATATTGGCACCCTCGAAAAGGAGGCCCAGAGCTATTGGGGCCTCCTTTTTCGTGCCCTCTGAATCGACCGATGGATAATCTGGATCAACTCGTTGCCTCTGCAATGGCGGACTTCGCTACGGCTAGCGAGCCGGCAAAACTTGAAGACGCCAAAGCGCGTTATCTTGGAAAGGACGGCTCGCTAACCGCCTTGTTGAAGGGGCTTGGCAAGTTGCCAGCGGAGGATCGCAAGGCAGCGGGCGCTGCGATCAATGTCGCCAAAGAGCAGGTCGAGTCGGCGTTATCGGCGCGGCGCGAAGCTCTGCGTAACGCGCAGCTTGAGGTGCAACTTGCCGCTGAAGCGCTCGATGTGACGTTGCCTGGTCGCGGCCGTGGTCGTGGCACTTTGCATCCGGTGATGCGTAGTCTTGATCGTATTGAGCAGTTATTCCGCTCAATTGGCTTTGATGTTGCTGATGGCCCGGAAATAGAGTCCGACTGGCATAACTTTACCGCGCTCAATACGCCAGAAAACCATCCTGCGCGTTCCATGCACGATACCTTCTATTTGCAAGGCGTTGGTGGCAAGGTGCAGGAAGATGTGCTGTTGCGCACGCACACCAGCCCGGTGCAGATTCGTACCATGCTGGCGCATGTCGAACGCTACAAGCATCTGGAAACGCTACCTGAGTTGCGGGTGATCTGTCCGGGTCGCGTCTATCGTGTCGACTCCGATGCGACGCATTCGCCAATGTTCCATCAGGTCGAAGGCCTGTGGATCGGCGAGCAGGTGAGCTTCGCCGATCTGAAAGGTGTCGTCGCTGATTTTCTGCGCAGCTTTTTTGAGAGTAATGATCTCAATGTCCGCTTTCGTCCGTCGTTTTTCCCGTTTACCGAGCCATCTGCCGAGATCGACGTTGCTTTCATGAGCGGCGCACTTGAGGGGCGCTGGCTTGAGATCGCAGGTTGCGGCATGGTGCATCCGAATGTGCTGCGTTCAGGTGGTTTCGATCCTGAAAAGTATGTTGGATTTGCCTTTGGCATGGGGCCGGATCGCTTGACCATGCTGCGTTACGGCGTCAACGATTTGCGCCTGTTTTTTGAAGGCGACCTGCGTTTCCTGTCGCAGTTTCACTGAGCCTTCGCGCCAACAACCGAACAACATTCCGTCATGCAATTTTCTGAATCCTGGCTGCGTAGCCTGTGCAATCCGCCACTCGATACCGAGTCGCTTTGCCATGTCCTGACCATGGCAGGGCTGGAAGTTGAAGATATTCAGCCGGTCGCCGCAGCCTTTTCCCATGTGGTGGTCGCACAAATTCTGAGCGCCGAAAAGCATCCCGACGCCGACAAGCTCAAATTGTGTTCGGTCGACGCGGGTCAGGGCGCGCCGCTGCAGATCGTTTGTGGTGCGCCGAATGCCGCTGTCGGCATGAAAATCCCTTGTGCGCTGGTGGGTGCCAAGCTACCGGGTATTGAAATTCGCAAAGCCAAGGTGCGCGGTATCGAAAGCTTTGGCATGCTGTGCTCCGCCCGTGAACTAGGCTTGCCTGACGATCAAGGGGGGCTGCTGTCCTTGCCAGCGGATGCGACAGTCGGTATGGATATCCGCAGTTTTCTCGACCTTGATGATCACCTGATTACGCTCAAGCTCACGCCCAATCGTGCCGATTGCCTGTCTGTTACAGGCATTGCGCGTGAGTTGGCTGCACTGACGGGTGCGCCGCTCAATGCATTGCCAGTCACTGATTTCAGCGCAGAGCATCAAAATTCGCACGCAGATTCGCACGCAGGCGCACGCACTGTGATTCTCGATGCTCCCGAGGCTTGTCCGCGGTATTGCGGGCGGGTGATTCGTGGGGTTGATGGCCGTGCTCTGACGCCTGAGTGGATGCGCCGTCGCATCGAGCGCAGTGGCATTCGGTGCATCTCCGTGCTGGTTGATGTTACCAATTACGTCATGCTGGAACTTGGGCAGCCACTACATGCCTTTGACAACAGCCAATTATCCGGCGCTATCCACGTTCGTTACCCGCATCCCGGCGAAACCTTACAGTTGCTGAACGGACAGAGCGTGCAGCCCTCGGCTGAAACTGCCTTGATTGCCGACGAAGCCCGTGCGCTGGCGTTGGCCGGCGTTATGGGTGGCGAAGGCTCGGGTGTTACCGAGGCAACGGTTGATCTGTTTCTTGAAAGTGCATTTTTTTCCCCGGCGGCGATTGCTGGCAAAGCCCGCAGTTTTGGTTTCTCGACGGATGCGTCGCATCGTTATGAGCGTGGCGTGGACTTCGATCTTCCTCGCATCGCAATTGAGCGCGCTTCGCAACTGATACTGGATATTTGCGGCGGCCAGGCCGGATCGGTCGTTGAAGCTAATTCGGCCACGCATTTGCCGTTGCGCCGCCCGGTGCAATTGCGCCTTGCGCGCGTGACCAGAGTGTTAGGTGTCAGCTTTGATCCTGAGCGCGTCGAGTCGATTCTTTGTGGGCTGGGGCTGGCGGTACATCGTGTCGGCGATACGTTCGAAGTCACTCCGCCTTCGTTTCGCTTCGATATCGAGATCGAGGAAGATCTTATCGAGGAAATTGCACGGGTGCATGGCTACGATAATATTCCGTCGCAACCGCCCATCGCGCGTACCGCGATGATGCCGGTCCCCGAGATCTGTCGCACTCCAATGCAGGTACGGCGACTGGTGGCGGAACGCGATTATCACGAAGTCATAAATTTCAGTTTCGTTGAACCTGCCTGGGAGGCTGATTTTTCCGGCAACACTCAGCCAATAGTCCTTGCCAACCCGATTGCCAGTCAAATGGGGGTGATGCGCTCGTCGCTGATTGGCGGTTTGGTTGGCGTGCTCATCACCAATCGTAAGCGTCAGGCCGAGCGTGTGCGCGTGTTCGAACTCGGGCGCTGCTTTCAACGCACGGCGGTTGGCGGCCCTGTCGCTGGCTTTGCGCAACCGATGCGCGTCGGCGGCTTGGCAGCAGGACCCTCCGAACCAGAACAATGGGCGATTACCAGTCGGCGTGTCGATTTTTACGACGTGAAAGCCGATATCGAAACCTTGTTTGCGCCCATGCAGCCGGAATTTGTTAAATGTGAGCACCCGGCATTGCATCCGGGACGATCTGCGTCCATACGGATTGATGGACTACCGGTGGGCGTGATCGGCGAATTGCATCCGCGCTGGGTACAAAAATACGAGTTGGTTGCTGCGCCGGTTGTGTTTGAGATTGAGTTGCCGGCGCTGCTTGGACTTCCATTCCCGAGCTATGTTGAAGTGTCGCGTTTTCCCGCAGTGGTGCGCGATCTGGCGCTGGTGTTGCCACAGCAGCAAGCGCTTGGGCCGCTACTGGAAGCGCTGACAGCGCTCTGTCCGCCCATTGTTCGCGAGCTGAAGTTCTTTGACCTATATCAGGGCAAGGGCTTGAATGAAAATGAAAAGAGTCTTGCGTTCCGTATAGTTATGCAAGATACTCAACGTACTCTCGAGGATGCTGAAGTCGAGACCGTGGTCGCCAGTTTATTGTCACGGGCGACGCGTGATTTCGGTGCTTCGCTTCGAGGTTGATGCTGCTGGAGATGATATGACCCTGACCAAGGCGGAACTCGCCGATCTTTTGTTTGAAAAAGTGGGCCTCAATAAACGTGAGGCCAAGGACATGGTCGAGGCTTTTTTCGACGAAGTCCGTACCGCGCTCGAAAGCGGTGACGGCGTCAAGCTGTCGGGTTTTGGCAACTTTCAGTTGCGTGAAAAACCCCAGCGTCCGGGACGCAACCCCAAGACTGGCGAAGAGATTCCCATCACGGCCCGCCGTGTCGTCACCTTTCACGCCAGCCAGAAGCTGAAGGCAGCCGTAGAGGCGCACCCGCGTGGCAACAACGATCAGCAGTAGTCGCGACGAACTGCCGCCGATTCCGGCCAAGCGCTACTTCACCATTGGTGAGGTCAGCGATCTGTGCGGCGTAAAACCGCATGTCCTGCGCTACTGGGAACAGGAATTCACGCAACTGCGTCCGGTCAAGCGACGCGGCAATCGTCGTTACTACCAGCACCATGAGGTGTTACTGGTTCGACGTATTCGCGAACTCCTTTATCAGGAAGGGTTCACCATCAGCGGCGCGCGCAACCGGCTCGAAGATCAGCCCGGTCGAATGGGTGACATCGAGGATGATGTGCCGCAATCGTCGATGCCGTCGCTGCGTGCGGAAATCCAGTCGCTCATTGAATTCCTTGCTGCACGCTGAACCGGCAGGCTTTTCCTTTGGTATAATTCTTTGCTTCGGCGCGTAGCGCAGCCTGGTAGCGCACTTGCATGGGGTGCAAGGGGTCGCGAGTTCGAATCCCGCCGCGCCGACCAGTTGTACAAAGGGTTTCCGGTTAATTTCCGGAAACCCTTTTTGTTACCTATAGGGTCACTTCGATAGGGTCACTTCGATGCTTGCCTACATCGTTCGCCGCCTACTCTATGCCATTCCGATCCTGATCGGGGTCAATCTCATCACGTTTGCGTTGTTCTTCGTCGTCAATACGCCGGATGACATGGCGCGCATGCAGTTGGGGGTGAAACGGGTGACGCCGGAGGCGATTCAGAAATGGAAAGCCGAGCGCGGCTATGATCGGCCGTTGATCTGGAACGCGCAAGCTAGCGGCGCAGACCGGCTCACCGCGACTATTTTTTTTGATAAGTCGGTGCGCATGTTTGCCGGTGACTTCGGTCGCGCCGATGATGGTCGCGACATTGCGCGCGAGATTTCGCTGCGCATGGGGCCGAGCCTAGCGATCGCCGTGCCGACCTTTGTGTTGGGTCTGCTGGCGGCGATCAGCTTTGCCTTGCTGCTGGTGTTCTTTCGCGCCACCGCACTCGACTTTGCCGGCGTTGTGCTGTGCGTGGCGATGATGTCGATTTCAGGTTTGTTTTACATCATTGGCGGGCAGTGGCTGGTGTCCAAGATGTGGCATCTGGTGCCAATATCGGGTTATGCCGGCGGGTTCGAAGGTACGCGATTTCTGTTCTTGCCGGTGCTGATCGGCGTGATCGGCGGTATCGGTGGCGCAACGCGCTGGTATCGCACCATTTTTCTTGAGGAAATTTCCCGCGACTATGTGCGCACCGCGCGCGCCAAGGGCTTGGCCGAGCGCGTCGTGCTGTTTCGGCATGTGCTGGGTAACGCCATGATTCCGATTCTCACCGGCGCGGTGGTGGTGATTCCCTCGCTCTTTATGGGCAGCTTGCTGACCGAATCGTTCTTCGGTATTCCGGGGCTGGGCAGTTACACCATTGACGCCATCAACGCGCAGGATTTTGCCGTGGTGCGGGCGATGGTGTTCATCGGTTCGGTGCTCTACATTGTGGGGCTGCTGGCTACCGATATTTCCTACACCCTGGTTGACCCGCGGGTGCGGTTGCAATGATGGGCTTGCCGCAACCGGTGTTGCTGTGGTCGGATGCGCTGCTGTTCATGCTGATCGCAGCGGTTGTGGCGCTGGCGTGGTGGGCGCGGCAGCAAGAGCCGCTGCGCGCGGCCTGGGCCGAGGTTGGACGCAGCCCGGTGGCCATGGCATCGGCGACGATTCTGGCTGTGTTCCTGCTGATCGGTTTGCTGGATTCGCTACACTACCGGGCGCGCCTGGCAGATTCACCGGCGACATCTGCGGCACCACAGTATTCCGTTGAGGTGAGTTCGGCACTGGATGCCTTGCTGACGAAGTTGCGCACGCGCAGCGAAAAAACCTATTCGGCACCGTTGGCAACGCATCTTTATGCCAAGGAGACTGCCGAGAATTCGCCGCAGCGAGATTTTCCCCGGCTCAAATATGGTGGCGCGCATCTGGGCGAACAGCTTGCGCGGCAGGATGCAGATATTGCCGTGCGCACCCTGCGCGGTGTGGCCGCAGGCGTGCTGTGCTGGCTGCTGCTGCACGGTCTGATGCGACTCATCGGCCGGCCGACCCCGGCGATGTCTCTGACCTTGTTGCTGATCGCCATGCTGGGCGGCATTGCGGTTTCACTGTCGGCTGGTTATCACGTTTTTGGCACCGACAAGGTGGGGCAGGATGTGCTTTACCTTTCGCTCAAGAGCGTGCGTACAGCACTCTTGATCGGCACGTTGACGACGCTGGTGATGCTGCCGGTGGCGGTGCTGCTTGGCATTCTCGCCGGCTATGCGGGGGGGTGGATCGATGACGCCATCCAGTACATCTACACCACGCTGAACTCAATCCCCGGCGTGCTGCTGATTGCGGCGGCGGTGCTGATGATGCAGGTGGTTATCGATACACATCCCGACTGGTTTGCCACCGCGGCCGAGCGTGCCGATGCACGGCTGCTGGCGCTGTGTCTGATTCTGGGCATGACCAGTTGGACGGGTGTTGCGCGCTTGCTGCGCGGCGAGACACTGAAGCTGCGCGAGCTGGAGTTTGTGCAGGCGGCGCGGGCGTTTGGCGTCAGCGACTGGGCGATTATGCGCCGCCACATTTTGCCCAATCTCATGCATATCGTATTGATTGCGCTGGTGATGGATTTTTCCGGGCTGGTGCTAGCCGAGGCGGTGCTGTCGTATGTCGGGGTCGGGGTTGATCCGTCCACCACCTCATTTGGCACCATGATTAACGCCGCACGCATGGAGTTGGCGCGTGAGCCGATGGTGTGGTGGTCGCTGGTGGCGGCTTTTGGCTTCATGTTCACTTTGGTGCTGGCGGCCAATTTGTTTGCCGACGTGGTGCGCGATGCCTTCGACCCACGGAGGGCGCGATGAGTGTTTCGATGAATGCCCCGTTGTTGTCGGTGCGGGATTTGGCGGTGCACCTTCCGGTGCAGGGCGGCATGGCGCGACCGGTGGACGGTGTCAGTTTTGACATTGCTGCGGGTGAGTGCGTGGCCTTGTTGGGTGAGTCGGGCTGCGGAAAATCGATGACCGCGCTGGCCATCATGCGGCTCTTGCCGGCCGGGGCGCGAATTGCCGGTGGCACGGCGGAGTTTGAGGGGCGAGTGTTGCCCACGCTGCCGGAGGCGGCAATGCGTGAAGTGCGTGGCGGCGGCATCGGCATGATTTTTCAGGAACCGGGCACCAGCCTCAATCCGGTGCTGAGCATCGGCCGGCAGATCGGCGAGGCGCTTGAACTGCACCTCGGTTTGCGTGGCGAGACGGCACGCAAGCGTGCGGTGGAACTCCTCGATCAGGTCGGCATTCCTGATCCACAGCGACGGTTGGATGAATATCCGTTCCAGCTTTCCGGCGGCATGAAGCAGCGCGTGATGATTGCCATGGCGCTGGCCGGGCAGCCCCGCTTGCTGATCGCCGACGAGCCGACCACGGCGCTGGATGTGACGATCCAGGCACAAGTGCTCGACTTGCTCGACGGCCTGCGGCGCGACGGCATGGCATTGCTGCTGATTACGCACGATCTGGGCGTGGTGGCGCGCATGGCTGATCGTGTGGGCGTGATGTATGCCGGGCAACTGGTGGAGTCGGCACCGCGCAAAACATTTTTTGCCGCACCGGCGCATCCGTATTCGGTGCGTCTATTCGCTGCCATGCCAGAGACCGCTGGGCGTGGTGGACGGCTGGCCACCATTGCGGGCAATGTGCCTGCCGCGACGACGCTGCATCGTGGCTGCCGCTTTGTTGAACGCTGTGATCGTGCACTGGCCGCTTGCCACATTGCGCCCCCGGCGTGGCGCAACATTGAGGCGCGCGACAGTGCGCACCGGGTGCGCTGCGCCGTGATGCCGTGCGACGCGGCGGCCACTGTAAAAGTCGACGCCCAGCATACGGTGGTTTTGAGTGCGCCGACGCCCTTGCTGGAGGTTGTCGATCTCAAGATGCATTTCCCCATTCGCAGCGGCATTCTGCAACGCGTGGTTGGGCAGGTGCGCGCAGTCGATGGCGTTTCGTTGAACCTTGCTGCGGGTCGCACGCTGGCGCTGGTGGGTGAATCAGGTTGCGGCAAAACTACGGCCGGCAAGGCGATCTTGCAATTGCTGCGGCCGACGGCGGGCAGCGTTCGGTTAGCGGGTGATGTCGTGACCGGCATTCGCGCCGATGTGATGCAGATGGTATTTCAAGACCCGTTTGCCTCGCTCAATCCGCGTTTGCGCATCGGCGACATTATTGCCGAGGGAGTGCGGGCGACTGCCGGCCAGCGTGCCCCCCAGCGCGTCGCTCAGATCATGGGGCAGGTGGGGCTGACCGACGACATGGTGCATCGCTACCCGCATGAGTTTTCTGGTGGGCAGCGACAGCGCATTGCCATTGCGCGTGCGCTGGCAGCCGATCCGTGTTTGCTGATCTGTGACGAGCCGACGTCGGCGCTTGATGTTTCGGTACAGGCGCAGATTCTCAACTTGCTGTCTGATTTGCAGCGGCAACTGGGGCTGGCCTATCTGTTTATTACGCACAACATTGCCGTGGTCGATCATCTGGCGCACGAGGTGGCGGTGATGTATCTCGGCCGGATTGTGGAGCAGGGGAGCACGGAAGCGGTGCTACGCGATCCGCGTCACCCCTACACGCAGGCGCTGCTGGCGGCGGTGCCGCGCTTGGATGGCACACGCCCGGAAACGGTGCTGGCCGGTGATCTTCCGTCACCGGCGAACCCGCCGGCAGGGTGTCATTTTCATCCGCGTTGCCCCCTGGCGAGTGCGGCCTGTGCGGGTGCGTATCCGCCACCAGTGCATCTCGGTGACGGCCACACGGTCGCCTGCTTTGCCGTTACAGCGCATTCCCCACGCTAGACTTACCGTTGGTGCGGCACCAGAGAACCTGGCAGACTCAGGATAAAGCGGCTGCCCCGGTTCAGTGATGGCCGGCTTTCGAGCCGCACAGTGCCGCCATGCAACTGGGCAATGCGCTCGGCAAACCTGCCAGCGACTCACGCCGCCAGTCGCTGAATCCGGTTCAGGGCTTCGGCGTTCACGCGTTCCACCTCCTCGGTGTCGTAGTCGGCTTGCAGGCCAAGCCAGAATCCGGCGCTTACGCCCAGTGCGCGCGACAAGCGCAGCGCTGTGTCGGCGGTAATCGCCCGTCGGCCGGCGCAAATCTCGCCAATGCGGATCGGTTGCACGCCGATGGTTTTTGCCAGCTTGTATTGCGTAATACCCAGCGGCTCAAGAAATTCTTCCTTGAGCACTTCGCCGGGATGAATGTTGGGCAATCGTTTCATGGTGTCGGTTGCGCGCCACCAGCGCCCACCTTACGCACGATGCAGTTCTTCGCGAATCGTCTCGCGTACCGCATCGACCAGCGTCTGCCCGAGCACGAACTGTTTGAGCGCCTCGTTCATCAGCGTCTGGTAGCTGCCGTTGGTTGCCTCGGCACGGGCTTTGAACGCTCGCAGCACCGCGTTATCCACGCGCATCGTAATACGCGTTTTGGCGGCGGCTTCGGCCTGGAGCTTCACCAGATGAGGTATTTCGCTGACCGGTTTGGCATTGCTGAAATCGTAGTCTTTACGCATAAGCTTTCTCCTCTTTTCCCGTCGCTTTACGCGCCGAAATTAAACGTACCGTGTCTTCATCGCGCAGCGCATACACCACCGTTAGCAAGCGCACTTCTCGCTCATTCCGATCAGCACATAGCGTACCTCGTTACGAGCGTCCGGGTCTTCGCAGACGCGCGCCGAAGAATCCAGCAAGCAGCTTTGGGCTTCCTCGAATGAAATCCCATGCTTTTTCAGGTTGCTCCGCGCCTTCACCAGATCAAACTCAATTTCCATGCCTCAATGATATGCACATTTGTGCAGATCAGCAAGCCCTCACCCGAGGAGTCACCCCATGAACAGCCACGCCGCTCTCAATCGTTTCTATCGCCTTGTCTGGTCTGATCGGCTCAGCGCTTACGTCGTTGCGGCCGAAAACGTCAAAGGGCGTGGCCAGCGCGCGGTGCGTGGCGGTGCATTGCTGGTTGCGATCATCGCAGGTGCCGTCTCCCCAGCGTCGACTTTTGCGGCACCGCCCTTGCCACCTGCGCCGGCACCGACACAACTCCCCACCGGCGGCCAAGTCGCCGCGGGTGCTGCCACCATCGCCCAAGCAGGCAGCCGCATGGATGTGACCCAAACCACCCAGCGCGCCGTTATCAACTGGAGCGGCGGTTGTCGCCGATATTGAGAATGCGCTGGTTTGAATAGTTGCCCGTCGGTTCGAGCACTGCGACGGTGAGGCCAAGGTACTCACCTTTTTCTCTATTCGCTACCGGCCACAGTGTTGCGGAAATGCGAACATCACCCGAACCACCGGCGTCGCGTCCGAATACAGCGGGCATGGTGCCTTCAACGAGTTTGGCTTGCGACCATAACGGAACAACCGACCACGCCCAGGTCATGCCGGCGATTTCGTGAAACCCATTGATGCGAACTGCGGCAACTTCGGCGTTGACGCGTGCGGTTCCGGTGCGGATTCCCTTCGTATAGGGGCCGACACCCTCGCGCTGATAAAGATAACCGGTGACGGCGTAGTCACCCGGTGACAGGGCGACGTAGTCTCCTGGCAAGATATCCAGCAGCGCAGCAAAAGCCGTTGCCGCGTAAACAACCAGAAAGACAAAGGTAGCGGAAAGTTTGGCGAGCACGATCATGGCGCCGTTTGCGTTTAGCGTTTTTTCGGCTTTGCGGTGCTGCGTGTCGATTTTGCTGCGCTTTTTGGGGCAGGTTTGCGAACCTTGGCGGTGGCTGTGCGGCGCTTGCTACCAGCGGTGCTCACCGATTTTTTGCTTTTCTTCGTCGCGCGCGGCGGCTCGGCGGGTGTTTGTGGCAGGCGTCCGGCGATTGAATCGAGACCGACGGCATCCTTGCCGGGCACCAGCAGCGTAAAGCCGGGTGTGAT
Source organism: uncultured beta proteobacterium (assembly GCA_903946745.1). Lineage (GTDB taxonomy): Bacteria > Pseudomonadota > Gammaproteobacteria > Burkholderiales > Rhodocyclaceae > CAJAWW01. The sequence continues at coordinate 11,377 of CAJAWW010000073.1, forward strand.
CTTGGTACGCGCCGTGATGCCATTCAGTTTGCGCAACTGCGCCGGGTTGATGCCATAGCGAGCGGCGACTGTATCGATTTTTTCGCCCTTCTTCAGGGGGTGTGTCAGCCATGCCGACAGCGGTTTGTCTTTGGCTTCGTGGTTTTCGAGATTGTCGCGGTAGGTTTGCACCTTGTCGGCCGGCAGCACCAACGGGCTGTTGGCTGTATCGGGCATCACCGGGCGGCTGTAGGCCGGGTTCAGCGCGATGAACTCATCAACCGGAATTTCGGCCAGCCGCGCGGCCAGCGCGATGTCCATGTTGCCGCTGCGTTCGACGATGCCGAAGTAGGGACGGTTGGGAATCGGATCGAGCTGGATGCCGAACAATGCCGGTTCAGCGATGATATTTTTGATCGCCTGTAGTTTGGGCACGTAGTAACGTGTCTCGTTGGGCATGTTGAGGTGGGCGTAGTCGGTCGGCAGCCCTTTGGCTTTGTTTTTGTTGATGGCACGCCCGACTGCGCCTTCGCCCCAGTTGTAGGAGGCCAGTGCCAGATGCCAGTCGCCATGCATCTCGTAGATGTATTGCAGGTAATCGAGCGCCGCACTGGTTGAGGCGATGGTGTCGCGGCGCTGGTCGTACCACCAGTTTTGCTTGAGGTTGTAGTTTTTTCCGGTCGAGGGGATGAACTGCCACATGCCCAAGGCGCGTGCTGACGAATACGCGAGCGGGTTGTACGAGCTTTCCACGATCGGCAGCAGCGCCAGTTCGGTCGGCATGCCGCGTTTTTCCAGTTCGGTAACGATGTGATACAGGTAGCGCCGGCTGCGTTCAAACACGCGTTTGAGCAGGTCTGGACGATTCAGATACCAGGCCTGCCGGTCGGCGACCAGCGGGCTGTCGAGGTTGGACATGGAAAAACCGTTGCGCATGCGCTGCCAGAGGTCATCAGGCGCCTTGGTCAGATCAATGGTCGGCATGGGCGGCAGTTCGTCCTTGACCTCCTGCGAGGCACCCGGTGTCAGCGTTAGCGAACGCTGCGCTGCCGAATCAGACTGAAGAAAGCCAGATGCCGAGTTGAGTTCGGCTGTCATTTGCAGCGATTGTTCGGCATATAGGTTGCCGACGCCACTCGCAAGCAACAGGCACAGCAACTGAAACAGGCGAGACAAAGATCGCATCGGGTAACGTGGGTAGGTAGGAGGGTGTCTGCGGGGGTGGCACCAAGAAGAGAAGCGGCGCGCAGGGAGGCCGCGAATCTTAGCCAACACGGAAGGTGCGGTCAATTAGAACCAATTAGAACCGGTCTTTCCAGGCACGGATGGCGGCGAAGGTTTCCACCGCATTTTGCGGTGGCTGCCCGAGTTGCGCGGCTGCCGCGATTCTGACGGCGGGTTCATCCCAGCGCAGGAATGGGTTGGTGGCGAGTTCGACACCGATGCGGGTTGGCACGGTTGCGAGACCTGCGCTGCGCGCTGCGGCCACTTCGCGGCTTCGGCATTGCACGTCAGGGTTGTCCGGTTCGACGACGCAGGCAAAGCGCAGATTGCTTTGCGTATATTCGTGGGCACAGAACACAAAAGTCGACGCTGGGAGTGCGGTGATTTTGGCTAGAGAATGCTGCATCTGTGTGGGCGTGCCTTCAAAAAGACGGCCACAGCCGGCACCAAAGAGTGTGTCGCCGCAGAAAAGTGCGCCGAGGTTTGAGTCGATCAGACTTGCGCCATAATAAGCAAGGTGACCCAAGGTATGGCCGGGAACGGCGATGACATCGAGGGCGGTATTCAATTCGGGCAGGACAGCGATTTCTCCACCGCTTAAAGGGCGATTTACACCGGCGATGTTGTTTAACGCCGGGCCGAATACAGGGAGTCCGGCGCTCGTTTGCGGATGTGCAAGTAGTTCAGCCAGTCCACCGATGTGATCGGCGTGGTGGTGGGTGAGCAGGATGGCGCACAGGCGGTCGCCGCTGTCGGCAAGATGGGCGAGCACCGGTGCGGCGTCGCCCGGATCAACCACGGCAGCGTAGCCACCAACGCGTAACAGCCAGATGTAGTTGTCTTGAAACGCCGGCAGCGCCAGAATTTCTGTCGTTGTCTCATTCATTCAGGAATTCCTTTAGATCAGATTCGATGTCAATTCAGGGCTTTGAAGAATGGCTGGAAACGCCGGCCGGACAGTATGTGCTGGACTGGGAGCAGAAGCGGCATGACCAGCTAGTGGCCGATATTTTTGGTTTCAATGCGGTGCAACTTTCGCTGCCGCGTCACGATTTTTTGTGCGCCAACCGCATGCCGCTGCGTTTGCGTTGCGACGACGGCCGCTATGCAGGCGCGCCGGAGGTTCACGCCGACCCGCATTATCTCCCCTTTGCCGCCAATAGTATCGATCTGGCGGTGATGCCGCATACCTTGGAGTTTGACGCTAACCCGCATCAGGTGCTGCGTGAAGTGGAGCGGGTGCTGGTGCCGGAGGGGCATGTGATTGTGACCGGATTTAATCCTTATAGTTTGTGGGGCGTGCGGCGCAAGTTGTCGCGCCGGCAGGGGCCGCCACCGTGGCGCGGCCAGTACATCAGCGTGCCGCGTCTCAGGGACTGGTTTTCTTTGCTCGGCTTTGAAATGCAAAGCGGATTTTTTGGTTGTTATGCACCGGCCGTGACGCAGGAAAAGTGGTTGCAGCGGTTTCGCTTTCTGGATGCGGCCGGTGACCGCTGGTGGCCGATTGCCGGTGCGATTTATATGGTGCAGGCGGTGAAGCGCCAGCATGGCATGCGCCTCATCACGCCTAAGTGGCATGACCGCAAAGCGCAGGCCAAAGCATTGGTCAGCGTGACCCAGACCAGCGTGATTCAGACCAGTGTGACCCAGAAAAATGGAATCGAACATGATTGATATTTTTACCGATGGTGCCTGTAGCGGCAACCCCGGTCCCGGCGGTTGGGGCGCGATTCTGCGCAGCGGCGAGACGGAAAAAGAATTTTTTGGTGGCGCGTTGCAGACCACCAATAACCGCATGGAAATGATGGCGGTGATCGAGGCGCTGCGGCAGTTGACGCGACCGGTGCAAGCGCGCGTGCACACCGATTCGCAATATGTGCAAAAGGGTATCAGCGAATGGATACACGGTTGGAAGCGGCGTGGCTGGAAAACCGCCGACAAAAAGCCGGTGAAGAACGAGGATCTCTGGCGTGCGCTCGATGCACTCGCTGCGCAGCATGAGATCGAATGGTGCTGGGTCAAGGGGCATGCCGGCCATGTCGAGAACGAGCGCGCCGATGCGCTGGCGCGGCGTGGTGTCGAGCAGGTTCGGGCTGGCGGAGGGGGGCGCTGAGATGCGGCGTATCGTGCTGGATACTGAAACTACCGGCCTGAACTGCCGGACTGGCGATCGTGTGATCGAGATTGGTTGCGTTGAGTTGCTTGGCCGGAATCTCACCGGGCGGCGATTTCACAAATACATCAACCCGGAGCGCGACATTCCCGAAGAGGCGATGAAGATTCATGGCATCACCAACGAGCGCGTGGCGGACGAGCCGGTGTTTGCGCGCATCGTGGATGAGTTTCTTGAGTTCGTTGCCGGGGCGCAATTGGTCATACACAACGCCAAGTTTGACTGTGAATTTTTGGACAGCGAGCTGTCGCGCTGTGGTCGCGACAATCTTGAGCATTTCTGCGGCAAGCCCATTGATACATTGGCCGATGCGCGCTTGTTGCGTCCGGGCAAAAAGAACAATCTAAACGCACTGTGTTCTGAGTTTGGCATCAATAACTCCGGGCGCACATTGCATGGCGCGTTGCTCGACGCCGAACTGCTGGCCGAGGTGTATCTGGCGATGACGCGCGGCCAGAATTCTCTGGAAATGTTTAGCACCCCGCCGGTGAATCAGGCTCGTGCTGCGGGCGTTGAACGCCCCCCTTTGGCGGTGCTACGCGCCAGCCCAGATGAACTGGCCGAGCATGAACGGGTGTTGGGCGAGGTTGACAAGGAGAGCAAGGGCAAGTGCCTTTGGCGCACAGCCCAGGCCGCGGTCTGAGAGCATGTTCTGAGAGCGCGTTCTGAAACGCTATCTGAAATTCTGTGTCATGCGTTATTCCGGGGCGGGATCATCAGGATTGACCCGCGACAGACGGTGTTGCTGGCGGCGGCCAGATGACGAAGGTTCTGGTTCTGCCTGTACGACAAAGTGACCGGTAATGTCGCGCGCATAGCCGACTGTGCCGATAATTTTTCCATCGAGGCTGACGGGGGTTTTGTAGGTTTCTACCCAGCGCCGCTTGCCGTCGCTTTCTATCCATTCTTCGACATATTTGCTCAGCCCGCTGTCGAGCACCGCGCGGTCATCGGCGCGATAGCGTTCTGCCAGCTCGGTTGTGGCAATGTCGAAATCGGTCTTGCCGATCAGGCTGTCTGTGCTTGGGAAGCCGAAGGCGTCTGCCAATGGCTGGTTGACCGACAGAAAACGGCTTTGTTCATCCTTGAGCCAGACCAGAAACGGAAAGCTGTCGAGCAGCGCGCGCTGATATTGTTCGCGTTCGCGCAGTGCCAGTTCTGCCTGCTTCTGTGGCGTGATGTTCTCGTGTGCGATCACCGCCCCACGAACTGCGCCCAGTATCGGAAAAACAGACATGCGTAACCAACGCTGTTGCGTTGGTGAGTCGCACGGGTAATCAAGAGTGAAGCGGTCGAGTAGACCATTCAATACCTGTTCAATGCCGCGCCAGGCCGGTTCGGCTTCGGCTTTGCC
>CAJAWW010000074.1 GCA_903946745.1 uncultured beta proteobacterium
GGCACGCGCAGGGCGGCGAAATTTGCGCCTTGCTGGTGCACAATATCGCGCAGTTGAATGGCCGAAGCTACACCGAGAGCGCGCTTGAAGCGGGGCGGCGTGAATGGGATGCGCTGTTCACTGCGAACGATGCGCTGGCTCCCGTTGATTTTGCTAAGGGCAAGCTGCACCTGTTTTGCAGTACGGTGCTGGCGACCACGGGGAAAAAGAAAAACTGCACCCCGCCGGCGCATCGGTTTTTTGATCTGGCCGATAACTATCTGACGCTGCGTGAGCAGATGGCCAGCGAATTGACCGCTGCACGTTTGCGCCTGATTCGCACCTTATTCACCGAAGCCGGCCGTGATCTGCGTGAGCGCAAGCGCGCACGTCGCGTGGCGGGTTTTGACGACATGCTGTTCAATCTGTATGAGCGGCTCACAGGGGGCGAGTGTCCCTGGCTGGGTGCTGCGTTGCAGGCGCGCTTTCCGGCAGCGCTGATCGATGAGTTTCAGGACACCGACCCGTTGCAATTTGAAACTTTTCGCGCCATCTATGGCAAGGCTGCAACGCCGGGTTGTTCGTTGTTTCTGGTGGGTGACCCCAAGCAGGCCATCTACAGTTTTCGCCATGCCGATCTGCACACCTATTTGCGCGCCAAGGCCGAGGCGGGTGCCGAATATTCGCTGACCGCCAATCAGCGCGCCAGCGCGGGCTTGATCGCGGCGGTGAATCGCTTGTTCGGCACCAATGACCGAGCCTTTGTGCTGAACGGCTTGGATTATCGTGAAGTCAGTTTTGGCAGCAAGCCGCGTGCCGTGTTTGCCGATCATGGCGCAACACGGGCAGACCTTCAGGTATGGATGCTGCCAACGGCGGCCGACGGCCTGCTGGACAAGCCGCAAGCACGCGCAACGGCGGCGGCCGCAACGGCCACCGAGATTGTGCGCCTGATCGATTCCGCTAGCGTTTCGCTGGCGGGGCGTCCTTTGCGTGCCGGCGACATTGCTGTGCTGGTGCGCAGTCATACGCAGGGCAGTGAAATGAAGCAGGCGCTGGCTCGGCTCAATGTCGGCAGTGTTGAATTATCGCAAGCCAGCGTGCTGCGAACGCCCGAGGCGGAAGAGCTTGAACGCGTCTTGCTGGCGGTGCTTGATCCCTTGCGTGATGCGCTGGTGCGCGCCGCACTGGCGACGGAATTGTTCGGCCGGGATGCCGCCGCCGTCGATGCGCTCATGCACAATGACGCGCGCATGGATGAGGACACCCGGCGGTTTCTTGATTACCGCGATCTGTGGTTGCGGCGCGGTGTGGGCGTCATGGTGCGCAAGCTGCTGGCCGACGAACACGCCAGCGCCCGCATGCTGGCGCGCGACGACGGCGAGCGACGTCTGACCAATCTGTTGCATCTGGGCGAAATGTTGCATCAGGCCGCTGAGCTGCATGCCTCGCCGGAGGCTCTGCTGCGCTGGTTTCAGACGCAGCGGCGCGATGAGAGCCGTGACGACAGCGCGCAGTTGCGGCTGGAATCTGATCGGAATCTGGTGCAGATCGTCACCATCCACAAGGCCAAGGGCTTGGAATATCCGGTGGTGTTCTGTCCGTTTCTGTGGGATGGCCGCATTGCCAGCGGCGGCAAGGGTCTGGAGGGACGCAGCTATCACGATGCGGCGGGTAATGTGGTGGTTGATTTTCGCGGTGATGACATGGATGCCGACGAACTTGCCGCCGTAAAAGACACCATCCGGCATGAAGAATCCGCCGAGCAGGTGCGCCTGATTTATGTGGCGCTGACACGCGCCGCACAGCGCTGCTATCTGGTCGCGGGCGGTTATACAGTTTCTGCGTTCGGTAATCTATCGGCAACCGAGGGCAATCGCAGTCTGCTCAACTGGCTGGTGGCCGGGCAGGGCATGAGTCCGGCGCAATGGTTCAAATCAACGCAGACGGCAGACGACATCCATGCCGCGTGGTGCGCCCTGCCTGTTTCGTCGGGTGATACATCGATGGCGGTTGTCCCCTTGCCGTCGGTAGCGGGCAAGCCGGTCGCCGCCGACAATGTTGATCCTGACCGGCTGGCCGCCCTTGTGCCGCCGCTGATTCCGGCAGCGTGGCGCATCAGCAGTTACAGCGGGTTGAGTCACGGTGCGATCCATGAGCAGGCGGCACGCGACCACGATGCACGCAGTCGTGCGCAGGGCAGCCCGGTGTTGTCCACGGTGTTTTCAGCTGCGTTACTCGCTGCACCGCTGGACGCCGACGACATTTTCCGTTTCCCGCGCGGGGCAGCGGCCGGTGATTGCCTGCATGCGATGTTCGAGCGCATGGATTTTGCCAGGCCCGACACCTGGGCACCGGCGGCAGAATTCGCGTTGGAGGCGCATCCCCAGTCGCTGCCTGGCGTGCCGGCAGCTCTGGCACGCGAACGTTTGCGCGCCATGCTGGCACGCCTGGCTGCCGATGTGACCGCGACCGAACTCATGCCCGGTCTGCGTCTTGACACCGTTCGTTTCGACCGTCGTCTGGTGGAAATGGAATTCAATCTGCCGGTGCCGCAACTGACAGCCGGCGAGCTTAATCGTGCGCTGAAGGCATTCGGCTATGTGGTTCCGCGTCTGAGTTTCGGTAGCTTGCAGGGGTTTCTCAAGGGCTTTATCGATCTGGTGTTCGAGCATGAAGGGCGTTTTTACATCCTCGACTGGAAATCCAACCACCTGGGCAACCGGATGGATGATTACTTCGCCGCCCCGGTTCAGGAGGCCATGGCCGGGCACGGCTACCATCTGCAATATCTGCTCTATGCCGTAGCGCTTGATCGCTACCTGCGGCAACGGATCGTCGACTATTGCTACGACACGCATTTTGGCAGTGTGTTGTATCTGTTCGTGCGCGGTGTTCGTCCAGGCTGGCGTGCGCCGGACGGCAAGGCGGCAGGCGTGTATGCGCATCGGCCGGATGAGGCTGCCATCACGCGGCTGAATCGCTTGCTGGAATGCGACACCGGGGAGGGCGCATGACGGGCATTGGCACGGTGGTACGCCCGTCTACACAGGTGTTGGCTGAAGGCTTTGGCACCCATGTACGGCGCTGGGCTGCGGCTATCGGCACGCTGTCGGATCGGGATTCGCTGCATCGGCTTGAATGGGTGGCGCAACAACTCAGTCTGGCGACCTCGGCCGGTAATGTCTGTGTGACACTGGATGAACTGGCTGCCGCCAGCGAAGCCACGCCGCAGGCGCTGCGTCGATTACTGCTGGAATCCGGCGTGACGGGAACGCCGGATGCGGCAGAAAGCCAGCCCTTCATACTGGATGCCGGCAATCGTTTGTATCTGCATCGCTATTTTGATTATGAGCGGCGTCTGGCGCAGCGCATGTGGTCTGCTGCCGCAGGCGAGCAACCACCGACCGCGGTGGCCGCGCAACGGCAGCTACAGTTGGCTTTTGCAGCCAATGCCGCGCTGCTCAATGGGCGCGTGGACTGGCAGAAAATTGCTGCCGGGCTAGCGCTGGGCGGAAAGCTGACCATCATCAGCGGCGGCCCGGGTACCGGCAAGACCAGCACCGTCGCCAATCTGCTGGCCTGCCTGATCGCGCAAGATGCACACTGCCGGATCGCGCTGGCCGCACCCACCGGCAAGGCGGCCGCGCGCATGCTCGATGCGCTGCGCGTGCGTGCGGCAGACTGGCCTGCGGAACTGGCAACGCGTTTGCCGCACGAGGCATCGACCATTCATCGTCTGCTTGGCGCATTGCCGGGGGGCGGGTTTCGGCACGACCGCGATCATTTGCTGCCCATTGATGTGCTCGTGATCGATGAGGCATCAATGCTTGATCTGGCGCTGGCCGTGCGTTTGTTTGAAGCTGTCCCCGATGCGGCGCGCATTATTTTGCTCGGCGATAAAGATCAGTTATCGGCCGTCGAATCCGGCGCGGTGTTTGCCGAATTGAGTGCCGATCCGCAGCTGACGCCATCGTGTGTCGCGCGCCTTGCCGCGCTGTGCGACATTCCGGCAGCGGACATCGTGCCGCCACCGGTTGCCATCAGCAGTGGCTTGCGTGATTGCGCGGTGTGGTTCGCCGAAAGTTTCCGTTTTAGCGCCGATTCCGGGGTTGGCCGGCTGGCGTCCGGTATCCGCAGTGGTGATGTTGCGGGCGTTTTCGACGCATTGAAAAAGGGCAGCGAGAGCGGGTTGTGCTGGATCGATGACGCGACGCCAACGCTCACGGCAGACGCGGTGCGCGCTGTTCTCGACGGCTATGCGCCGTATCTGGAGGCAGTGCACGCCGGTGCCGGGATTGACCTCATCACCCATGTGTTCGGCGGCTTTCGCGCGCTATCCGCGCTGCGCGACGGATCACGTGGCGTTGCCGGGTTGAACCAGCTGATTGCACGCCATTTTCGTCGTGTGCTGGATCACCCGCTCGATCCGGGCGAGCCTGCACCGTGGTATCCGGGGCGGCCGGTGATTGTGTCGCGCAATGACTACGGGCTAAAACTGTTCAACGGCGATATTGGCATCGCGCTGCCGGATATCAGCGGTGAAACCGCTGAGTTGCGGGTGTACTTCGTCGATCGGGATCACGGCTTTCGCGCCATCGCGCCGCGCCGTCTGCCCGCGCATGAGACCGCCTTCGCCCTGACCGTCCATAAGGCACAGGGGTCGGAATTCGATCAGGTGTTGTTGGTGCTACCCGACCGCCCCGGTTTGGGCGTTACGCGAGAGTTGCTCTACACGGGGGTGACCCGTTCGCGCGCACAGGTCACGCTAGTCGGCACGCCCGAAGTGCTGGAGGCCGCCATACTGACCCGCACGCAGCGTCACTCGGGGTTGGCGGCTCGACTGGCTGAAATCAGGCCGTAACGTGGCGTGGCGTGGATGCGTGCGTCAGGGCTTGCCGAGCAGATTTTTCAGGTTGGCGAAGGGCGAATGTGTTGCGCTCGCCATGCTGCCTCCCGCACTATTGCCGGCATTATTTCCGCTGGCTTCAAGTTGGCGCTGGTGTTCGTTGTCATGGCAGTACAGGCAGAGCAGTTCCCAGTTGCTGCCATTCACCGGATTGTTTTGGTGATTGTGGTCCCGGTGATGAACCGTCAGTTCGCGCAGATTGGTGCGGGTAAATTCACGCGCGCAACGGCCACAGATCCAGGGGTATATCTTCAGGGCTTGTTCGCGGTAGCCCTGGTCGCGTTGTTCGGCGCTATTTCGCGCATCGGCAACCACACGATCCAGACGGCTGGCGGAATCAGTCACGCGGCTATTTTTCCTGCAGGATGCTGTTCATGCGCTGGGCGCGGCTGCGACTTTCGGCCTTGTTCATCTCGGACACCTGACGGCCATAGGCCTCGCGCGCGGCGCGGTCCTGCTTGGTCGCCTCGATGCTCTTGATGCAGCGCCAGCGTTTGCCGGCCTTGGTCTCGATCTGTCGCATCTCTGCAATGGGATGATGGCTGCGGCAGTGGTAGCAGAATGCGGTTAACTTCTGGGCGGGCTGTGCGTCCATGTGCTGTGCTTTGCAAATGTGTGGGGAGACGGCACTAATTTTATTCAATTTTTATTCATTTCGGGTCGTTTTGTGTTGTCGGCGTTGACCACTTGACCACTTCAGGTGCGTACGCCGCTCGGGTTCGGGGAGGTTTTCGTCGCCGACTGGCAGTCCGCCGGACTCATCAAGTCTTCCGTGCTGAAGCCGGTAATAACGACCATCGAGCACGGGCTTGTTGTCCGCACCATGGGCGCGCTTTCGGCCGCCGATTTGCGGAACTTGCGAGAAGTCATTGTCCGGATCATCGGCTGAATCAGGTCATCAGCAATGCGACGGCCAGTACGATAAATCCTTCGCCACGGCCGGTAAGAAGTCGAGTGCCTGTGTCAGTCATGAAACCGAATCTGATTGCGTCCGGCATTTTCGCTTGATACATGGCCGCGTCGGCCCATTTGAAAATGTCGTCCTGACCAGTCGTATCGCTGCGGAACAGGGTCACGCCAATGCTGGCCGAGCAATGATGTTCCACGGTGCTGGTGGCCACTCCCTCGTGTCGGATGGCGATCAGCAAGTAGGTAGCCACGGCGCACCAGATTTGCGTCTTGACCACGCTCTCGCTCGTGCCCAGGAAATGCTGAGCGGGTTCCCTAACGGTAGAGATATTTGCGAGCAGAGGCTCTTTACGCGAAATAAATGATAAAAAGTTGCATAAAACGATAATAAGTGCAATACTAACCTTATTAAGAGAATGGTTTCATTGGCATTGCTGAGGTTTAACCGTCATTCCACGGATTCATCATGGCCCATCACAAACAGATTCCGAAGACGTTTTGCACCACGCGAGAGGCGGCAGCGATGCTCGGCGTGTCGTTGCGCACGGCGCAGCTCTGGACCGAAAGCGGGCTGCTGGAGGCATGGAAGACCGACGGTGGGCACCGGCGCATTTCGCGCCAGTCGATCGACCGTTTGCTGGCTAATCCGGCGTTGGGTCAGGTTTCGGTGCAGGCAACTTCTGGGCGCCGCGCTTCGGACATCGCCGCAACCGCCGAACCGGCGCCCTTCAGCATTCTGGTGGTCGAAGACGACGCCTTTCTGGGTCGGCTCTATGAATTGAGACTGGGCGAGTGGCCGATGCGCCCCGCCGTCAGCATTGTTGGCGACGGCTATGAAGCCTTGATTCGCATCGGGCATACGAAACCGGATCTACTGATCACCGACTTGCAGATGCCGGGCATGGATGGCTTTCGCATGTTGCAAACAATTCGCAGCGTGCCGGAACTGCGCGGCATGAACATCGTTGTCGTCAGCGGCCTCGATGCCGCTGAGATTACCCAGCGCGGCGGGGTGCCGGAGGGCATACCGATCTTCCCCAAGCCCGTCCCCTTTGACGCGCTGCAAGGCATTGCCGAGCAGGTTGCGGCGGTGCGGCAGGCACCCGTACCTAAGGCTGCGTTATGAACCTCACGCTCAATGCGGCGACGCTGCCTGTGGCGCCAAAGGTCGGCAAATCGGCCTTTCTGAAACTGCTGGGTGGTGAAGTACGTCAGGAACTCGGGCGCTTCACAGCCCTGCTGCGCGAGCTCAATCATTCTGCGGTGCAGCGGGCCGTGCTGTTGCGCCGTGCCGCCGTGCTCGACACGCTATTGGAAGAGGTGAGCAAGCTCGCTGAACTCGATCAGCGTGACGAAGTATTCAGCGACGAGCGTCTGGCGCTGGCGGAACTCGTTCGCGACATCCTGCCCCAGTTGCCGCGACTCACGGGCGAAGATGCAATACGCTATGCGCTGAACATTAGCAGCAAAGACATGGCACCCATCTATGGTCATGGAACGTGGCTACGGCAGGCACTACAGACCTTGCTCGCGCGACTGGGGCGGAGTTGCCCGCCGCACGGCAGCGTGATCATAGACTTGCGCCAGATCGGTGATTTCATCGTTCTCAACGGCCGGGCCGCAGCCGATACTGCCGGCATGTATGCGGTGCCCGCGACAGCAATTGCCGCACCGCCCGGCGAAGAGTTGCGTACCGAAATCTGCCTTCGCATCATCGCGCTGCATGGCGGCAAGGTAAAGCTGGGCGGTTTGCGACAAGAACTCGCTACTGACGGTGGCGGCGACGCGATTGATGCCATCACTTTAACCTTGCCTACCGGCGCGCCTATCGCCGACCGCAGCCGTGTTTCCTGTACCGAATGCCGCATCGCCGATCAGGCCATGCAATATGCCCGCGATCTGGCTACCGTGATGGCCAGCGGTGCCGTTTCAGACAATCCCCCGAGGTGACCGCCATGACTACGATTCTGCTCGTTGATGACCACTCTGACATCCGTCGTTTGATTCATATCACGCTGGGGAAAGCGTTCGAGGTGCTCGAAGCTGAGGATGGTGGCACCGGTCTCGACATCGTTCGCCGTCGCAAGCCCGATCTGGTTGTTCTGGACGTGATGATGCCCGGTGAACTCGATGGTCTGCAGGTACTCGATGCGATCAAAAGCGACCCTCAGCTCAAGCGCACACACGTGATCATGGTCACCGCCCGGGGTCAGGTACGGGACTACGAGGACGGCATGAGTCGCGGTGCCGCTGCCTACTTCATCAAGCCTTTCAGTCCGCTACAACTGGTGGCGACCATCAAGGACATTCTCGCGCGAGGTTGTGATGACAAAAAATCCTGACGCTCTCGATCCATCAGCACCCGCCGGAGGGCAAACAGTGCGTATGCCCGGCAGTTCGCGCGATGCCGCCTTGCACAATCAACTCTACCGTTACGCCGAAGATCTGCAGCAAATGGTGGAGCGCCACGGTGAGCTGGAGGCACACTGCCAGACGCTGCAGAAATCGTGCGCCCGGCTGACCGAAAGTCGTGAAGAGCTGGATGAGGTCATGCGTCGCTCACACGACATTCACCTCATCACCGATATCACTGGGTGCATTCTGCAAAGCAACCCGGCCGCTGCGGCGCTCACTTCTTCGCACATGCTCCAAGGGTCGGCGTTGCCGGATTGGATATTGCCTAGCCATCACGAGGCTTTCAACGGGCTTCGTCTCAATGCCATCGACGGTCGTGTCGCACCGGATCAGGGACAGGAACTCTACCTGCGTCGCGCCGCCCGAAATGCGTCGCCACTGATTGCGTTGGCCGAAGTACTGGCGGTGCGCCAAGAGAATGAAGTGCGCTTCCTCCACTGGATATTGCGCGACGTGACACATCTGCGCGAGACCGAATTCGAAACCCAGATTTCGTCGATGGTGTTCAAGAGCGCTGCCGAGGGCGTGATGATTACCGACGTCGAGGGCGAGGTGCTTGCAGTGAATCCGGCGTTCACCCAAATTACCGGCTACAGCGCGGAAGAAATCATCGGGCGTACGCCGCGCATACTCAACTCAGGCATACAGGATGCCGCGTTCTATGCCGCATTCTGGCGCTCGCTGCGTGCCAATGGAAGCTGGCAAGGCGAACTGTACAACCGCAAGAAGAGCGGTGAAATTTATCCCGAATGGTTGACCGTAAGTGCTGCCCGCGACGGTGCTGGGCGCATCCTCAGCTATATCGCAGTGTTTTCGGATCTATCGAACCTGTTACGGGAAGAAAAGCGTCTGGCGCACCTTGCACATTTCGACACACTGACCGGTCTGCCTAACCGCCTGCTATTTCAGGAACGACTGGCTCAAATGCTGGGGCTATCGCGGCGCTCTGGCGTACCGTTCACCTTGATCTTCATCGATCTTGACAAGTTCAAGCCGATCAACGACACGCATGGTCATGCGACGGGCGATCAGGTATTAAAAGAAGCCGCCCGGCGTCTGGCCAAGGCGGTACGCGAAGTCGATACCGTGGCGCGACTGGGAGGCGACGAATTTGTCATCATCGCTCCGGGCTTGGCGGGCGAAGGCGATATCGGCGACTTCTGCCGCAAACTGCTGGCTGCCCTGATGCAGTCGATGCGTGTGAGTGAGAATGAGCTGACCATCGGCGGCAGCTTTGGCTGCGCCGAGTATCCACGGCATGGCGAAGACGAAGCAACGCTCTTGCAGCATGCCGACGTCGCGATGTACCGCGCCAAAGCGGCGGGCGGCAACACCCATGTCATTTACGATGGCGACGTCGTGACATTGGTGGCACCGGCGGGCACCGCATGAGTGCGTCGATGAAGGGGATATGTTGATGATCACCCGCCTTGTACTTGCTCTTTTGCTTGGCGGCATGGTCGCGATTCCGCTGCAGGCTGCCGCAGAAGAAGCCAGCAAACCGCTTGAGTTCGGCATTGTTCCGCAACAGTCCGCCAGCCGGTTGGCCGAGGAGTGGGCGCCGCTGCTGGCCGAGATCAGCCGCCGATCCGGGGTTGCGCTGACCTTTCGCACCGCCACGAGCATTCCAGTCTTTGAGGAACGGCTCGGGCGCGGCGAGTTTGATCTGGCCTATATGAACCCCTACCACTACGTCGTGTTTCATGGAGCCGCCGGTTACCGTGCCTTCGCCAAGGAACAGGGCCGGAAGATCAAGGGCATTCTGGTGGTACGCAAGGACAGCACCTACCGCAAGCTGGCTGATCTCACCGGACAAACCGTGGTGTTCCCGGCACCGGCAGCCTTTGCCGCCAGCATTTTGCCCCAGGCCGAGTTTGGTCGTTTGCAGATTCCCATTGAAGCAAAGTTCGTTGCCTCCCACGATTCGGTCTACCGTGCTGTCGCTTCGGGCTTGCAAGAGGCCGGCGGGGGCATCCAGCGCACGCTCGAGGCGTGCCCGCCCGAGATTCGCAATGAGCTGCGGGTGTTGAGCGAAACGCCGGCCTATACCCCCCATGCCCTCGCCAGCCATCCGCGCGTTCCGCAAGAAGTCGTAGCGAAGGTGCTTGCCGCCATGGAATCTCTGTCTGGTGACGAGACCGGTCGGCGCCTGCTGGCACCGCTGGCGTTCAAAGGCATCGCCGCCGCACAGGACCGTGAATGGAATGACATCCGTGCCCTCGACATCCACCTTCTCAAGCGCTACGGCCGGCAATGAACGCCCGCCGGTCCACCGTCCGACCCTGACACCATGCGATTTCGCACCAAGACCATTTTCGGCGTCGCACTGATCGAAATGGCGCTGCTCGCCGTTCTGGTTGTTAGCGCGTTGTCGATACTGCGCGAATCGAACGAGGCCGAATTGACCCGACGCGTCCAACTCGGCGGCAGGCTGCTCGTTGTGGCGGCGAAGGATGCGGTGATATCTCAGGATCTGGCGACGCTGGACAGTCTGGTGTCGGAGGTGATGGCCTCTGGGCAGATCGACTTCGTGCGCATCCTCGACGCGCGCGGCGTGGTTCTTGCTGAACGTGGCGACGCCGCTTTGCTGTCCCGTCCATTCCATCCCGACACGGCCATCGCCAATACGCCGGACGGCATCTATGACTGGTCCGCCCCCGTGCTGGCCGGCGGCGTTCGTCATGGCGAGGTGCGGATCGGCGTCTCCACCGCTCCGTTGAAGGTACTGCTCGCCACCGCGCAGCGTTGGGCAGCCGGCATAGCCGGACTTGAGATGGTGCTGGTCGCTCTTTTCTCCTGGTTGCTCGGCAGCTATCTGGTGCGCCAACTAAACGCCCTGCGCAAAGCCAGTCAGCGCATCGCCGCAGGCGATTTTCAACATCGGGTGCCGGTTCAGGGCGATGACGAACTGGCGCAGACGGCACAGGCGTTTAATCACATGGCGCAAAAGCTGGGTGATAGCGACGAGTTGCTGCGCGTCGAGAA
>CAJAWW010000075.1 GCA_903946745.1 uncultured beta proteobacterium
ACCAACCAGTCAGGGAGCGGTGTCGGCATGGATGTGGTGCGAAAGAACATCAACGCCCTGCGCGGCACGGTCGACGTCAAGACCGAAATCGTCGAGGGCTCACGCTTCACCATCCGCCTGCCGCTCACGCTCGCCATCATCGACGGCTTTTTGACCGGCGTGGGCAAATCCTCCTACGTCATTCCGCTCGACATGGTGGTCGAATGCATCGAATTGCGTGACACCACTGAAAACCGCGACTACCTCAATCTGCGCGGCGAAGTGCTGCCCTTCGTGCGCCTGCGCGACATGTTCGAAATCCCCGGCCCGCAACCCGCGCGTGAAAACATCGTCGTCGTCCAATACGGCGGCCAAAAAGCCGGCATCGTGGTCGACCAGTTGCTGGGCGAATTCCAGACCGTCATCAAGCCGCTGGGCACCCTCTTCCGCAACGTGCGCGGCATTGGCGGCTCAACCATCCTCGGCACCGGCGAAGTCGCCCTGATCCTTGACGTGCAAGCACTGGTCAGCCGCAACGTGCGTAACGAAGAAGCCAGCGCACGCGCGACGCAAAGCGCGCGCCAGCTTGAGGCGCATTGATAATGATTCTGGGCTGTTCTCACACCCGATGCAAACGCACCGCGTCCTTTGTCTCCAATGTCTTTGATGAATGCGGAGATCTCCATGTACGCACTTGAAACCACGGCTGATATCTCCAACCACAAACTTGTCATTGAAAATGCAACGCTGCCGACACGAGCAACGCACGCGCGCGTCATTGTTCTTTGGGACGCGCCGGAATGTAGCGTACGTAACGGACATCGTGTTCCACCCCCAGCATTGATTGGCGTGGGAAAGGAAAAAGGCGACATCATCTCCAGCTTTCCTGAGAATAACTGGGAGGTTTTAGGCTGATGTTGATTCTCGACACCCACGCCATTTACTGGTGGGCCAATGGAACCGACGGCAAACTCAGCCCTCGTCACATGGATGCTATCGAGCGAGCCGAGACTTTGGCAATATCTGCCATGTCCTGCTGGGAAATGGCTTGGCTGGTTGCTCACGATCGCATCGAGTTGCAAATTCCTGTCACATCATGGCTTGATCAAATCGAAGCAAGCGGCATCGTCGTTATTCCTGTATCGCGAGCGATCGCTGAACGCTCCGTGGCATTACCGGAGCACCACAAAGACCCGGCAGATCGTCTCATCATCGCCACAGCGATCGAACATCAGGCACGCTTGGTGAGTATTGATGAACGATTTCCAGACTACGTTGAACTGAATGATTTGTTGGTGAACGCATAATCGCCACCATGACCGCACCCGCCGACATCCGCTGGCACCAACGCTTTGCGAACTTCCGCAAGGCGCTGGTGCGTCTGACCGAAGCCGTCGAACTGCGCAAACAACGCACGCTCAGCCAACTCGAACGCCAAGGACTGGTGCAGGCTTTCGAGTTCACGCATGAGTTGGCCTGGAACACGTTCAAGGACATTGCCGAATTTCAGGGTGCAACCGGGTTGCTAGGCTCCCGCGACGCCACGCGCTATGCATTCAAGGCCGGGCTGATCGAGGACGGCGAAAACTGGATGGAAATGATCGAGAGCCGCAACCTGAGCACGCACACCTACGATGAGAAAATCGCCCTGGAGGTCGAAGCGCGCGTTTCTGAAATTTATTTCGATCTTTTCCAGCAACTTGCCATGCGCTTGCAGGAGCACATCAATGCCGATTGACCGCTCTGCCCTCGGTGGCCTCTCCGTTCAGTCCGTGTCGGCCATTCGCGGCGTACTGGCCACCCATCCGTCAGTCGCGCAGGCCATCCTGTTCGGTTCGCGGGCGAAGGGAAATTACAAGAACGGTTCGGACATCGACCTTGCCCTGACCGGGCGAGCCGACTACAGCGAACTTGCCAAGATCGCCGGGGAACTCGACGATCTGCTGCTGCCGTGGGAAATCGACCTCGTGCAGTTCGATAAAATCACCAACCCGGATCTACGCGAGCACATCCACCGCGTCGGGCAGCCGTTTTATCAGGCAAGCGCAATTCAGCAAGGTGACGGAGGTTTGACATGACACTTGCCGAGGTGATTTATCAGCATAGTTTGAATCTTCCGGAACCCGTTGCGCGCGAAGCATTGGATTTCATCCAGTTCCTCGAACAACGACATGGTAAGAAAATCAAGACGGCCTCGCTGCCTGCGGATGAAAACAGTCGCGCAGCCGCACTGGCGCGATTAGCAAGCGTAAGACTGCACTTCGACGGCAAGCCTATCGCTGATCGGAGTGCGCTGTATGACGGAGCGAGAGACTGAAATGCCTGTGTTTCTGGACAGCAACATCGTGCTCTACGCACTCAGCGACGATGAAAAATTTGAGGCGGTCGCAAACTGCGACCACCTCGTCAAGACACCCGTTCCCACCGTCTCCCCAGCGTCGACTTTTCATGCTGCGCTAATGTTCACCACCCGCAACAAACATGATCCGCCTGTGCGGGTTACCACATCTGCCAGCAACCCAAACCCTTGCATCACCCACCCCTTCACCCCTATCACCCGCAACAACCCTCAGGAGCACACACTATGTTGAACAACCTCAAAATCGGAATCCGGCTGGGGATAGGCTTTGCCGTCACGCTGGCCTTGCTCATCACCATCTCGGTCATCAGCATCACCCGCCTCAGCGCGCTCAACGCCGAAGTTGATGAACTGGTGACGGGCACCTTTCCCAAAA
>CAJAWW010000076.1 GCA_903946745.1 uncultured beta proteobacterium
CATCTCGAACGCTTCAATCCGGCCTGGCTGGCGGTCAAAGACATGATCACGCGGCCGGTATTCATCGAGGCGCATCGTATGGCGCCGTTCAAGGCACGCGGCATCGATGTCTCGGTGGTGCTCGATCTGATGATCCATGATCTCGATCTGATCCTGCCACTGGTGCATAGCCCGATCACTGAAGTGCGCGCCTCCGGCGTTTCAGTGCTGACCGATGGTGTGGACATCGCCAATGCACGCATCGAGTTCGCCAACGGTTGCGTCGCCAACCTCACCGCCAGCCGCACCTCGACCGCCTCGCTGCGGCGTCTGCGGGTGTTTCAGCATCACGAATACATCTCGGTCGATTTTGGCGACCGGCGCGTGGGCATCAGCCGGCGAAAAGTCGACGTTGAAAATACGGCAAGAAATACGCCAAACAACGCCCCCGATATGCTCGATTCGCCCCTTTCCACCGAAACCTTCCAGCAACCGCCGGGCGACGCATTGCTGACCGAAATCCGCGCTTTTGTCGATGCCGTGCGCGCCCACACGCCCCCCGTCGTCAGTGGTCGCGACGGCCGCGCCGCGCTGGCCGTGGCACTCGACATCGACCACTTGATCGCGAAACACCAAGGACTTTCATGACCATCCCCATGCTCGACCTGAAGGCCGAATACGCCTTGCTGAAAGACGAAATCGAACCGGCCATACTCGCTGCGCTGGCCGCCTGCCAATACATCGGCGGCCCCAACGTCAAAGCATTTGAAGCCGAAGCAGCGGCCTTCGCCGGATCGAAACACGGCATCGCCTGCGCCTCCGGCACCGACGCACTGCTGATCGCCTTGCGCGCCGCCGGCATTCAGTGCGGCGACGAAGTCATCACCACGCCCTTCACCTTTGTTGCCACGGCCTCCACCGTGGTGATGTGCGGTGCCACACCGGTGTTCGTCGACATCGATCCGCGCACCTTCAATCTCGACATCGCACAACTTGAAGCGGCCATCACGCCGAAAACCAAGGCCCTCGTCCCGGTACATATTTTTGGTCAGCCGGTCGATCTGGCTCCGCTCAAGGCGTTGTGCGTCAAACACAATCTAAAACTGATCGAGGATGCCGCACAGTCCTTCGGTGCCAACTATGGTGGCCGCATGTCGGGTGCTTATGGCGACATTGGCTGTACCTCGTTCTATCCTTCAAAAAACCTCTCGGCCTTCGGCGACGGCGGGCTCATCATCACCGACGACGACACACTCGCCGCGGAACTGCGTGTGCTGGCCTCGCATGGCTCACGCGTGCGCTACCACCACCATGTACTGGGCTACAACTCACGGCTGGACGAACTACAAGCAGTCATCCTGCGCATCAAGTTAAAGCGCCTCAACGACTTCAACACGCGCCGCATCGCCATCGCCGAAACCTACAACCGGCTGCTGGGCGATGTCGTTGAAACACCCTATGCCGATGGCAAGGGTCGGCATGTGTATCACCAATACACGATTCTTTCCGACCACCGCGACGCGATTCAGCAAGCGCTCACCACCGCCGGCATCGCCTGTGCCGTGTATTACCCGGTGCCGCTGCATCAGCAGGAAATGTTCGCGGCCACCCACGGGCACGTTCGCCTGCCGGTCACCGAGCGCACCGCGCAGCGCTGCCTGTCGCTACCGATTTCGCCCATGCTGACGGATGCACAGATCGCCGAGGTTGCCAGCGTGGTAGCCCGCGCGGTAAGGAGTGCAGCATGAGCAAAATCCACCCTACCGCCATCATCGAGGATGACGTTACCCTCGGTGAAGATTGCGAAATTGCGGCCTATGCTGTTATCAAACGCCACACCCGCATGGGTGCGCGAAACCGCGTCGCCGAACATGCGGTGATCGGCGGTAATCCACAGGATTTCAAATTCACCGCCGACATCATTTCATACACCCAGATCGGCGACGACAATTATTTCCGTGAAGGCGTCACCATTCATCGCGGCTCGCGTCCCGACTCGGCCACGCAGATTGGCAACGGTTGTTTTCTCATGGCCTATGCACACATTGCGCACGACTGCATCGTCGGCAATCAGGTGGTGATGGCCAATACCGCCGGCCTCGCCGGTGAAGTGACGGTGGCCGATCACGCCTTTATTTCGGCGGCGGTGACGGTACATCAGTTCTGCCGCATCGGCCGCAACGCCATGGTCGGCCTGTCGTCCAAGGTGGTTCAGGATGCGCTGCCGTTTTGCATTACGGACGGCAACCCGGGGCGGGCGCGCGGCTTGAATCTGGTCGGCCTCAAACGCAACGGTTTTTCGCGCGATGAGATCAGTGCGCTGAAAAATGCCTACCGTCTGCTGTATGCGCGCATTCCGCTAGAAGATGCGCTGGCAAAAATGCGGGCGCTGGAAAGTATGGCCGCCGGTGAGATGGCTGCGTTCATCGAAGGTTCAAGACGCGGTTTCGCGCATCCTACACACTGAACCGCTGCCCCAACCGCTGCCCCGGGCGGAAGCCCAAGTGCCAGAGTTCAGTGCCGGCGGCGCTGCGGAGCGGCTCCGGGCGCAGGGCCGGTACCACGGCCTTCAATGTGACGGAAGGTAATGCGACCCTTGCTCAGATCATAGGGCGAGAGTTCAAGCGAAACCTTGTCACCCGCGAGAATGCGAATGTGGTGCTTGCGCATTTTTCCCGCCGTGTAGGCGACCAGATTGTGGCCGTTGTCGAGCGTCACGCGAAAGCGTGAATCGGGCAGCACTTCCATCACCACACCGTTCATTTCAATCAGTTCTTCCTTGGCCATCTTCAGTTCTCCATAATAAGCAAATTCCGGCGACAGAATGCACATGGCGCCACGCGACGGCAGGAAGGTGTGAAGGAGGAAATACCGCGGGGGAAAGAGGGAACGCGCGTACTGCACCAGACAACATGACACTGCTTGATTTCGCTGGCGCGCACTATGCACGCAATTGCGTCGTAAAGCAATGAAAACGCACCTGAAAACGGATCAACGACGACCGCCAGCGAGCTTTTTTGCCTCGGGTAACTGACGCAAACGCCATATCGCCAACGGGCCCAGCGCACCGCCGATGCCCAACGTCGCCCACGCCAACCCCCACGCCCATGAATCGGTCAGAGCGTTGGCACGCGCCCAATCCAGCACCAACCCGAAGATCCACGGCGCAATCGCCCCTGCGCCAAAACCCAGCACCGACCGCAACGAATAGGCTGCACCAAGACTGCGCGGGGCGACCAACTCGGTCAGCGTGGTGGAATGAATCGACGAGTCGGCAACACCGGTCAAGTTATAAAGCACGGCCATCACCAGCACCATCCACAGTGGCAGGCCGATCATCCAGCCGAACACAAACGAGCAAACCAGACTGGATAGCGCCAGCACCAGCGTCACCGTGGTGCGCCCCCAACGATCCGACAGGCTGCCCCCGGCCACGCTACCGGCAACAGCGACCAGATAGGTCAGCGCCGCCAGCGTGGCCGCCAGGCTGACGGCCTGCGCATCGAGACTTCCGGTCGCCACGGCAGCCGCCGCCAGAAACGCCGGCAACCACGCCCACATACCGAGCAACTCCCAGGCATGAAAGGTGTAACCCCAGATGGACAGCATCGCCGGTTTATTGTGTATCACCTCACGCAAACCACTCAGCGCCCCGTGACCGACGGGGGTCGGATGCACGATGTTCGGCACCCCGCGCAACGCCCAAAACCCCAACATTGCGCCCAATACAGGACCCAGCGCCGTCACCACAAAGGCGCCGCGCCAACCCGCCAGCGGAATCATGGCACTGACCACCAGCAACCCAATGGCGTAGCCAAGCGAGGCCGCAGCCAGATAAAACCCCAGCGCGCGTCCCTGCTTTTGCACACCGTGTTGCTGTGAAACCAGCGCCAGCCCCGGCGTGTAGGACCCCCCGGAACACAAGCCGGTGAGGCCGTAGAGCAGCAGCGCCGAAACAAAATCGTTGGCAAAAAAAGCAAACAGCAGCGCACTCAGCACGGCAACCACACTGCTCAACAAATAGGTGCGGCGCGCGCCGAATCGGTCGGACAAAAACCCGATGACAAACAATGAAACAAGAAATCCAACGTGATAGGCCGACTGAACCAGCCCCGCCTCACCAGCGCTCATGCCCCATTCCTGCTTGAGCAGCGGCAGCGCGGCAGAGTAGGCCGTAAACATGGTGGCAAAGGCCGCACGCGCGGCACAAAACTGGAGCAGCCAGGACATCGGGGCACTTTAACATCGTCCGCCGTATTGCCCGGGTGCGCAACATTTTTGTGCGCTACCTCGCTGAATCTGGCTGAACCTCAAATTGCCAACGGCTCTCCACTCGGAAAACCCGATAATAGCGGCCAATTCTTTTGAACGTTATTTTGGAATTCCCGCATGGAAATCAAGGTCAATTTTCTCGACAAGCTTCGGCTTGAAGCCAGGTTCGATGACTTCACGGTCATCGCCGACCAACCACTCCGCTACAAGGGTGATGGCTCGGCGCCGGGGCCGTTCGATTACTTTCTGGCGTCATCGGCCTTGTGCGCGGCGTACTTTGTGAAGCTGTACTGCGAAACGCGCAACATCCCGACCGACAACATCCGTCTGTCGCAGAACAACATTGTTGATCCCGAAAATCGCTACCAGCAGATTTTCAAGATTCAGGTCGAGTTGCCGGCGGATATCTCTGCCAAAGACCGCCAAGGCATTTTGCGTTCCATCGACCGTTGCACGGTAAAAAAGGTGGTGCAAACCGGGCCCGAGTTTGTGATTGAGGAAGTGGCCAATCTGGATGCCGATGCGCAGGCCTTGCTCATGCTGGGTCAAGGTCAGGGTATGGGTATGGGCGCGGATTCAGCGGCGCGGACTTTTATCGCCGGCAAAGATCTGCCGCTGGAGCAAACCATCGCCAATATGTCGGGGGTTTTGGCCGGACTGGGCATCAAGATTGAAATCGCTTCGTGGCGCAATCTGGTGCCCAATGTGTGGTCGCTGCACATTCGCGATGCACACGCGCCGATGTGTTTTACCAATGGCAAGGGAACCACCAAAGAAAGTGCGTTGGCGTCGGCGTTGGGCGAATTTATCGAACGCGCGAATTGCAATCATTTCTACAACGACCAGTTTTGGGGCGAAGAAATCGCCAACGCGGCGTTTGTGCATTACCCGAATGAACGCTGGTTCAAGCCGGGTCGCAAAGATGCGCTGCCGGCTGGAATGTTCGATGACTACTGCCTGAAAATTTACAACCCCGAGGGCGAACTGCGTGGCGCGCATCTTTACGACACCAACTCGGGCAATATGCAACGCGGCATTTGTGCGCTGCCGTATGTGCGCCAATCGGACGGCGAAGTGGTGTATTTCCCGACCAACCTGATCGACAATCTGTATCTCAGCAATGGCATGAGTGCCGGTAACACGCTGGCCGAAGCGCAGGTGCAATGCCTGTCGGAAATTTTTGAACGGGCGGTCAAGCGCGAAATTCTGGAAAATGAGCTCGCCCTGCCGGATGTGCCCCACACGGTGCTGGCGAACTACCCCGGCATTCTGGCCGGCATCGAGGCACTGGAAAAACAGGGCTTTCCGGTACTGGTGAAAGATGCGTCACTGGGCGGGAAATATCCGGTGATGTGCGTCACCTTGATGAACCCGCGCACGGGCGGCGTGTTTGCCTCGTTCGGGGCGCACCCCAGCTTTGAGGTGGCGCTGGAACGCAGTCTGACGGAGTTGCTGCAAGGGCGCAGTTTTGAAGGCCTGAACGATTTACCCCGGCCGACCTTTGAAAGCAACGCCGTCACCGAGCCGAATAACTTTGTCGAACACTTTATCGATTCCAGCGGCGTGGTGTCGTGGCGGTTTTTCAGTGCCAAAGCGGATTTCGATTTTGTTGAGTGGGATTTTTCTGGCCAAGGCCATGACACCCAAATGAGTTCCAATACCAACGAAGCCGCAACACTGTTTGGCATTCTCAAAGACATGGGCAAGGAAGTGTACATGGCGGTCTATGACCCGCTCGGCGGCAGTTTCAACGCGATGGCCTGCCGCATTTTGGTGCCGGGGTATTCGGAGATTTATCCGGTCGAAGATTTGATCTGGGATAACACCAACAAAGCGCTGCTGTTCCGTGAAGATATTTTGAACCTGCATCGCCTGGATAACGCCCGCCTGAAGGCACTACTGGAGCGTCTGGAAGACAGTGCGCTGGATGACTACACCGACATCATCACCTTGATCGGCATCGAGTTTGATGAGAATACGGTTTGGGGTCAGCTGACGATTCTGGAGCTGAAGCTGCTGATTAACCTTGCCTTGCAGCAATTTGAAGCGGCGCATGAACGGGTGGGGGCTTTCTTGCAATACAACGAAAACACGGCCGAGCGCGGCTTGTTTTATCAGGCCTTGAGCGTGGTGCTGGAGGTGCTGCTGGACGACGAACTGGAGTTGGACGATTTTGAACACAACTTCCGCCGCATGTTTGGCGACGCGCGAATGGATGCGGCGATCGGCTCAGTGGACGGCAGCGTGCGCTTCTTCGGCTTGACGCCCACAAGCCTGAAACTGGAAGGGCTTGATCGGCATAATCGCTTGATCGATAGCTACAAAAAACTGCACAGGGCGCGGCGACACGGCTAAAATCATGACTGTTCCGCCGAGTTAAAGACAACTTGCGAGGCGGAGAAGGTTCGGGCACAACCCGGACTGAAAAATAAATCTCGCTAAAGCGTCGCCTGCTTATGCCCCGCAGCTGGCTTCGCCACACTGAGGGGCATTTTGTTTTGGAGCAGACCAACATGGCGAATGATTTTTTCTTCACCTCCGAATCGGTTTCTGAAGGCCACCCGGATAAAGTATCCGACCAGATTTCCGACGCAATTCTTGATGCAATCCTGGCGCAAGACCCGCACTCGCGCGTTGCCGCCGAGACCTTGTGCAATACGGGTCTGGTGGTGCTGGCCGGTGAAATCACCACCAATGCGGTGGTCGACTACATCGGCGTGGCGCGCAACGTACTGAAGCGCATTGGCTACGACAACACCGACTACGGCATCGACTACAAGGGCTGCGCCGTGCTGGTGGCCTACGACAAGCAGAGCAATGACATCGCCCAGGGCGTGGACCACGCCTCCGACGACCACC
>CAJAWW010000077.1 GCA_903946745.1 uncultured beta proteobacterium
GCCTTCGGCGATCACTTCGCGGCGGAAAGCCGTGGCTAAACCAATCACGCCATTCAAAATCGCCAGATCATCGGGATCAACCAACATGTCGCGCACAAAGCTCTGGTCGATCTTGAGGAGCGTGACGGGCAGGCGCTTCAGATAAGTCAGCGAGGAATAACCGGTGCCAAAATCGTCCAGAGCAAACGTCACCCCCATGTCACGGCAAGCCTCGATGATTTGCGAGACGTGGACCAAATCTTCCAGTGCGCTGGTTTCCAGCACCTCAAGTTCAAGCTTCTCCGGACTGACGCCCGGATGCGCCGCCAGCAGTTCTCGCAGGCGCAAAACGAAGCCGGCGTGCTGCAATTGACGAGCACCGATATTGACACTCACCGGAATGTCCAACCCGGCTGCTCGCCACACTTCGATCTGCGTCAGCGCGGCATCGATCACCCATTCGCCAATATCAACGGCCAGCGCATGGTTTTCAATCACCGGCAGAAACACCGCCGGCGGCAAGAGCCCCTTTTCCGGATGCTGCCAGCGAATCAGCGCCTCGGCACCGATGATCTGGCCTGAACGCATATTCACCTTGGGCTGGTAATACAGCACGAATTCGCGGTCGCGCAGAGCGCGGGAAATATGCTCGATATTTTCATGATGACCGCGCACGCTACGATCCTGCTCGGTGTCAAAAAAGTGGAAACGATTTTTGCCCGCCTGCTTGGCCAGATACATGGCCTGATCGGCTTGACGCAGAAGTTGATCGGCGTCGATATCGTCGGTCTGCGGGAAGAAGGTGACGCCCACGCTGGCCGATACCTGCAGCGTCAAATCACCCACCGGCACCGGTTCGGCCGCCGCAGCCAGCAAACGGTTTAGCATTGGTACGCTGGCGTCATCGTCGGACAAATCCAGCATGACGACAACGAATTCGTCACCGCCTATTCGCGCGAGCGTGTCGCCGTCGCGCAGGGCCTGCTTCATGCGGGCAGCCACGGCAATCAGCAATTGGTCGCCGGCATCATGGCCGTGAGTGTCGTTAACGAATTTGAACCCATCGAGGTCAAGATAGGCCACTGCCAAGCGTTGCCCGCGCCGCTTTGCCTGCGACATGGCCTGATGCAACCGGTCGGCCAGCAGCACGCGGTTGGGCATCGCGGTCAGCGCGTCATAGTGTGCGATATGTTCGAGCTGCTGTTCATGCTCCTTCAGCGGCGTGATGTCGGAGAACAGCGCCACATACTGTTGGGTCTTGCCGTGTGCGTCGCGCACGGCACTGACGGTTTGCATCACCGCATACACCTCGCCGTTCTTGCGCCGGTTCCAGACTTCGCCGGTCCAGTGGCCGGGATCGACCAAATCCTGCCACATGGCGGTGAAGTGCTCTTTTTTCTGGCGACCGGAGTTGAGGATGCGCGGGGTCTTGCCGAGCACTTCGTCGCGGCTGTAACCGGTGAGTCGTGTAAAGGCCTCATTGACGTCGATGATGGTGCTGTCGGGTGCGGTGATCATGATGCCTTCGCGGGCATGAGAAAACACGCTGGCCGCAAGCTTGAGATTTTCCTCCGCGTGTAGGCGCTCGGTAATGTCGCTCCCCAGCCCAATCACAATCGGGAGCCCATCGCGTTCTCCACGCACTCCGGTGAAAAAATACGGGATTTGTGTTCCATCTTTCGTTTGAAATTTTGCTTCTATGCTGGTGACCCCAGTCGTTAGCGCTCGCTGGATGGCTTCGGCAATCCGGGACTTTTCGACCCCTGCGAAGAAATCAAGCGCATTCATTTGCTTGATTTCAACTGCGTCATACCCTGATACGGCTTCCAGATTGTGGTTCCATATCTGAAAGCGGCCCGAGGCATCGAACACATAGAACATCCCGGGCAGTGATTCGATGATTTTTTGACGAAAAGCATGCTCCTGCAAAGTATTCATGTGATGCGCTTCGCGATTTTGTGCGTCACGGCCCAGCAGCCAGAATCCTGCGGCCAGCATCAGAATCAACAAACCGGCGAACAGGGCTTCCAACTGTGCAGTCCTACGCCAGGCTATTAGTTGCTCATCAAGCGCAAGTCCGACCACGATGAAAAATGGATGGTCATCTATTTCCAGATAAGTGCTGACGCGATTGACCTGGTCGGTTGGCGAAACGGACACATAAGTGCCCTGGTTTTTTCCTGCTGCCCTGATCTGTTTCAATTCGGCGGAAAGTGCCACATGACCGGGTTGGCCTTGCTCTGCGGCCAGCGCAGGAAACCGGGCGAGCAAGGCAGCCTCGCGGGTGCGCAAGGTAATCAAGCCATGCGCGCCGATATTGATCTTTGCGAATCGCTCGACAAACCGGTCGAGATGCATGGGCGCCAGCACGATGCCGCAAAAACTTCCATCGGCGCAGTTAACGCGCCGCCCAAACGCGATCTGCGCTTTCTTGGATACGCGGCTTATGTGAGGCTCGCTGATAACCAGACCGGCATTCGGGTTGTCGCGCAATGTTACGAAGTAGGGCCGATCTGCAATCGAGATTTTTTTCTCCCGATCAACTCCTTGGCCAAAAACTAAAACTCCATCCCGGTCTGACACCGTCAGGCTATACAGATCGGGAAGCCGCTGTAGTTGCCGCCGCAGCATCTCGGCAATTTCCTTGTCATCCGGCTTTTTGGAGCGTTGTTGCCTATGCAATTCATCGGCAACCGTTAGTAAGGCCTGATCGGTCGTATGTATGGTTGAGTCAACGCCGTACGCCAGCGTATGAGCCAGATTCTGTGTGGCGACCTCAACGGCGACCAAAGCTGTCTGCCGGCCTTCACGAATCTGCCAGGTCACCAAACCGGTGATGGCGATGGTCAGGAACAGGAAGCCGCTCAATAGCCGATTCCTGATCGGAGCACTTAAAGCGTCAGGCGGCTCTGGCTGCATGGGTTTTCTGCACAGTCACGATCAACATAGCTACCATTCTAATCCGCGATGAATTCTGCCAATGCAGCAGACACCGACTCACACGTACGAGCGGCATAATAAGCATTCTTTGGCCATAATCAAACTGCCGACAATTTTGTGAACCCATTTGCCGCTGTCGCTCATTGGCTGAAACCCGCACCGGCGATCAACGATCAGGTTCGCGCTGCCCTACCGCGTGTCGTCGCCGCACTTAACCAGATCGGCACAGTCGGCAAACTCGCCGCACTCGATAGTCGCTTAACCCGCGAACTGGCGACCCCGGTGGCGCGTGCGCTCGACTACTGTGAGGCGCTGGTGGCCAATGTGCCGGGGTTGATCGACATCGACCGCCATGCATTTTCTGCTGATCCGCTGGTTCATGCCCTGTTTGCCACCCCGGCCGATATCGACAATATGCTCGGCCGCAGCATGCACCTGCGCGACTATCTGGCGGCGATGCCAGCCGGGGGCGACGAACATCTGTATGCAATGCTGGCCATGCGTCGCCACGAAAAGGCTTCATTAGGCATCGCGCTGGATGGCAACACCTTGCGCACCGATGTGCCACAAACCCTGCTCTATTTTTCCGACCATACACTGGTGGAACCGCGTATCGAACTCGACGATACGCGCGAGCAGTTGCGCCTTGCCGCCTTCGACAGCCTGCTCACCAGCTTCGGCGAGCACTACAAGGCCGCCCTGACCGCACGCGACCGGTTGCGCGACAGCCGCACGCTGGAACAGGCGCGGTTGATGACGGTCATGCGCGGCAAAACCGGCGGCGAGATCGCGGTGCGCACGCGTGCGGTGAGCGAACTCGATGTCCGCCTGCGCGAGGTCGCCGCCGCCTTGCAGCCCGGCCCCTTGCTCGCGGCGCTGGCCGATACCCTGCGACAACCGGAAACCGCGTTGCGGCTGGAGCCGATCGAAGTCAGCATCGATCGCAGCGGCGTGATCCGCGATGGTGCTGCAGCCGCCCGTGGCGAGGCCGATACCATCGGCTTCCCGGAACTGGTCGCCCGCGACCAGCGTCACCATGTCGTGGTACTCGTCCGCATCCGCCGCGAAGACGCGGCACGCGCCATCGCTGCCGTCCGCGAGCAGCAATCGCGCTTTGTGGTCATCTGAAACAACAGGCAAAAAATGGCTGCGGAATCCACTTCGCAGTATTTTCTTCATTCCACCCCGGCAAAGCCGCGCCGAAGCGCCCGTGACAGGCGATAATACGCCCCACAAAAATCCAACGGAAACCTTGCAATGAAGCGCGTCGATGACTTTCGCCTGCGGCTAGGAAAGCAGGAACTGGTGCCGATCATGGTGGGCGGCATGGGGGTCGACATTTCGACCGCTGATCTTTCGTTGGTGGCTGCGCGCCTGGGCGGCATCGGCCATATTTCGGATGCCATGGTGCCCACGGTGTCTGACCGCCGCTACAACACCAAGTACGTCAAAGACAAACTCAAGCAATACAAATTCAACGTCGCCAACACCGACAAGGCCGTGGTGCAGTTCGATCTCGGTCTGCTCGCCGAGGCCACCGCCAAACATGTGGGCAACACCATGGCCGCCAAGCGCGGGCCGGGGCTGGTGTTCATCAACTGCATGGAAAAGCTCACCATGAACCAGCCGCGTGAAACCCTGCGCGTGCGCATGCGTGCCGCGCTGGATCACGGTATCGACGGCATCACGCTGGCAGCCGGCTTGCATCTCGGTTCGTTCGGCTTGATCGAAGACCACCCGCGTTTTCGGGATGCCAAGTTGGGCATCATCGTTTCCTCATTGCGCGCCTTGCAGCTTTTCATCAAAAAGACCGCACGCACCAATCGCCTGCCCGATTACATCGTCATCGAAGGCCCACTGGCCGGCGGCCATCTGGGCTTTGGCATGGACTGGGCGCAGTTCGATCTGGCCACCATCGTCAGCGAGATTCGTATCTGGATGGCGGCCGAACATCTCGATATTCCGCTCATTCCCGCCGGTGGCATTTTTACCGGCACTGACGCGGTTGCGTTTCTCGAAGCCGGCGCGGGCGCCGTACAACTGGCCACGCGCTTTACGGTCACCAACGAATGTGGCCTGCCCGACGAGGTGAAGCAGCACTATTACACCGCCAGCGAAGAAGACATCGAGGTTAACGGTATTTCACCCACCGGCTACCCGATGCGTATGCTCAAAAGCAGCCCAGCCATTGGCGATGGCATCCGCCCGAATTGTGAGGCCTACGGCTACCTGCTCGACGCCAAGGGCGGCTGCCAGTACATCGACGCCTACAACCGCGAAGTGGCGCTGCATCCTGAAGCCAAAAAAATCAAGGTGCTGGACAAAACCTGTCTGTGCACGCAGATGCGCAACTTCGAGCTATGGACCTGCGGCCACTACACCTACCGGCTCAAAGACACCTCGGTGAAAGCAGCCGATGGCAGCTATCAACTACTCACCGCCGAGCATGTGTTCAACGATTATCTATTGAGCACCGACAACAAGATCGCGTTGCCGGAACCCGGCTAAATCAGCGTCCATTTCCCCGCCGCCCCGCCGCCATGCAAACCCCGCTGACTTTTGCCGACTTCCAGTATCTGGAAGCGAGCAGTCTGTTTCGTTCCATTGAGTTTGAAGGACTGGCCTCTTTCCTCAATGCCTGCGAAGTCACCGAGATTGCAACGGCCACACGATTACTCGAGCCGGGTGCCGAAAATAATGCAATATTCATTCTACTCGGCGGCAAGTTGCGTGTGCATCTCGATGGCCAGGAGTTGCCCGCACACACCGTACTTGACCCCGGCGACTGTGTCGGTGAAATGTCATTGATCGACGGCCAACCCGTGTCGGCGCTGGTAGTCGCCGAGTCGGATTGCCGCTTGCTGGTCATCCCGCACAGCGTACTTTGGGAGATGGTTGAGCGTTTTGACGGCATCGCACGCAACCTGCTGGCGATTTTGTCCGGCCGCGTGCGGCACAATAATCTGTCACTGGTCGCCGCACAAGCGCGCGGCCTTGCGTTTGAAAAAGCCCGTAGCGTCGACGTACTGACTGGCCTGCATAACCGGCGCTGGCTCGAATCCGTGGTGCCACGGGTGTTGCTGCGTTGCGAGCACGATGGCCACGCAGTTTCGCTGGTACTGGTAAACATGGATTATCTGGCGCGTTGCAATGCCGAACACAGCCCCAAGACCGGCGACGAGGCACTGTGCATGATCGGCTCACGCGTGGCCGACGGGCTGCGCGCACACGATCTGATGGCGCGCTATGGCGGCGACGAATTCGCGATCTTATTGCCCCGCGCAGAGGTCGATGAGGCACTCTTGATTGCCGAACGCCTGCGCGATTCGATAGCGACTTGCGACGTCCCCGATGGCTTGCGTGGTATTGGCCGCATTACCGTCAGTTGTGGTGTCGCCGCGCATGTTGCCGGCGAATCGATGGCAGAACTCGTTGCACGCGCGGCGATCGCTCTGCGGCAAGCCAAAGACAACGGCCGCGACCGGGTCGAAGTTTGCGGCTGATTCTACGGTCTGCGGTCTCCGGTTAAGCGGGGCGCACAACGCGCACAACAAACACCGCCGGATCATCGACGTGATCGATCAGGATGCGCCGCACCCGATCCTGCCAAAGTTGCCCGAAGGCCTGCTGCTCCGAAGCATCCGCCACACCAGCAAGACAACGCTGTAACAAGGTGCCCATCTCCGCTGCCGCCGGTATGCCGGATAAATCTGCGGCAGTATCAACGCTGCAACCGTTATCAATCCGCGTGTAGCGAATTTCCAGCGGTTGCACTGCGCCGAATGCCAACAGGTTGCAGCGGCTGAAGCGCCCCGCCAGCCCCTTGAAGCCGCCTTCGCCGGCCGCACCGGTGAGTAGCGACACCACATTGGCGATCACCCCGGTGACGCCCTTATCCGCCCGCTCGGCAAACGTTACCCGCAGCCCGCCACGCATGGGCACTTCGTCGCCGTAGAGCGCACGCAGGGCGCATCGCGTCAGGCCATAAGCCGCAGCGACGGTGGGGCAGGAATGGCCGGCCAGCTTGACCGCATCGAGATAACCGTATTCGAGCAAGCCGCCTTGTGCCGCGCCGAGAAATTCAGCCAGCGGATCGCGCAGGCGAATGCGCGGAACCTCTGCGTAAAATGCCGGATATACCAATTCTGTTTTTTGACTCATGACTGCGCATTGATGACTGATTTCACATTGAATACCCTCTACCGTATCGAACTGTGTAGCGGCGAAATATGTCGTTGGCGATATCTCGGTGCCGATGCGCGGGGGCAGGTCTGGTGGCGGGACGCCGATTCAGGTCGGGAATTCAACGAGAGCAGCCTCCTCTACGTCTGGACGATCCTAGGCCGGGAAGACGCCGGTGGATAGATAACGATCGCCACGGTCGCAGACGATACTGACGATCACGGCATTCTCAACCTCGGCCGCCACCCGCAGCGCCACGGCCAGGGCACCGCCGGAGGAAATCCCGGCGAAGATGCCTTCTTCACGCGCCAGCCGCCGCGTCAGATTTTCTGCTGCGGCCTGGCCGACCGACTCGATACGATCCACCCGGCTGCGCTCGTAGATGCTGGGCAGATAGGCTTCCGGCCACTTGCGGATGCCGGGAATCTGCGCGCCGTCTTCGGGCTGGCAACCGATGATGCAAATTGCCGGATTTTGCGATTTAAGAAACATTGATACGCCCATGATGGTGCCGGTGGTGCCCATGCTCGACACAAAATGTGTGATCCGGCCGTCGGTATCGCGCCACAGTTCCGGCCCCGTGCCTTCAAAATGCGCACGTGGATTATCCGGGTTGCCGAATTGGTCGAGCACGCGCCCGTGGCCATCCTTCACCATTTGCTGCGCCAGATCACGCGCCGCCTCCATGCCACCGGCTTTCGGGGTCAGAATCAGTTCGGCACCAAATGCCTTCATGGTCTGGCAGCGTTCGATACTCTGGTTTTCCGGCATGATGAGGATCATGCGGTAGCCGCGCATGGCCGCAGCCATCGCCAGCGCGATGCCGGTGTTGCCGGAAGTGGCCTCGATCAGGGTGTCGCCGGGTTGAATCAGCCCGGCAGCTTCGGCGTGAACAATCATCGACAACGCCGGGCGATCCTTCACCGATCCGGCCGGATTATTGCCTTCGAGCTTGACCAGAATGACATTGTTGCGCCGCGCATTGTCTTCGCCCGGAATACGCTTCAGACGCACCAGCGGCGTGTTGCCGACGGAGTCTTCCAGCGTTTTCCAGCGGCGGGGTTCGGGCTTAGGCTCAGGTTGTGTCACTGTGCCAGCCATGTCACATAGTCGGCAACGCCCTCTTCCACCGTGGCAAAGGCTTCGTCATAACCCGCAGCGCGCAAGTTGGTGAGGTCGGCCTGCGTGAAACTTTGGTATTTTCCCTTGAGCGCCTCCGGAAACGCAATGTACTCAATCGCCCCGGCGGCGACCAGTTCGGCCAGCGGCAACGCCGGCTTGCCTTCCAGCGCCCGGCAGGCGTTCACCATGGCGGTGGCGAGTTCGTTGAAGCTCTGCGCACGGCCGGTACCAAGATTGAAAATGCCCGACTGACGGCTCTCAAGGAAGGCCATATTCACCTTGACCACATCGCCGACATACACAAAATCACGTCGCTGCTCGCCATCACCGTAGCCGTCGCAGCCGGCAAAC
>CAJAWW010000078.1 GCA_903946745.1 uncultured beta proteobacterium
GCGGCGGGTGAAACCTTTGATCTGCTGACTGCGCTGGGCGACGACCTCAAGTTTGTGCTGATCTGCTCGCGCGTGCACATGCGAAAAGTCGACGCTGGAGAGACGGTGATTCAGGTCGTGCCCAGCACGCACGCCAAGTGCGCACGCTGCTGGCATTATCGTGAGGATGTCGGCCAGCACGCGCAGCCGGCAGAACATCCGGAGCTGTGCGGACGCTGCGCCAGCAATCTGTTCGGCGCGGGTGAGGAGCGTGCGTTTGCCTGATCGCGCACCCAAGCTCGCACCCGCAGCACCCACCTTGATGCTGCGTTGGCTGGCGCTCGCCGCGCTGGTGATCGTGCTCGACCAACTCACCAAACTGTGGGCGTTGTCCAGTCTGCGGCTGATGGATCACATCGCACTCACCTCGTATTTCAACTTGGTGCTGGTGTTCAATGCCGGCGCGGCCTTCAGCTTTCTGGCCGGCGCCGGCGGCTGGCAAAAATGGTTTTTCGTCGTACTGGCCGGCGGCATTTCAATCTGGCTGGTGATGATGCTGCGCCAGCACGCCCATGAAAAACTCATGCCGACGGCGCTGTCGCTGATCCTGGGGGGTGCCATCGGCAATGTCATCGATCGCCTGCGTTTCGACGCCGTAGTCGACTTTCTTGATTTTCATCTGGCCGGCATGCACTGGCCGGCTTTCAACGTGGCCGATTCGGCCATCACCGTCGGCGTCGGTCTGATGTTGTGGCATCAGTGGCGTCAGCCAAAGGAACCCTCATGAGCGAAACCGTTCAGCCCGATAGCTACCTTGCCCTACGTTACCGCCTTGCCAACAGTGACGACGTTGAACTGGTCAGCACCTTCGACACCGGCCCCGCCACCCTGCAACTTGGCACCGGTGAGCTGGCACCGCAGCTGGAACAACTCATCATCGGCCTGCCGGTGGGCGAACGTCATGTCTTTTTGCTCGAACCGGATCAGGCGTTTGGCGCGCACAATCCGCAACTCGTCCAGCGTATCGCCCGCGCCGATCTGCCGCGTGGCAGCGCGCCGGAACTCTATGGTTCTATCGAATTCGCCGGCCCCGGCGGCGGCAAGTTTTCCGGCATGGTGCGCGAACTCGATGACAGCAGCGTGCTGGTCGATTTCAATCACCCGCTCGCCGGCAAACAGGTGCGCTTTGAAGTGCAAGTGCTGGGCATTCTGTGATGCAGATTCTGCTCGCCAATCCGCGTGGTTTTTGTGCCGGCGTTGAACGCGCCATCGCCATCGTTGAACGTGCGCTGGAAAAATTCGGCGCGCCGATTTATGTGCGGCACGAAGTGGTGCATAACCGCTATGTGGTCGATGATCTCAAGGCCAAGGGCGCGGTGTTCGTCGAAGAACTGAGCGAGGTGCCCGACGGTGCCACGGTGGTCTTCAGCGCCCACGGCGTGCCGCAGTCGGTGCGCCACGAAGCCACCGCGCGCAACCTCAATGTGTTCGACGCCACCTGCCCGCTGGTCACCAAGGTGCATCTGGAAGTCTCACGCCTGCGCAAGCAGAATTCCGCCATCATCATGATCGGCCACAAAGGGCACCCGGAAGTCGAAGGCACCATGGGGCAGACCGACGGTGGCATGTATCTGGTCGAAAACGTGGACGACGTGGCGACCGTAAAAGTCGACGACCAGCACACGGCACTGGCCTATGTCACGCAGACCACACTCTCGGTCGACGATGCCAATGCCATCGTGCAGGCACTGCGTAAACGTTTCCCGCACATCGTCGGGCCGAAAAAAGACGACATCTGCTACGCCACGCAAAACCGTCAGGATGCCGTCAAGGCCATGGCCGGCCGGGTGGATGTGATGATCGTGGTCGGCTCGAAAAATAGTTCCAACTCCAACCGCCTGCGCGAAGTCGCCGCCATCGACGGCGTGCGTTCCTACCTCGTGGACGGCGCCGACCAACTCGATCCGGCCTGGTTTTCCGGCACCCCGCGCATCGGCGTCACCGCCGGCGCCTCAGCGCCCGAAGTGCTGGTCAGTGGCGTCATCGCGCGCCTGAAAGAACTCGGCGCAAACGACGTGGCAACGCTGGATGGCACGCCGGAAAACGTAAATTTTCCGTTGCCAAAAGAACTGCTGAGCTGAAATTGCGCGGATGCCAAGCCCGTGCATCACCACTGCCCTGCAGGTATAATCCGCCGCCTTGCAATACGCTGTTGTAGCTCAGTTGGTAGAGCAACTGATTCGTAATCAGTAGGTCGCCAGTTCGATTCCGGCCAACAGCACCATAGATTCAAGCACTTAGCCAGCCCTTCGGGGTTGGCTTTTTGCTTTCTAGTGTGCCGTGTAGCCACCATGTCGCCACTTTTCCTCAATGGCCTAGCTCCAGAAACGAAAAACCCCGCACATGGCGGGGCGTCGTTTGCCTGTTCTCTACCTTACTTTCTGGCGCTCAGTCGACTATGTGCTGACTACAACATGAAGAAGTGAGAACTGACCCTTTCGAGTTTCATCCGGAAGCTTGGGCTTGACCGTGTCGCTATCGAGGCGCGTTTAGATGGTCCTGGTAAAGACTACTGATGACCGTTTTCCTTTGGCACGCTCTCGAATCGCTGAGGATGATTCACCCCAGCTTCTGTTGGGGGTTTTATATCTGAAGAATCTATTGCAATACGGTCAATAATGTCCGACACTGTGAGCCATGAAAGGTAGCGAGTTCCTCAAGCGGATTCAGAAGTTGGCGAAAGAGAAATCCGTCGCCTGCTCATAGCATCCGGACAAAGGCAAAGGTTCGCATGGCGTGCTGAAGTACGGCGACCAGCGAACTACGGTGCACAATCTCAAAGACGAACTCAAGACCGGCACGTACCACGGCATGCTCAAACAGTTGGGCCTGTCAGAACAGGACTTATTTTAGGAGCCAGTCATGCAGCGATTTACCTACCCCGTAGTGATGACTGCCGACGAGAAAGACGGCGGTTATGTTGTGACCTGTCGGGATGTCCCCGAGGTTGTTACTCAAGGCGAAAGCATCGAGGACGCCATCAGCGAGGCCGAGGGTGCGCTGGAGGCGGCGATTGAGATGCGCATTGCGGACGGTATGGATATTCCCCTGCCGACGACGAGGAAGCGCAACGAACGCTTGGCCAACCTGCCAATCAGCACCGCGATGAAAGCCGCGCTCTATCTTACGATGCGCGAACAGAATGTGTCGAAGTCGGAACTTGCCCGTCGGTTGGGTCTGGATGAAAAAGAAGCCAGACGTATGCTTGACCCAAAGCATGGCACCAAGGTGCCGGCACTGGAGCGGGCGTTGCACGCGCTAGGCAAGCGGGTTGAGCTAGTGGTAGCCTGATTCCTGAATGCCTCGTCCCAGCTTGTAGCACCCATTCAGACGAGAAACGCACGGCTCCCTGGCTCCCGTTTCTTCCAGACCGAACCCGGCCTGCTGGCGAGAGCATACTGGGCGTCGGGTATGCCCAGAAAGATCGGGTTTTCCGAGTGGTCGGTAGATTTCAAACATACCGAACCGAGCGTTGGTTCTCGGTGCGCATGTTCTTGAGAAGCATAGGAAATGACATGAATAAAACGATTCTCGCCATCGACGACGAAAAATGCATGCTGGCCTTCTACCAGACCGCCTTGGCTGAGTTTGGCGATGTCAGAACGGCGATCAATCTGGAGGAAGCCAGAAAGCAGTTGCCGGGGGTCGATTTGATCCTCCTCGATTTCTTTCTCGAGAAGGATAGCGATCTGATCCAGGACGTCGTCCCGGAGTTGAAGAAGACTGCTCCTGTGCTCCTTTGTTCGGGTATCCAAGACGTGGAAGTGCCCGCGCTCGGAGCCGCGCTCGGCATTGCAGGGTATTGGAACAAGGGCTCGGACCATGACAAGCTGCGCTCGCTAGTCAAGTTAGCACTGAGTCGAGAAAGGAAATGAACCCGACTGCTCGACGCAGTAAGCCGCCTTTCAGAATCACGTCAATTTTTGCCAGTCAACGGCAGCCCCTGCTGCACAACCGCCTTCATGGCCAGACTATTACCAACGCCTAGCGCAAGGGAGCTTTCTCTTTTTCGGGGCTTGGGGTGAATGGCTGTTCCCGATTTCATCCATCAGCAGGAATGGGTCGGGATAGGATTGCCACATTTGAGATGTTCATCAGCCGAACGTTGCCTTTGAGATTTCGTTTCTCGGCAGCCGCCGCTTGGCTTTGAGTGCCACTGACCTGACCGGCCGAGGTTCAATCAGTTGGAGTTGCATTGAGGGTGCCTCTGCGAAGCCAATTCCAATCTCAGCACTCAGCCGGATTGGACTTTGACGCCTTCACTATCCAACCTCAGATTGCAACTCGCTCTCTTTACTCGATCCCATCCTGCTGCAACTGCCACATTTGTGCATAACGCCCGCCGGCGGCCAGTAGCGAGGGGTGACTGCCGCGCTCGATGATGCGGCCGGCGTCCAGCACCAGAATTTCGTCGGCGTTCATCACCGTCGACAAACGGTGCGCGATGATGAGCGTGGTGCGGCCGACGGCGGCTTGTTCGAGTTCGGCCTGAATGGCTTTTTCGGTTTTTGAATCCAGTGCCGAGGTAGCTTCGTCGAAGATCAGGATGGGCGGGTTTTTCAGCAAGGCGCGGGCAATCGCCACGCGCTGTTTTTCACCGCCGGAAAGTTTCAGGCCGCGCTCGCCCACCCGCGTTTCATATTTGTCCGGCAGGGTTTCGATAAAGGTGTGAATGTGCGCGGCGCGCGCGGCGGCCAGCACTTCTTCGCGGCTGGCGAGCGGGCGGCCGTACTGAATGTTGTAGTAAATCGTGTCGTTGAACAGCACAGTGTCTTGCGGCACGATGCCGATGGCGGCGCGCACCGAGCCTTGCCGCAATTGCCGCAGATCGGTGCCGTTGATCTGTATCGCACCGTTGCTGACGTCGTAAAAGCGGAACAGCAAGCGCGCGAGGGTGGACTTTCCCGAGCCGCTATGACCGACCACGGCCACCGTTTTCCCGGCAGCAATCGTGAAATCCACGTCGAACAGAATCTGTCGTTCCGGATCGTAGAAAAAATCGACCTGCGCGAAACGCACGGCACAAGGGCCAGGAGCAATATCGCACGCATCCGCCGCGTCGCTGATTTCACGTCCCTTGCCAAGCAGCGCGAACATGCGTTCGATGTCGGTCAGTGCCTGGCGGATTTCACGGTACAGCACACCCAGATGGTTAAGCGGCATGTAAAGCTGGATCAGAAAAGCATTCACCAGCACGATGTCGCCCACTGTCATGCGGCCTTCGGTCACACCCACGGCGGCGCGCCACATCATCAGGCTGACGCCGCCGGCGATAATCAATGATTGACCGAGGTTCAGCCAAGAGAGTGAAATCTGGCTCTTCACCTGTGCCGTTTCCCACTTTTGCATCTGCTCGTCGTAGCGGTCGCGTTCCCAGCGTTCGTTGTTGAAATACTTCACCGTCTCAAAATTGATGAGGCTGTCGATCGCGCGCACATTGGCGGCCGAATCGATTTCATTCACCTCACGGCGCAGGTGGATGCGCCAGTTGGTGACGATGACGGTAAAGGTGACATACAGCGTCAGCGTGCAGGCGGTGATGAGCATGAAGCTGGCGTCGTAGCGTGTGATCAATATCACCAGCACCAGTGATATTTCGATCAGCGTCGGCAGAATTGAATACAGGGTGTAGCTGATGAGCGCGGCGACGGAACGCGTGCCGCGCTCGATGTCGCGCGTCAAGCCCCCGGTCTGGCGTTCCAGATGAAAGCGCAGGCTGAGTTGATGCAGGTGCTCAAACACTTGCAGCGCAATGGTGCGCACCGCCCGCTGTGTTACCCGTACAAAAAAGAATTCGCGCAGTTCGGTGAATAGCGCGGTGGAAAAACGCAGTGCGCCGTAAGCCGCCAGCAAGCCCAGCGGCACCAGCACCAGCGCGCCGGCGAGGGGCGCGGATGCCGTTGGCACCAGCGTATCGATAATGTCTTTGAACACCAGCGGCACCGCCACGTTGCCGAGTTTGGCCGCCAGCATGCAAAACAGCGCAA
This sequence comes from uncultured beta proteobacterium, assembly GCA_903946745.1. Lineage (GTDB taxonomy): Bacteria > Pseudomonadota > Gammaproteobacteria > Burkholderiales > Rhodocyclaceae > CAJAWW01. Next base: position 6,027 of record CAJAWW010000078.1, read on the forward strand.
AAATGACCCGCCACTTCCACGCCCAGAGATAGGGTAAGAGTGTGCGAAGGGTCTGCCAGTCGTGACGCGAATCGAGGTCGGGCCCGGGCAGGGCAATGGTGGAAGGGGCGCGACGCATGGGGTGATTCTAGCAGTCGGGGGTTGACTTCCCCTTGCATCGTGTCAGCATCAAAGCGCAGTCATCAACCGAAAGGGGTAGACCATGAACGGGTTATTCGCTTTCAGTGTTGCAACCGTGTTTATTCTGGCCGCGCTGCTTTGTTTGCCGGCGGTGCGACGTGCTCTTATCACCCGCCCGGTGTTTGCGCTTTACCGGAAAATTCTGCCCGCCATGTCGCCAACCGAGCGCGATGCGCTGGAGGCCGGCACCGTCTGGTGGGAAGGCGAACTGTTCTCCGGCCAGCCGCGCTGGCAGCGGTTGCTGGATTATCCGACCCCCACGCTCACGCCCGCCGAGCAAGCCTTTCTCGACAACGAATGCGAGCAACTTTGCGCGATGACCAGCGACTGGGAATCGACGCAGGTGCATCGCGATCTGTCGCCGCAGGCGTGGGCGTATGTGAAGGAAAGCGGTTTTCTCGGCATGATTATTCCGCGTCGCTACGGCGGGCTGGAGTTTTCCGCTTACGCGCATTCGCAAGTGGTGCAGAAGTTATCCACCCGCAGTTCTGCCGCGGCGGTATCGGTGATGGTGCCCAACTCGCTGGGGCCGGCCGAATTGCTGTTGCACTATGGCACCGAGGCGCAGAAGGATTACTACCTGCCACGTCTGGCTCAAGGGCTGGAGGTGCCGGCCTTTGCGCTGACCAATCCAAATGCCGGCTCCGACGCGGCATCGATTCCGGATACCGGCATTGTCTGCAAAGGCCTGTGGCAGGGGCATGAGATTCTCGGCATGCGTGTGACCTGGGACAAACGCTACATCACGCTCGGACCCGTGTGCAGCATTCTGGGGCTGGCATTCCGCCTGCGTGACCCTGACCATCTGCTGGGTGAGCTTGAAGATATTGGCATCACCTGCGCGCTGGTGCCGACTAGCCACCCGGGCGTCATCATCGGGCGGCGGCATTTTCCGCTCAATGCCGTGTTTCAAAATGGCCCCAATCAGGGCAACGATGTGTTCATGCCGCTGGACTGGATCATCGGCGGCGTGCCGATGGCCGGGCAAGGCTGGCGCATGTTGATGGAGTGCCTGGCGGCGGGGCGTTCGATTTCCTTGCCGTCATCCAACACCGGCATGGCCAAGCTGGCGGTGCGATCCACCGGCGGCTATGCGCGGGTGCGGCGACAGTTCAAGACGCCCATCGGCAAGTTTGAAGGCATCGAGGAAGCGCTGGCGCGCATGGGCGGCAACACCTATCTGATGGACGCCGCCCGCACCCTGACCGCCGGTGCCATTGATCTGGGCGAGAAGCCCTCGGTGGTTTCCGCCATCGTCAAGTATCACGTCACCGAGCGCGCGCGCAGCGTGGTGAATGATGCCATGGACATTCTTGGTGGCAAGGGCATCTGTCTGGGCCCCAGCAATTTCATGGGGCGCGTGTATCAGCAGATTCCGATTGCCATCACCGTTGAGGGTGCGAACATTCTGACCCGCAGTTTAATTATTTTCGGGCAGGGCGCGATTCGCTGCCACCCCTATGTGCTGGCCGAAATGCGTGCGGCACAGAATGCGGATCGGGCGGCCGGACTCGTCGAATTTGATCGTGCGCTGGCCGGCCATACCGTGTTTGCCTTGGGAAATGCCCTGCGGGCGCTGGTGATGGGGCTGACGGGCTCGCATTTTGTTTCGGTGCCAGACGGCGTGGCACCCGAAACAAAACGTTACTACCAGCAACTCACGCGCTTTTCGGCGGCGTTTGCGTTTATCTCGGATGTGTCGATGCTGGTGCTGGGTGGCGGGCTCAAGCGGCGCGAGAAGTTGTCGGCGCGACTGGGCGATATTTTGTCGCTGATGTATCTGGCCTCGGCGGCGCTGAAGCGTTACGAATCCGAAGGCTGCCCGAAGGATGACGCCCCGCTGCTGCACTGGGCAATCTGGGACGCCATGTTCAAGGCGCAGAATGCCTTTGAGGGCGTGCTTGCCAACTATCCGAACAAGCTGGTGGCGTGGCTGCTGGCGCGGCTGATCTTTCCGCTCGGGCGGCCGTATGTGGTGCCGGCGGATGAACTGGGGCATCGGGTGGCAAAGCTGCTGATCGCGCCTTCGGCCACGCGCGATCGCCTCACTGCCGGCATGTATGTGCCGCAGGATGAACATGATGCGGTGGGTGCCATCGAGCACGCACTGATCGCTGTTATTGCCGTTGAACCGCTCGAGGCGAAAATGCGCGAAGCACAAAAAACAGGGAATGTTGCCGCACTGAGTCCGGATGACGCAGCGCTGCTGGAACGCGCCCGGGTGCTGCGCGACCGGGTGATTCACGTCGATGATTTTCCGGCCAACCTGAACGAGGAGTCTGCTCATGCCCTTTGATCCGGTCTTTATAGTCGACGCTGGGCGCACGCCGTTTCTCAAATCACGCAACACGCCGGGGCCGTTTTCCGCCGCCGATCTGGCCACCGCCAGTGGGCGCGCGCTGCTGATGCGCCAGCCCTTCGACGCCACAGACCTTGACGAAGTGATCGTCGGCTGCGCGACGCCCAGTGTCGATGAAACCAACATTGGCCGCGTGATTGCGCTGCGCCTGGGCTGCGGCCACAAGGTGCCGGGCTGGACGGTGATGCGCAATTGCGCCTCGGGCATGCAGGCGATGGATTCGGCCATTGCCAACATTCATAGTGGCCGTTCGCAGCTGGTGCTGGCGGGCGGCGTCGATGCGCTGTCGCGTGCGCCGCTGTTGTATTCCGACAAAATGGTGCTGTGGTTTTCGCGCATGGCCGCCGCGCGCAGCAGCGGCCAGAAGCTCGCACTGTTCGCCCAATTGCGGCCGCAAAACCTGCTCGCCCCGGTGATCGGCATCATGCGCGGGCTGACCGATCCGGTGGTTGATCTGATGATGGGGCAGACGGCCGAGAATCTGGCGTGGCGCTTTGGCATCTCGCGCGCCGAGATGGATGCCTACTCCGCAGACAGTCACCAGAAATCCGTGGCCGCGCGCGCTGCCGGTCACTTTGACGAAATCGTGCCGCTGATCGGCGCCGACGGCAAAGTGTATGCCGAGGACGACGGCGTGCGCGCCGATTCAAGTGTTGAGAATCTCGCCAAACTGCGCCCATTTTTCGACCGCAAATACGGCAAGGTGACGCCCGGCAACAGCTCGCAAATCAGCGACGGTGCAGCGTGGTTGTTGCTGGCCTCCGAAGCCGCTGTGGCGCGTTGGAAGCTCGAACCCTTGGGGCGCATCACCGATACCCAATGGGCGGGGCTTGATCCGGCGCAGATGGGGCTGGGGCCGGTGCATGCGGCCACGCCGTTACTGCAACGTCATGGCTTGGGGCTGAACGATGTCGACGCGTGGGAAATCAACGAGGCTTTCGCCGCGCAGGTGGAAGGCTGCCTGCGGGCGTGGCAGGACGCCGACTACTGCCGCGAGCAACTCGGACTGGATGCGCCCTTTGGCACGCTCGATCGCAGCAAACTCAATGTCGATGGCGGTGCCATTGCGCAGGGACATCCAGTCGGCGCTTCGGGTGCGCGCATCGTGCTGCATCTGTTGCAGGTGTTGCGACGAAAACGGGCAAAACGCGGTGTGGCGGCGATTTGCATCGGCGGCGGGCAGGGTGGCGCAGTTTTGGTGGAGACACTGCAATGAGCGCGCACAACTGGAATCACTGGACACTGCGGCGCGACGCAGACGGCATCGCCTGGGCAATCATCGACCGCGCCGGTGCTTCGGCCAACACGCTGTCGGCCGAAGTCATGGCCGAGTTGATGCAACTGCTCGACGATTGCGCACACACGCCGCCCAAGGGGCTGATTTTCATGTCGGGCAAAAAGGCCGGTTTTATCGCCGGTGCCGACATCGAGGAATTCACCCGCTTCGATCAGCCGGGCGCGGCCGAGGCGCTGGTACGGCGCGGCTGGGAGGCTTACAACCGGCTCGCCGCCGCGCCCTACCCGACGCTCGCACTGGTGCGCGGGCACTGCATGGGTGGGGGCACCGAACTGGCGCTGGCCTGTCGCTATCGCATTGCTGTTGATGAGCCGGGTACCCAGTTCGCATTGCCGGAAGTGATGCTCGGCATCATCCCCGCGTGGGGTGGCATGTTGCGCCTGCC
>CAJAWW010000079.1 GCA_903946745.1 uncultured beta proteobacterium
CCGACTGCTGCGCCGCGTGCGCGATTTTGCCGAAGTGAAAGCCGACGGTCACATCACGCGCGAAGTGGCCGATGCGGCACTGACCATGCTCGACGTCGATCACCTGGGCCTTGACGTCATGGACCGGAAACTGCTCGGCGCGATGCTGGAAAAATTTGGCGGTGGCCCGGTCGGCGTGGACAACCTCGCCGCCGCAATTGGCGAAGCACGCGACACGATTGAAGACGTGCTGGAACCCTATCTGATTCAGCAAGGCTACTTGCAACGTACCCCGCGTGGCCGCGTGGCAACGGCGAGCATCTGGCGGCATTTCGGGCTCACACCGGCGTCGGATGCCAACGGCGAAGGTTTGTTCGGATGACGCCTCACAAAGCGGTCGTCGTCTCTGGCTGCAGCAGCCATTACTTTCACTATCTGCAAGATTTGTTGCTGTCTTTTTTCGCCTGCGGCGCTGCACAGCACTATGATTTCGCCGTGCTCGACGGCGGCCTCGAAGCCGATCAGCTGGAATGGCTGCGGCGTGCCGGTGTGCGCAGCGTCATCCAGCCCGAATGGCCGATCAGCGGGCTTGAGGGACAACCCGAATGGTATAAAGTCTGCCTGGGTCGTCCCTTCTTTCCCCAATTCTTCACCGACTGGGAAGTGATCGTCTATCTTGACGCCGATACTTGGTTACAAACCCGCGAGGCACTGGATGCGGCAGTTGAAGGTGCATGGCAAGACGGCTTTGCCGCCTGCCCGATGACCGACCGCTGCCTGTGGCCACTGACCGTGCAAACGAACGTGGTGTTCTCGATGCAATGGCACCGCAATTGTCTGGAACAGTATTACGGGCCTGACATTGCCCAGCAGTTTCAATTGCATCCCATCCTCAGCGGCAGCCTGTTCGCGGGGCGGCGTGACGCGCCGCACTGGGCCGTCTGGCAGCAACGGCTCATTCAAGGCTTGCAACGCAAGGTTCACTACGATCTCGATCAGGCCTCGATGACGCTGGCTATTCACCAAAGCCAGCTTCCCACGCATTTTTTGTCGCTACAGCATCACTGGATCGGTCATCTCGGCCAGATCGGGCTGGACACGCGCACAGGCACCTACGTCGAACCCTATCTGCCCCACCGGCCGATTTCATCGATCAGCCTCGCCGCGCACGCAAAGTCTGAACCGGTGATTGTGCGCACAACCGACGGTCGCCGGCTCAGTCGGCTGTTACGTTATCAGCAGCAAGAATCGCGTTTCTCGCTCAACGTCACCCTCGCGGGTGTCCAGCAAAGTGTCGATGGCGTCGCCTCAGCCCGGTTTCGACAGACCCTCCGGGAAGCCATCCATAGCGATATCTTGCTGCTTGACACCCTGGCCGACATTGCGCAACACGCGCCGAAGTGTGTGCAAGTGGACATTCTGCAACGCGCACCTGATGAAACCGCGCTGATGATTTCCCAGTTGCGCAATGCAGAATACGCGTGCTACGCCATGGATGACGGCAGCGCCTTGCTGGGAATCCGGCAAGATTTCGGCCGCAACCACTTTCATATTCTGTAACGCAATCGCCACGCAAGAAAGTCATTTCTCATGTACGTTTGCTTTGCCGACCGCTCTGTTTTTCAATTGCTGCTCGAACCCGGCCAGCGCGCTGCCGAGGTCGGCGTGTACAAAGGCGAATACTCGCAAGGGCTTCTCAGCCGTGCGCCTGCGGAGCTTTTTCTCATCGACACATGGACAGCCCCTGACAACACCCAGCGACTACCCTCCGACTGTCATCTCGATGCGGAAACCCAAATCAATGCCGCGATCAGTGACTACTATCCGGGCGGTGTGGCCCTTGCTTTGCAACAGGCCGAAAAAGAAGTCACCGAACGGTTCTCGGCGCACAGCCATGTGAAAATTTTGCGCATGACATCCAAAGACGCCGTGCCCCACTTCGCCGACCATAGTCTGGATTTTGTCTATATCGATGCGAATCACCGGTTCGATTTTGTGCTCTCAGACCTGATTCGATGGTCACAAAAAGTAAAACCATCGGGCTATCTGGTGCTCAATGATTTCTATGCTTCACACCGTGGCGCACTGCAGTTCTTGAGCGTCATGGAGGCCGCCAGCCAGTTCATCAAGCTTTATGACTGGGCACCGCTGGCCATGAACACCAGCGCCTTCAGCGATCTGGTGCTGGTCAGAAAGGACGCTCTGCTTGCCACAACGCACAACATTTCCGCACCGTCGCGGCAAATATTTGCGCTGCTGATCGGCAACAACATTCCATTCATTGAGGTGGCTAATAATTTAGTCCACGCCGCGATGCACAAGAAACTCTCGGTTAACGGAGGGGATTTTGAGTTTTTATCCTTCGCCTAATTGCCGGATACGCATGCAATGACTGGCCAGCACCAACATTCGCTACGCGTCTACTACGAAGACACCGACGCCGCCGGCATTGTGTATTACGCCAACTACCTGCGCTTTCTCGAACGCGGGCGCACCGAGTTTTTGCGGGCACTGGGGCACAGCCAGCAGCAGTTGATGAGCGAAGGTATTGCGTTTGCCGTGCGCTCGGTCAGCGCCGAATACCTCAAACCGGCAAAACTGGACGATTTGTTGATCGTCAATACCGGTGTCGAATCGCTGGGGCGCGCACAGGTGGTTTTTTGCCAGCGTATTCTGCGCGATGAAGTGTTATTGCTTGATGCGAAAATACGCATCGCCTGCATCGATCCGCTACGCGGCCGGCCGACCGCCATGCCGCAGACGATTCACGAACAACTGGCGGCGCGAATTCAGCCCGCCGCCCCCTCACAGGAAACCTGCGCATGAATGTCACGCAAGATTTATCGATCATCGAACTCATCAGCCACGCGAGCCTGGTGGTCAAACTGGTGATGCTGCTGCTGATGGGCGTGTCCTTCATGTCCTGGTATTACATCTTCCGCAAGGCTTTCTCTATCCGCAATGCACGCGCGCGCACTGAAAAGTTCGAGCGCGATTTCTGGAGCGGCGGCGATCTGAACGCGCTGTATCAAAGTGCGGCCAACAACCGCCACGAAACCGGCGCGCTGGAACGTATTTTCGAGGCCGGCTACCGCGAATTCGTCAAACTGCGCGCGCAGAAAACCGTCGACCCGGCCACCGTGGTCGACGGCGCACGCCGGGCGATGCGCGCCACCTACCAGCGCGAGGTGGATGATCTCGAATCACATCTGGCGTTTCTTGCCTCGGTGGGTTCGGTGTCACCTTATGTCGGGCTGTTCGGCACGGTGTGGGGCATCATGCATGCGTTTCGCGGCTTGGCGAGCATGGTCACCGCCACGCTGGCCGCCGTGGCGCCGGGCATTGCCGAAGCGCTGGTGGCTACCGCCATCGGTCTTTTTGCGGCGATTCCGGCCGTGGTAGCTTACAACCGATTTGCCCATGACGTCGATCGCGTTTCGGTGCGCTTCGAGAGTTTCATGGAAGAATTTTCCAACATTTTGCAACGGCAAATTCGCTAACCAACTAACCAACGCCGCACACCATGGCACAGCCCCTTCCACCGGTACAAATGCTCTGGGTCGGCGGACCGCTCTCGACACTGGAGCGACTCTCGCTGACGTCCTTCTTGCGCAACGGGCACGAGGTGCATCTCTACTCCTATGGCCGGCCGGCCAACACGCCCAAGGGGTTGGTGGTCAAAGACGCGGGCGAAATCCTTGCGCTGCCCAAGCTTGAAACCAACGTTGAAACCGATGCCGCCTCCACCGTCGAAGCGGTGCGGTTTTCAGACCGGTTTCGCAGCAAGCTGTTGCATGAGCGCGGCGGCATCTGGTCAGACATCGACGTGATCTGCCTCAAGCCGCTGGCCTTTGCCAACGGCATGGACTATTTTTTCGCCTCGCAGGTGATGCCGGCACAACCGGGTGACGAAGGCCGCATGCGCGTGCGCGCCTCGAACTGCATGATGAAGGTGCCCGTCAATAGCCCGGTAATGCACGACTGCCTGCTCGGTGCCGCCGACGAAGCCAGCGGCCCCACGCGCCTGCACAATGCGCTGGAAAAATTCAACCTGCTCGGGGCGCTGCTTAATCCGAACCTGTTTTGTCCGATTCCGTTCTGGAATGTTGCGACGCTGCTCACCGGGCCGACCACGCTGCCGCCGGATGCCTGCGGCGTGCACTTCTGGAGCGAAAGCTGGCGGCGCAACTTTTTTGATCGCAACGCGAGCTACGATTCGCTGAGCCTGTTCGAGCGCCTGAAGACACATTACCTTGGGCAGCGCGCCCGCAAGGAGTCCTGATGCGCCCCCGCCGACTAATGAATCAGATCAACGTCGTGCCCTACATTGACGTAATGCTGGTGCTGCTGATTATTTTCATGGTCACCGCACCGATGGTGCCCACCGCCAGCATTGATCTGCCCACCGTTGGCAAAGCCGCCCAGCCCCCCGTTGCGCCGCTCGAAGTCATCATCCGGGCAGATGCCAGCCTTGCCCTGCGCGACCGTTCCGTCAACGGCGACGAGCAAACCGTCACCCGCAGTGGTCTCGCGGCGCGACTCAAGGCGGCACAGGCCAAAAATCCGCAACAGGCGGTATTGATCGCCGGGGATCGCAGCGTGAAATACGAAGTGGTGCTGGGCGTCATGGACGAACTGCAACGACAACAAATTGCCCGCATCGGGCTACTGGTACAACCGGGCAAACCGACCAGCCAATGAATCTGACGCATGTCGATCTGCCCTTTTTGCGGCCCGACAACACGGCCGGCAAGCGCATCTCGCTGGTGCTGGCGCTGGCGGTGCATCTGCTGCTGGCCGCGCTGCTGATTTATGGCGTGCGCTGGCAGACCAAGGCACCGGATGCCGTAGAGGTTGAACTGGTGCTGGCCACGCCGCAACCCGTTGAAGTGACACCACCGCCCGCGGTGGAGCCGCCTCCGCCACCCAAACCTGTCCTCAAGCCCGAACCCAAGCCCGAACCCAAGCCTGAATCCAAACCCACCCCGGTCAAACCCGACATCGCCCTCAAGGAAAAACCCAAGCCACCGGTGAAGGAGGAGCCCAAGAAAAAGCCTGAACCCAAAGCTGAACCCAAAGCTGAACCCAAGCCCGAGCCGAAAGAAGAGCCAGACCCAATGCTGGAAGCACTGGAACGTGAATCCCGCCAACTGGCGCGCAAAAAAGAAACCGAAAATATGGCCAAGGAGCTGACCGAACTCAAGGCACGGCAGGCCTCTGCCGCACGTAACAAGGCGGTTGCCGACTATCTGGCACGCATTCGCGGCAAGATTCGCGGCAATATCGTGCTGCCGCCCGAGATCAAGGGCAACCCGGAGGCCGTATTCGATGTCACCCAGTTGCCCAGCGGCGAAATCATCGCCGTGCGCCTCAAACGTTCGTCGGGCATCAATGCACTGGATGCCGCCATCGAACGTGCCATTCTGAAATCCAGCCCGCTGCCAAAGCCGGAACAGGCCGGGCTTTTCGAGCGTGCCCTGGAGCTTCGTTTCCGGCCGCTTGATGATTGAGGCCGCTATAATCAATTCATGAAGATTTCTCGCCGCGTTCTTGTTCTTGCCTGCGCCGCAAGCTGCTTGCTGGGTGCCACCGGCGCACACGCGCAACTCACCGTCGAAATCACCGGCTCTGGCAGCAACCGCCTGCCGGTCACCATCGCCGATTTCACCGGCGAGCGTATCGTCGCCCAGGCGCTCACCTCCGTGGTGCGCGCCGACCTCGAACGCAGCGGTCTGTTCCGTCTGGTGGATACCTTCGGCGCACTGGATGACAAATCCACCCCCGCCTTCAGCGATCTCAAACAGCGCGGTGCCGATGCCGTGGTTGGCGGCACCGTCATGCCGGCCACCGACGGCCGCTACGAAACCCGCGTGCGCCTGTCTGATGTGCCCAAGGAAGCCGTCATCGGAACGCAGGCCTACGCCCACACCAGTGCGCAATTGCGTGCCACCGCGCATCGCATTGCCGATTTTGTCTATGAAAAACTGACTGGCGAACCCGGCGTATTTTCCACCCGCATCGCCTATGTAGTCAAAAGCACCGGGCGCTACGAGTTGCAAGTGGCCGACGCCGATGGCAGCAATGCGCAAGCCGCGCTGGCCTCGCGCGAGCCGATCATTTCGCCGGCCTGGTCGCCGGACGGCAGCAAGCTGGCCTATGTCTCCTTCGAAGCCAAAAAACCGGTGGTCTATGTGCACGATCTGGCCAGCGGCCGCCGCCACGTCGCCGCCAACTTCAAGGGCTCGAACTCCGCACCGGCCTGGTCACCCGATGGCAAGCGCCTAGCCGTGGTGCTGACTAAAGACGGTGCCTCACAACTGTATCTGGTCAATACCGATGGCAGCGGCATTGCGCGCATTGCCAGCTCCTCCGGCATCGACACTGAGCCGCGCTGGTCGCCCGACGGGTCGTGGATCTATTTCACCTCGGACCGCGGCGGCAGCCCGCAGATCTATCGCATCGCCACCACCGGCGGCGTTGCCGAACGCGTCACGTTCGACGGCAGCTACAACGTCACGCCGCGTCCCTCGCCCGATGGCAAAAATCTCGCTTACATCGCCCGCAACAACGGTCGTTTTCAGCTCACGCTGATGGATCTGACCACCAAGCAAACGCAGATCCTGACTGATTCGGCCAAGGATGAATCGCCCAGTTTCTCGCCCAACAGCCGCATGATTCTCTACGCCACGGAAGTGGGCGGGCGCGGCGTACTGGCCGCCGTCTCCAGCGACGGCCGCGTCAAGCAAAAGCTTTCTGTCCAGGCCGCCGATGTGCGGGAGCCGGCCTGGGGGCCTCTGGCCAAATAAACTCAGCACATTGAACCGCGGCAGACCAGCAAACTTAACAAGGAGCATCACCATGCGCGCAACCCTTTCGATCTCGATGTTGGCTCTGTTCCTTGCCGCCTGCGGCTCGCAGCCGCCCGCACCGGCAGAACAAAAACCTGCCACCGTTGAATCGCGCGCACCGGCGGTTGTCCAGACCGAGCCGACACCGGCATCGATCCCTGCCACGGTGAGCCGCACCACCACCCCCGAAGCGTTTGACCCCAGCAGCCTCGCCGCACTGCGCGACCCACGCAGCCCGTTAGCCAAGCGCAACATTTATTTTGATTACGACAGCTATGTGGTGCGTGACGAATTCCAGACGCTGCTGACCGCACACGGCAAGTTCCTCGCCGCCAACCCGAAGATGAAAATGTTGATTCAGGGCAACGCCGATGATCGCGGCAGCCGTGAATACAACCTCGCACTCGGCCAGAAACGCGCCGACGCGGTAAAGAAAACCCTGGCGCTGCTCGGCGCGCGTGAAGAGCAGGTCGAATCGGTCAGTCTCGGCGAAGAAAAACCGGCCTGCGCCGATAGCAGCGAAGAGTGCTGGGCCAAGAATCGCCGCGGCGACATTCTGTATTCGGGTGAATACTAAGCATGCGCGGTCTTTGCCTGCTCGCGGCGGCAACGCTGTTGCTCGCAAACCCGGTGCGCGCCGGGTTGTTTGATGACGATGAAGCCCGTCATCGCATCGAAAAATTGCGCACCGATGTCGCCGAACTGACCAAACGCGCCGAAACCGTTAATCGCAATCAGCTCGATTTCGCCAATCAGACCGAGGCCGTCCGTGGCGACGTCGCCAAGTTGCGCGGCCAGATTGAAGTACTGGCTTATGAGCTCGAAGCGGCACAAAAGCGGCAGAAAGACTTTTACGTCGATCTCGACAGCCGCATGCGCAAGCTTGAACAAGCGGCCGCCGAACCCAAGGTGGCGGCAAAACCCAAAGTGGACCCTTCACTCGAAACACATGATTACGAAGCCGCACTGGCCGGGCTAAAAGCCTCCAAGTTCGCTGAGGCGGGTGGGTCGTTCCTCATCTTCATCAAGACCTATCCGGAAAGCAGCCTGCTGGCTTCGGCGCATTACTGGGGCGGCTATGCGCATACACAAGCCAAAGACCCGGCGCGTGCCGCCGAGTTGTTCGGTACCTTTGCCACGCGCTGGCCGAACGATGACCGCGCACCAAGCGCACTTGAAAGTCAGGCCGCCGCGCTGGATGCGCAGAAAAACATTCAAGGTGCACGTGCCACGCTCGAACTGCTGGTGGAAAAATACCCGAACAGCGACGCCGCCAAGCGCGCCCGGGTGCGCCTGAAGAAAAAATAGTCGTCATTGCAATAGCCATGTCAGCGGCCACGGTGAATACGGCGGAGGCGGTACTTCGCATCACCGAGATATTTCACTCCATTCAGGGTGAATCCAGCCGCGTCGGCTTACCGTCCGTTTTTGTCCGTCTGACCGGTTGCCCCTTGCGCTGTGTCTGGTGCGACACCACCTACGCCTTCAGCGGCGGTGAATCCGTGCCGATCGCTGAAGTGCTCAACCGTGTGGGCAAATTTGGCTGCACCACCGTCTGCGTCACCGGCGGCGAACCGCTGGCGCAAAAAAACTGCCTGCCGCTCCTCACGACGCTATGCGACACCGGCTATACCGTCTCGCTCGAAACCAGCGGCGCGCTGGATATTGGCGACATTGATGCACGCGTTTCGCGCATCGTCGACATCAAGGCACCCGGCTCCGGTGAAGTCGCGCGCAATCGCTGGGAAAACCTTGCGCTGCTAACCCCGCATGACGAACTAAAGTTAGTGCTGGCTTCGCGCGAGGACTATGACTGGGCTGTTGAGGCGTGTCACCAGCGTCGACTATTCACATCCGGGATTCCACTACTGTTCTCGCCCGTGCAAGGCCGCCTCGCGCCGGCCGATCTGGCGCAATGGATACTGAATGACCGGCTACCGGTGCGCTTTCAGTTGCAATTGCACAAAGTACTGTGGGAGAACGCGCAGGGGCGCTGAGAGGGAAACTCAAAAGCAAACCTCTTGCCACAGAGGGCACAGAGAACATCCAGTCGGAACAAGGTTGCTGTTTCGTAAGGAAGTTGTCGCCAAGACTGAAACCGTGGTCTCCCCGATATTTTGCGGTATTTCATATTTTTAAATGCAGTCTTAATGTGACTACAATAGTGCCTCTGTCCCTACGGAGTACAAATCATGTCCACTGCGGCTGATACCTATGTTCGTGCCCGCATTGATGCTGAAACCAAGGAGCGCGCCACCGCCGCGCTCGATGCGATGGGCTTGTCCGTATCCGACGCGATTCGCTTGCTGATGCTGCGCGTTGCGGACGAGCGCCGCCTACCGTTCGAGGTCAAGGCTCCGAGCAAGAGCAGTCGCCAGGCACTCGCCGAGATCGAGGCCGGAAAAGTTAAGCGCTTCGCTACCGTCGATGACCTGATGGCCGATCTGCATGCGGACGATTGATCGCCCCGGTGCGTTCAAACGTGACTACAAGCGCGAAGCAAAAGGCCAGTACCGGGCAACGCTCGATAAAGATCTGGTGTCTGTACTCAAAGCACTGGCGACCGACCAACCCCTAGCGCCACGTCACCGCGATCATGATCTGACCGGCGATTGGATCGGCTATCGCGAATGTCACATCAAGCCGGACTTGTTGCTGATCTATCGCAAGGTCGGCGACGATGTGCTGATCCTGGCTCGCCTCGGCTCGCACAGCGCGTTATTCGGATAAAGCAGAAACAAGATTCTTCGGTATTGTTCCCCGGTATCTCGGTATTTACTTTCTTCTCAACTGCCCTCAGGGCGTCGGCTCAAAACCGCCACTGCGCTACCGCCTCCACTTGGCGACTGGTAAAGCCTCTGGCACGTTCGCCTTCGAGTTTCACGTTGATGGTCGAGTGCTACATCACCCGTGCGTGCTCCATCTTCACGCAGTGATTCATCACCACCTCCAGCCCGGCAGCCGATGCCATTTCTGCCGCGGACTCATTGACGATGCCCAGTTGCAGCCACAGACAACGGGCACCGATACGCACCGCTTCAGCGGCAATGGGCGGCACATCCTCGGCGTTACGGAATACATTCACCATATCGACCTTGACCGGAATCGCAGCGAGGTCGGGGTAACAAGTCAGGCCGAGTACCTCCTTCAGCCCCGGATTTACAGGGATCACTGTATAGCCGTGGTCAATCAGGTACTGACTGCAATAGTGACTGGGGCGGTCGCTTTTTGCCGACACACCCACCACCGCAATCACACGGCACTCCGTCAATAGCCGGCGCAGACCCGACGCATCTTCAATCAACATGTTGTTTCTCCAGGGTAGTTGCGTGGATGGGTGCGTGCATGGGCACATGGTCAAGGTGCCAATGGTTCAGCGCCCAATCAAGACAATCGCGGGGGGAACTGTGCGCCAACTCGGGCGGCGGTTGCTGGCCGAGAAAAGTCAACGCAGCCCATAATGCCAACGTCGGCTGGCGAACGTCAAGCGATGGCGCACACGTCTGTTTAGAAAGTTTCTCACCGGCCGGATTGAGCGCCACCGGCAAATGCGCGTATGCCGGCTGCGACAAACCCAGCAATTGTTGCAGATAAATCTGGCGCGGCGTCGACGCCAATAAATCAGCACCACGCACCACATGCGTAATGCCGGCTTCGGCATCATCGACAACTACCGCCAGTTGATAGGCAAACAGACCATCGGCACGACGCAACACAAAATCGCCCGAGTCCGTTGCAAGCTCGCTGCTCACGCTGCCCTGCACGGCGTCCTCAAAACTGATGCGCGCATCATCCACCCCGACACGCCAGGCGCGTGCCGTCTTGCCGGGAGGCAAACCATGGCGGCAGGTGCCCGGATAGCGCACGGCACCATCCGCCGCCAGCCCTGACGGTTCATTCAATGCAGAGTCGGCGAGTTCCCGACGCGTGCAGGCGCAGGCGAACACCTGCGACCCCGCCTTGAGTCGCTCCAACGCCTCGGCATAGGCGGCAGTGCGACGACTTTGCCAGACCACCTCGCCATCCCAGTGCAAGTGAAAGGCTTCCAGCGTGCGTAAAATCTGCTCCGCCGCAAGCGGTGAACAACGCGGCACATCAAGGTCCTCGATGCGTAACAACCACTGCCCGCCGTGCGCGCGCGCATCGAGGTAGGAACCCAGCGCAGCAATCAGCGAGCCAAAGTGCAGCGGCCCCGTCGGCGATGGCGCAAAACGGCCACGATACAGCCCCATGCGCGGCACAATGGACGACGCAACGCACGATACAGCGCACGACACAGCGCGGTAGTATTCGCCAACACTATTTTGGGAGCAGACCATGTCTGTACTGGAACTCGATGCCGACAATTTTCAGAATACCATCACCGGAAACGCCACCGTCATCATCGACTTCTGGGCGCCCTGGTGCGCCCCCTGTCGCGCCTTTGCCCCCACCTTCGAGGCGGTTTCCGCGCAGCACCCGGACATCGTCTTCGCCAAAATCAACACCGAAGAACAGCAGAGCATTGCAGCCGCCTTCAACATTCGTTCGATACCCACCTTGATGGTTTTTCGTGACCAGATCATCATCTACGCCGAAGCCGGCGCACTTTCATCGTCGACTTTTGAGCAACTCATCGGCGAGGTGATGAATCTGAACATGGACACGGTGCGCCAGGAAATTGCCACGCAAATGCACGACACCGGTTCCACCTGATTCAGCCCCGCTCACTTGCCAGGGGCAGGCTCGCCGCAGCACGCTTTCGACCACAGGCAACAAAGCGGGCTGCTCTTTGCATTTTCTTTGGCCGCCGCTTGTGCCGCTTCGGCCGCCGCCTTGGCGGCCTTGTCCGCCTCGCGTCGCTTCAGTTCATTGGCGTAGTTCTTTTTGCGCTCGTCAATCTTTGCCGCGCGTTCAGCCTGCTCTTTTTCGCGCTCGGCGCGATTGCTGCCGGAATTCTTTTGTGCCGGTGCGGCGTCCGCTGCATCCAGTTTCTGCTGCTTTCGCAAACGCGCCGCGTTGTCGGTCTGCGCCTTGGCACTGCGTTGTTCTGATGCTGCGGCATCGGCGGCGTGTTTTTCCGCACGTTTGGCATCCTTGAGCACCTTTTCGTTGCGAAATTTCTCGCTTCGTGCCGCCTCTTCGGCCTCACGCTTCGGTATGTCGGCCGCCTGTTGCGTCGCCTTCGCCTCACGCTCACGCAGACGGATCTCCTGCTCCGCTGCCCGCCCCTCGCCCTCCAGTCGGGTCGCCTCTTTCAGCGCTGCCGCTTTTTGCGCTTTCGCCGCCGCCATGCAGTCACTCACCAGCGTCTTCTGCCAGCAGGCTTTTAACTCAAGATCGTATGCGCGCTCAGCCTCACTACGAACAACGTTGGCACGCTCACGCGGAGTACCGCGACTCTCGGAATTCTGCGGCACCTGTGCTTGCGCGTTCTGGCTCGACAGTACGCACGCGAACATGAGGCAAAGCGCACAAAGCGCGTACCGAGCGCGGGTTTCAGCTTCGTTCATCGTTCAGGCTGATCTGCGTCAGTAGTGCGAACAAGGGGCGGTTGATATAAAAATTCGTGCGCCCGATTTTTTTCTTTTCCACATAACCCGCCACCGCCAGCGCATCCAGGTGCTTGGCCGCCGTGATCCGCGAGACGCCGAGATCGTTTTCAATAAACTCGATTTTCGTATAGGGATAGCGAAACAGGTTGTTCAACAGTTCCTGACTGTACAGCTTGGGCAGCTCAGTTCGCAGCCGGTGCTTCGTCGTCTGCATCAGTTCGCGCAACTGCTTGATGAGCCGGACTTCGCTTTTCGCGGTCAGCGCCACGCCCTTCAACATATAAACACACCACTCTACCCAGTCATGCGTTTCGCGGGTTGATTGCAACAACTGGTAATACTGCGCCTTGGTCGAGGTGATGTAGCGGCTCAGATACAACACCGGTAAATCCATCAGCCCCTCGCGTTGCAGCATCAGCAAATTCAAAATGCGCCCGGTGCGACCATTGCCATCATAAAACGGGTGGATGCTTTCAAACTGATGATGTGCAATGGCCATGCGCAACAAGGGGTCGCAATCGTCGTCAGCATGAATAAAATCCACCAGCTGCGCCATCAGCTTTTCGATCAGCACGGCATCCTGCGGCGGTTCATACATCACTGCACCGGTTGCCTGATTCTTCAACACCGTCCCCGGCAGCTTGCGAAAGCCCGCATTGTTCTGCTCGACCTGCTCCTGCACTCGCAAGATGGTGCTCATGCGGATCAGGCCGGAATTCACCACGTCACTAAACCCCACCTTCAAGGCCGCGACGTAGTTTTGTACCTCCTTGGCCGCCGGCGATGCCGAACTGCGCTGATCGAAGGCGTACAACTCATCATGCGTGGTGATGATGTTCTCGATTTCGGAACTGTCCTTCGCCTCCTGAATCGCCAGCGTATCAAGCAAGATGGCGCGGTTGGGCAAGGATTCGCACAAGCCCTTCAGCTCCGCCAAATGCCGATGCGCCTCGGTCAAGCCCTGCCATACCGCCTTAATCTCAAGACTGGTGGGGCTGGGGATATTCAGCTCGGTCATGCTTTAGTCTGTCGCCACATAATAAGAAATGGCGGATAGCTTATCACGTCGCTTGTGACGTGTATAAATATTTTAATTTTCTATTCATGTCTCAATGAATACGTGCGAG
This sequence comes from uncultured beta proteobacterium, assembly GCA_903946745.1. Classification (GTDB taxonomy): domain Bacteria; phylum Pseudomonadota; class Gammaproteobacteria; order Burkholderiales; family Rhodocyclaceae; genus CAJAWW01. The sequence continues at coordinate 13,489 of CAJAWW010000079.1, forward strand.
CAAAGCCGATTTCTGAACAC
>CAJAWW010000080.1 GCA_903946745.1 uncultured beta proteobacterium
GAATCACCAATATGCGCGACGGTGACCTTGTCGTCGTGAAACACACCAATCACCAGCGTCGTACCCATCCCGGCATACTGTGGCTGGCTTTGTGCCGCCTGATAAATGGCGCTATTGGTCTTGGCAATTTCTGCGCTCAGCGCCGCATGCGCCCACGACTCACCCGAGGCACTATCTGGCAAACCCGGCGAACTCGGCGAACGCGCAAGAAACGACTTTTCCAGTTCGGTACCCAGCAGCACCGTTGCCATTCCACTGGCCACTTCTCCGGCGTTGTAGCCCCCCATGCCATCGGCCAGAACCGCAATGCCGCGCACGGGATTGGCCATGACCGCATCTTCGTTATTGGAACGAACCATACCGGGGTCGGTTTTGGTAACAATGTCGAGCACTGAATTTAGTTCCATTGGAGTTCCATTTGTTCAGTTCGGTTCAGTTCGGTTCAGTTCAGTTCGGTTCGTGCTCAAAGGCTGATATCGACCGACGCATCACCGGCAGCAGCGCCGCCCGTCATGCCGATGCAGCTTCGAATATCCTTGGCAAATTCTGCCCCGGTCTGGTAGCGCGCCGCAACGTCTTTGGTCAGCGCCTTATCGATGATGGCCACCACACAATCCGGCAGATCAGGATTGATATTGCGAATATCGGGATGCGGCTCATTGGCGATTCTGAACATCAGTTGCGCCATGGAATCACCATCAAACGGCAATTTTCCGCACGTCATCTGATACAACATAACGCCCAGCGAAAAGAGATCGGAACGGCCATCAATTTTTTTACCGGCCAATTGTTCGGGCGACATGAAACTGGGGGTTCCCAGCACCATACCGGTCTTGGTTTTGGATGAGTCGGTAATGCGCGCAATGCCAAAGTCGGTCACCTTGACCTGATCGGATTCCGGTTCATACATGATGTTTGCCGGCTTGATATCGCGATGCACCACATTGTTTTCATGGGCATACGAAAGCGCATCGGCCACACGCGCAACGATACTCAGCACGCGCGGCAATGGCAGCAGGTTACCTGGCTTGCCATGCGGTACCAGATCCTTGCCCTTGAGAAACTCCATGGCGATGTAGGCCAGGTCGTGCTCTTCGCCCGCATCGAACATGGTGACGATATTAGTATGGTTCAGACGCCCGGCAGTTTCGGCCTCGCGGAAGAAACGCTCCTTGACGTCGGCAATTTCGTCCTCATCGAACTCTTGCGACAGCGCCATAGTCTTGATCGCCACGACGCGGTTGATTTTGGGATCGCGGCCAAGATACACCACCCCCATCGCGCCTTTGCCCAGTTCTTTTTCAATCTGGTAACGACCCAGCATCGGTTTTTCAACATTACCCGACGCATCGAGCAGGCTTGCATTGCTCTTGCCCCCTCCGCCACCACCAAGGATCACCGTTTCCGACAACTGCTTGGCGCGATTGATCCGGGTTTCCACATCGCGGAATTTTGGATCAAAGTCGAACATGTAGCGGAACACCTGCTCCGCCTTGTTGAACTGGCGCTTGCGTTCAAAATCCAGCGCCAGATTGTACATATTCTCCAGCAACGGCACATCCATCGGACACTTGCGAAATTTATCGAAGGCCATGTCCAACTGCCCCTGGCCCTGAAATGCCAGACCCAGCATGCGATTCGATTCAGCCGACTCGGCATCGGACTTTTCTTTGCCACGCTCGCTGACCAAAAACCGTTTGGTCGTCAGCAGCAGATGCCCAACCAGCAACAGCGTCGCCGGCACCATCAATTGCAGCCACATCAGTTGCGTCGTCATCAACACAAAATGCGACCCGACCAGCGCCAGCAGCAATCCGCCCGTAATGCCTGCAGCGACGCCGGCCTTGATACGCGGCAACAGCGCAATCAGATACGCGGCAATCAGCAGAAATACCAACCGCTCAACCCAGATCGCCCAAGTCGGCACAACAAAAAAATGCTCGGACAACAAGCTGGAAACCGCATGTGCCTGCATTAACACAGCCGGCATGGTTGGATTCACGGGGGTCACGAACACGCTGCCGATCGACGAAGACGTGGGGCCAATCAAAACAATCTTGTCGCGATACTTGTCGTAGGGAATTTTCCCGCTCTTCACATCAAAGAACGAATCCACCTGAAATGCCGGCTGTCCGCCTTCTTTTTCCTTGTAGAAAAACGTCAGCATCCGTGTTTCGCCGTCGGTGCCGATCTTCAATTTACCGAGTTTGACGTGACTGCCCGCCTGTGCCTGAATGTCTGCCGGTGCCAGATTCAGGCTCTTGGCTGCCACCAGCAGCGAAAGCGACGGGTAAGCCTGATCGAAATGACCGAGCACCAAAGGTTCGGTACGAATCGCACCATCCACATCGGGCGTGACATTGAGATGCCCGATAGCCGCAGCGACCTTGCCGAGCGGTTCAATGATGCTGGCATCCACACCGGTGGTGAGATAAGGCGGCGCCTCACCGCCCCCCGTGAGTTTCACCGCGCTTTTCTTGATGTAATCGGGCAAGTCTTTGTCGGGCCGGCCGCGTGGTTCGCCGATCACAAACAACATCGGCAGCGCGACGTTACCCGCTTTGGAAAAAGCCTCTGCAAGACGACGGTCCGTATTTAATTTCTGATCCGCCTCCAGCAAAATGGATTCGATCTGCGGGCAACTGGACGGCAAGGGCGCAGAGGGTGCAGAAGGCTCAGCGATTGCCGCGGGTGCAACGGGTGCGGCGGGTGCGGCACCGGGCTCTATCGGCGCGGGAGCCACGGCGACGGGCTGAGAGGGGGCCGCAGAAGGCAGCGTCACGCCACAGGTTTCGATCAGCTTGTTAATGTAAGCGAGACCCTGATCGCGCTGCGGCTCGGAATAAAACACGGTCGTGGCAATCACTTTGGCCTTTGCCGCCGCGAGTTTATCCACCATGTCGGCCATGACTTCGCGTGACCACGGCCAGCGACCGATGTTGTCGAGGCTGGGCTTATCAATGGCAATGATCGCCACTTTGTCGGAGGGTGCCCGCGAGGTTGCGCCTACACCCAGGTCATAAGCCTTGCGCTCGAGGCTTTGTAGCAACTCGCCATTGCCCAGCACCAGCACAATAAGGCTGACGACGGCGCCAAAAAACCAGTCACTCTTCCAGAAATCTGTCTTTTTCATCTGCGGGTAATTCTGTGCTTTCGCGAAAGAGCCCCTGTTAAAACAGTGCAATGGGTGCAATTGTTACAGTACGGCATCAACTCAGTCAATCAATTTAACTTAAAAATGTCGGCGGGCGCAGGAAGCGCAGAGTTTTTTATCAATTTTAGCCAAGCAGTCTGCCCGCAAAAGGGCTAACCAACGTTGCGCGACACCGGCTTTGGCTTGCTCACAGGCGCTGCGGCCTGTCGTTCCTGCGCTTCGTTGCGATAACGTCGCGACATGTCGAGCAGCAACACTTCGTCATTCATTTCAGACAAATGGGTTGCCATTAACCGTGCCATGTTTTTAAGCAGAAACACCGCCACACTGGGCTGCGCAAAAATGGCCGCGTTGGTCAGACGTAGCGCGACGGAATCCTCCAGTGCCCGAACCGAGGCCATGCGCGGCCGATCGGTTACCAATGCGATCTCACCAAAATGCTCGCCCGGAAAAATCTCGGCAACATGCGCTTCCTCACGCCCTACCGACTTGAACACCTCGAAGCGTCCCTGCACCACAATGTACATCGAGTGTCCTGAAAAACCTTCTTCGAAGACGATCTCCCCCGGCGCGAACACGGCTTTCGTGGAACTGCGCAGCATATCCACCAGATCTTCGCGTTCCAACTCGCGAAAGAGGACGACCGTCGAGAGCAGCTTCAATAACAAGGGCTCGAATTCAGATCCGGACATTGCGCCAACCTCCGTAGCATGGTTCAACAAATGCTATCACTTTCGGTCAAATAGCACGGCAACCCGTGACACAACAAAAGCACAACAAAAAGGCCGTGCCGGATATTAGCCGGCACGGCCTTCTGATACCTACACGACCCAGCGTCTGCGTGAGCGCCAGCTCTGACGTCCTGCAAAATTACTTCAACAGCGCCTTGAGTAGCTTCGCCATTTCTGAAGGATTGCGGGTCACGGTGAAGCCGCACTCTTCCATGATGGCCAGTTTCGCGTCAGCCGTGTCAGCACCGCCAGAAATCAGCGCGCCGGCATGTCCCATGCGCTTGCCGGCAGGTGCCGTTACGCCGGCGATGAAACCGACAATCGGCTTCTTCATGTTGGCCTTGCACCACACTGCTGCTTCGGCTTCGTCCGGACCACCGATTTCACCGATCATGATGACCGCATCGGTTTCAGGATCGTCATTGAACGCACGCATGACATCAATGTGCTTGAGGCCATTGATGGGGTCGCCACCAATACCCACCGCAGAAGACTGCCCGAGACCGATTTCGGTCAACTGACCCACGGCTTCATAGGTCAGCGTGCCGGAACGTGACACCACGCCGATGCGTCCCTTGCGGTGAATGTGGCCGGGCATGATGCCGATCTTGATTTCATCCGGGGTAATCAGGCCGGGGCAGTTGGGGCCGAGCAGCAGCGTTTTTTTACCACCGGCAGCTTCCTTGGCTTTCATCTTGTTACGCACGACCAGCATGTCGCGCACCGGAATGCCTTCGGTGATGCAGATGGCCAGATCGAGATCGGCTTCGCAGGCTTCCCAGATCGCATCGGCAGCGCCGGCGGGCGGCACATAGATGACGGAAACCGTTGCACCGGTCTGCGCCTTGGCTTCTTTGACCGAGGCAAAAATCGGAATGTCAAAAATTGACTCGCCGGCTTTTTTGGGGTTCACGCCCGCCACAAAGCAGTTTTTGCCGTTGGCGTACTCCTGACACTTTTCAGTGTGAAACTGGCCGGTTTTCCCGGTGATGCCCTGGGTGATGACCTTGGTGTCTTTATTGATGAAAATTGACATAGTGGTTCCTTACTTGACGGCTGCGACGATCTTGGTCGCAGCTTCGGCCATGGAGTCAGCAGTGATGATCGGCAGACCCGATTCAGCAAGAATTTTCTTGCCCAGATCTTCGTTGGTGCCCTTCATGCGTACCACCAGCGGCACGGCCAGATGGGTTTCACGAGCAGCCGTGACAACGCCATTGGCGATGGTGTCGCACTTCATGATGCCACCGAAAATATTGACCAGACTGCCTTTTACCTTGGGGTTCTTGAGCATGATCTTGAACGCTTCGGTCACCTTCTCGGTGGTAGCACCGCCACCGACGTCGAGGAAGTTGGCCGGCTCAGCACCAAACAGCTTGATGGTGTCCATGGTCGCCATCGCCAGACCGGCACCATTCACCAAGCAACCGATATTGCCGTCAAGGCTGATGTAGGCCAGATCAAACTTGGAGGCTTCGACTTCATCCGCGTCTTCTTCATCCAGATCGCGATAAGCGACGATTTCCGGGTGACGATACAAAGCGTTTGAATCAAAATTGAACTTGGCGTCGAGCGCACGGATACCGCCGTCACCTTCCAGAATCAGCGGGTTGATTTCCGCCAGGCTGGCATCGGTTTCCATGTAGCAGGTGTAGAGCTTCTTCAGCGTATCCACCGCTTGAGCCAGCGATCCGGCTGGTACGCCGATGCCATTCGCCAGTTCGTTGGCTTGTGCGTCGGTCAGACCCACAGCCGGATCGACGAACACTTTGATAATTTTTTCAGGGGTCTTGTGGGCAACCTCCTCGATGTCCATGCCGCCTTCGGATGAGGCCATCATGGCAACTTTTTGTGTGGCACGGTCGGTCAGCGCGGCAACGTAGTATTCCTTCTTGATGTCGGCACCTTCTTCGACCAGCAGACGATTCACCTTTTGGCCTGCGGGGCCGGTCTGGTGGGTCTTCAACTGCATGCCGAGAATCTGGCCGGCGTAGGTTTTGACCTCGTCCATCGACTTGGCCACCTTGACACCGCCACCCTTGCCGCGTCCGCCTGCGTGAATCTGGGCTTTGACCACCCAAACTTTACCGCCGAGCGTTTCCGCTGCCTTGACCGCCTCATCGACGGAAAAGCAGGGAATGCCGCGCGGAACCGTCACGCCGAACTTTTTCAGGAGTTCCTTGCCCTGATATTCGTGGATCTTCATGCGTCTTCCTTGTTGTATGTGGTGCGTTGATTAGGAGCCGACATTATCTTGATGAAGCCACGTGCCGGTCTTCTGCCAAAAACCGGTGCCGAATCTGGCGCCGGGCTGTTTCCGAAGGCGGTGCTGCCAAAGTATGAAACTTTTGCGTCGCGAAACTATAACATGAACACTAATTCGCTTATGTCATGTATAAGACACAAGAGCTCGTGCGTCAAACCTGCAATCAGAGTTGCCGTCGGCTCTGGATGACAAAGAAACGACTGGCGACAAATGCGCTATCGGTCAAACAGGCATTGGCCGCCGGGTTGGCACCGGTGGCATGAAAATCAGAAAATCCGGCCGCGTGATTCACGAAGAGATTTCCCGTGAGATTGATCGATAGCGCCACCCCGGCGCGCAATGCGGCATCCTCAGCCAACTGCACCATCACCGGGTTGGATGAATAAATCGCAAAGGTAATCGCACCGCGTTCACGAATCATGCGCTCGGCGGTGGCCAGACTTTCTGCGGTGGTCGCGGTGCTCACCACCAGACTGATCGGACCGAAACACTCCTCGGCATAGGCATGGTCGTTATCTGCCGAAACCCGCAGAATCAGCGGGCTGCGGATGCGGGCATCGGGCCATTGCGGATGATTCACCACGCCGGAATGCCGCAGCACATCGCCAAAACTCTCGGCCGCCTCAATCCGGGCAAGGGTGGCCGCCGACTGGATGGCACCCAGCACTTCCACTGCGCGCGCGGGATCCTCAAGAAGCTTGGAGACCACCATCGCCAGATCCCTGCCAAACTGTTCCGCGGGAACCACGCCCTCAGGCGTTCTGACACCATCGCTCGACACAAAAATGGTTTGCGGCGAAGTGCACATCTGCCCTGAATACAGCGACAAACTGAGCGCCAGATTACGCAGCATGGCCTTGTAGTCCGACACCGAATCGACAATCACGCAATTGGTGCCGGCTTTTTCGGTGAACACCACGGCTTGCCGCGCATGCTCTTCAAGCCAGTTGCCAAAATCCGGCCCACCGGTGTAGTCGATGATGCGAATTTCCGGCTTCATGGCGACATCTTTTGCCACCGGCGCGGTTGCATCGTCTGCCAACAGGCTAATCAGATTCGGATCGAAGCCCGCTTCTTTCAAGACCTGCCGCGCGACGGCAACGGTCAGCGCCAAGGGCAGGATCACCGCCGGATGGGGTTTGATGATGACGGGATTACCCGTAACCAGACTCGCAAACAAGCCCGGATAGGCATTCCAGGTGGGGAAGGTCGCACAACAGATCACCAGCCCGATACCCCGTGGCACCACGGTAAAACGTTTTTCCACACACAATGGCGGATTCTTGCCCTGCGGTTTTTCCCACGTGGCGGCTTCCGGGATGTGCTTCATTTCCCGCCAGGCCGTCGCCACTGCTTCGAGACCGCGATCTTGCGCGTGCGGGCCGGCAGACTGAAACGCCATCAGCAGCGGTTGGCCGGTGGTGTGCATGACCGCGTGCGCCATTTCAAAACTTCCGGCATTCAGCCGGGCAAGAATTTCCACACAGACCCCGGCACGGGTATCCGGCCCAGCCTTGATCCAGGCTGGCGCAGCCACTTTGGCAGCGCCGATCAAGGCATCCGGGGTGCATAACGGATAACCAATGCTCAACGGCAGGCCGTAAGGTGAAACCTCGGCACCGCCACGACCAAAAACACCCGGCTGATCGAGATAAAACTGCGCCCCGCGATAAGCTTCAAATGCCGCACGGCCATCGTCGATTGCCGATTCACCATAGCTGCGCGGATTCTCGGAATAGAGGCTCCAGTAACCGCGGGTGGCCACGGCATCAACTGCCTGCTGCAGACTCGCCTGATGCTTTTCGAACATGGGGTGGGACACGGGATTCTCCTGTGGACTTCGCTTGCGAACGTCTCTTGCTAACACCAATTCATTCTACGCCGCACGCCTGAAAGCATCCGCTATCATGCGCAAAATTGATGCATGACAGGAGTCTCATATGCGCATGGAAATCGCAACCCTCGGCGGCGGTTGCTTCTGGTGTCTCGAAGCGGCCTTGGTTCAACTCGCCGGCGTAAGTTCGGTGATCTCCGGTTATGCTGACGGGGCGCTGCAAAACCCCGACTACCGCAGCGTTTGCAGCGGCAACAGCGGACATGCCGAAGTGGTGCAGGTGCGCTTTGATCCCGCCGTGATCGACTACCGAACACTGCTCGAAGCATTTTTCGCCATTCACGACCCCACCACCTTGAACCGTCAGGGCAACGATATCGGCACCCAGTATCGATCGGTGATTTTGACGCACGACGCCACCCAGAATCAAACTGCCCGGACAGTCATCGCAGAACTCGGTCAGGCCGGTATCTGGTCGGCACCGATCGTCACGACCGTAGTACCAGCGTCGACTTTTTGGCCGGCCGAGGATGAACATCAAAACTACTTTGCCAACAACTCCAACCAGCCCTACTGCCAGTTGGTGGTTGCCCCCAAAGCCGCAAAGTTACGCAAAGCATTCGCCACACGCCTGAAGCACGCAACATAAGCCGCAACATAAGCCGTCTGGCGCACCGGTCATAGAACGTCAATTTAGGGGATTTGCCCCCCTTTGCTCACGCGACATATTTCCTGTGCGTCAGTGCACAATGGGTCGATCATAACTTTGGTCGAACCGATGTCCAACTCAGCGTCATCCGTTTCGCCTGTCGTCCGCCAACGCTTTGCCATGCTGCTGGCCGGCACCGCGGCCATCGCAGGCAACAGCCTGTGCGCAGCGCTCGCCGCCCCGACACCCGCATCACCGACACGGGAAATTCCGCTGCAAGTCAGCGACCAACTCGATATGCGACGCCTCGGTCATGTTTCCGAGGACGAAAAATCAGTGCTGCGTGCCGAGTGGCATTCCGCCGCCTCGCGCATCGACGAAAAGCAGTCCCTACAAAGCCTGACTGAAGGCCTGCGGCGCATCGAAGTGACGGTCGCGGAGGTCAATCGCACGGTTCGCGCCCTGCCGACCGCCGGCATCAACCCGGAAGGCGAACCCGACACTCAAGTAGCAACGACAAGCCTGAGCGGACGCTGGCAGTGGCCGCTTGCGGGCGGGGCAAGCCTGGGTTTGCTGGCACTGTGGCTGCGGCGCCGGCGGCTTGCGTCAAGCACTCGGCCGACCTCCAGACCAGCCTCCAGACCATCCACCCCGCCAAACATCGCCATAAGCCCGGTGCAGCCAGTACCGTCAGTGCCCCCCGCCGAACCCGCCCACCCCACCGCCGCATCGCCAACGCATAAATTGCCGGGCCCCGACGTGGCGGCATCAAGCAGATCAGTGGCCGAAAAAATGCATTTCGAGGCAAGCGCGGGCGGTCGCGGCGGCAATGACGAAACCCTGGAACTCGCCGAGATCATGCTCTCGCTCGGTCTTGCACAAGGTGCCGCACAAACCCTGCTTGAGCACATCTCGAACAATCCGCGTGCCGCACTGTTTCATTGGCTGAAGCTGCTCGACATCTATCGCACCAGCGGCCATCGCAGTGATTTCAAACAAGCGGCGGAACAGTTACGCCAACATTTCAACATTCAAGCCGCAGACTGGGCCGACACCAGCAACGACACTCTGCCAACGCTTGAAGAATATCCGCGCGTCACCACCCGCCTGCAGGAACTATGGCAAACCCCCGAGGAATGCATCGACTATCTGGTGGATCTGCTGAACGATAATCGCGGCGGCACGCGCACTGGTTTTCCGCAACCGGTAGCAGAGGAAATCCTGCTGCTGGTCAAAGTTCTCAAAGACATTTCCGGCGAACCGGACAGCCCCACCACCGACAAGCGCTGACGCGAAAAATTCTGGCTTTCTTTGCGCTCAGGGCGCTGCCCGCAGCGCCGCCGATGCCTGACGGTAGGCCTGCAAAGCCTCGGCGCGCTGGCCAGCAGCTTCCAGTTCGCGGCCACGACGCAACCAGTCTTCAACGGAAACCGGCGCCTGGGATGCCATAGGAATAGGAGCAGAAACAGGAGCTTTGGCTGGAACTGGGGCTGGAACTGGCGCAGAGGTATTCGCAGAAACCGGGGGCGGCGGCGGTGTTGTCACGGATTCTATCGCCGGTGTCGCATAGCGCAGACCCGCTGATTGCGTCTCCGGATCGCCGCGACGGGCAGTAATCGTCAGCCCGGTAACCGCGCGCGGCGGTGGCGCGCTCTTTGTTGCAAGCTCTATTTTGCGCAGTTTTGACAAGGCCACTTGATAAACCTTGAGCGCCGCATCACGTCGGCCGGCTTCCTCGAATTTTCGCGCCTGCGCCAACAGTGCATCAACACTGTCCGGCACCAGTTCGGAACGTGTTGATTGCCCCCACGAACCGGGTGGCTGCCCCGCCGCACGGGCAAACTTCTCGGCACCGGCAATCGTGCGGGCGATCATCAGGTTGTTGTTGCGCATCGCCCACTTCAGTGCGTTTTCACCCGCATCATTGTCGATGTCAGTTCGCGCGCCAGAGGCCAGCAGACGCACGGCAATCTGCTCCTTGCCTTCCCGTGCCGCCATCATCAGCGGCGTGGAACCATTGACCGACAAAGCGTTGATGTTCGCACCGCGTTCGAGCAGATAGCCGACGACCGCTTCGTGTCCGGCAAAAGCGGCATAGTGCAACGCCGACCATTCCTTGCCCTCACGATCAAGTTCAGCGCCATGCTCGACCAGCCAGCGCACCGCATCAAGATGCCCCTTCCATGCCGCATACAGCAACGCTTGCTCACCACGCACATTGGCCTTGTTAACGTCGGCACCCCGGGCGACAAACAGTTCCATCATCGGCACATGGCCTTCCCACGCTGCGATCATCAGCCCCGACCCAACCAGATGCCCCTCAAAATCCGGATTCAAACCGGCATCAAGCCAGACGCGCGCCTGAGCAAGATCACCACGCTCGATGCTGTGAAAAAAACTTGCCGGATCAGGTAAGCGCACAGACCCAGGGGCAGGAGCCGCAGCGCCGGCCGGACATATCCACAGCAGTGCGATCACAAGAATGCCAAATATTTTCATGGGAAAAAGTATAGGCGGCCGAAAGAGCCGGCAAGCCCCTAAAATCGCGGCAATGCCGCTCTATTTCCACCTGTTGTTCAGCCTCGCCCTGCATCTTGCCCTGATTTTGGGGCCGCACTGGCTCAAGGTGCCCCCCCCTCCGCCTCCGCCAAACCGGCTTGAGGTGTACCTGCCCACACCACCAGAATTGCCGCCAACAGAGCAAAGCGCGGAAATTACGAGCACTGAAGTCCCGCCACCCGCACCCCCACCCCCACCAGCCGCCGCGCCGCCGCCCGTGGTCGCACCACCCGCGCCTTCGCCTCCGGTGCCCAAAAAGCTTCAGGGTGCGGCGCTGCGCAAAGCGCAAAGCGCACTTTCATCGCATCTGCTTTATCCGCCCGAAGCAATCCGGCTGGGGCTGGAAGGCGACGTGATATTACTGCTTCGGCTTGACGGTAGCGGCAACATCCGCAGCGTCGCCATCGCCCGCAGTTCTGGCCATGCACTACTCGATCAGGCCGCCATCAGCGCTGCAGGAAACATCGGCGCACTGCCTGGCAACAAGGCGGAAACCCTGCTGCCTGTCAGTTTCCGGCTGCAATAGGCCCTCTGTCACACCGGATTATCAATATCGACAAACGTGCAATCAAGCCCACATTTTTCGGTGAGATACGCAGCCAGCGCCTGCACACCGTAACGTTCCGTCGCATGATGGCCGGCCGCAATAAAAGACATGCCGGTTTCGCGCGCGAGATGCACCGTCTGTTCCGAGATCTCGCCTGACACATAAACATCGGCACCCGTCGCCAGCGCCGCCTCGAAATAATCCTGCGCACCACCGCTGCACCAGGCAATACGCTTCACCACTTGCTGCGGATCGCCAATCAGCAGGCTTTGCCGGCCGAGTGACTGCGTGAGTTGTTCGGCCAGCGCGCCTGCAAAAGTCGACGCTGGGGGAGCGCCAACAAAGCCAATGTTCTGCTCACCGAAGTTACCCTCGATGCGCCAACCGAGTCGCGCCGCAAGTTGTGCGTTGTTACCCAGCAACGGATGGGCATCCAGCGGCAGATGGTAGGCAAACAGATTGATGTCATGCGCCAGCAGGCTCGCCATGCGGCGGCGGCGAAACCCGGTCACGCGGCCATCCTCGGATTTCCAGAACCAGCCATGATGCACCAGCACCGCATCGGCATCGCGTGCAATGGCCGCATCAATCAGCGCCTGACTCGCAGTGACGCCGCAGACGATGCGCGTCACCGTCTCGCACCCTTCCACTTGCAGGCCGTTTGGGCAATAATCGTGGAAGCTCGCCGTCTCCAGCAGCGTATCGAGCGTATGGCGCAAATCATCGCGTTGCATGCAAAAACCTCATTAAATTGATCCAAAATTGTGCGGCGTAAGCCACAGCAGCTCGACAAAAAGATACCGACAAATTATGCGCCGTCTTTGGCTGACCTTTGCTCAAACCGTAACCATCTGCGTCGCCATGCTGTTTGTGGTGAAAACGCTAAAGCCGGAATGGCTCCTGTATCTGCCCAGCCTGAGTGGTGGGCTCAGCGGTAGCCACATCGCCAGTCCAGCCGGCAGGCCGGTCATATTCGATACGCCCGCCGGCAACGACACCCCGCGTTCCGGTTCATACGCCGAGGCAGCCAAGCGCGCCGTGCCCGCCGTGGTGCACATTTTTACCAGCCAGGAAGCGAAGGTCTCGCGCCATCCGTTTCTCAATGATCCGGTCTTCCGCCATTTCTTCGGTGACCGTTTCGGTGAAGAAACCCAGCGTCGCTCGGGTCTTGGCAGCGGAGTGGTGGTCTCGCCTGAAGGGCTGATTCTGACCAACTACCACGTCATCGAAGGTGCCGATGAAATCGAGGTATCCAGCAACGATGGGCGCAAGTTCAAGGCGCGGGTGGTGGGCTCCGACCCCGAATCTGATCTGGCCGTTCTGCGCATTCCTGCCGATCACCAGTTACCGGTCATCACCTTCGGCAACAGCGAAACCTTGCGCGTGGGCGACGTGGTGCTGGCTATCGGCAACCCCTTCGGCGTCGGCCAGACGGTCACCTCCGGCATAGTTTCGGCACTCGGCCGCTCGCATCTGGGCATCAACACCTTCGAGAACTTTATCCAGACCGACGCCGCCATCAACCCAGGTAACTCAGGGGGCGCGCTCGTGGATTCCAACGGCAACATGATTGGCATCAATACCGCCATCTACTCGCAAAGTGGCGGTTCCATGGGCATCGGCTTTGCAATTCCGGTATCGCTAGCCAAGAGCGTGATGGGGCAAATCGTCAAAGGCGGCAGCGTCACGCGCGGCTGGATCGGTGTCGAGGTGCAAGAAATCACTCCCGATCTGGTCGAGTCGTTCAAGCTGAAAAGCACGCAAGGCGCGCTGATTGCCGGGGTGATGAAAAACAGCCCCGCGGACAAAGCCGGCATCCGGCCAGGCGACGTGTTGCTCAGCGTCGCCGGCAAACCGGTAAAGGATGCCAAGGTAATGCTGGATCTGATTGCCGCACTCGAGCCGGGGAAAACCGCCCGCTTTGAACTCAAACGCGACAGTCGCACCCTGCCGCTTGATGTCCTGATCGGCAAACGTCCCAAGCCGCCGCGCGAATAAGATTTATTCCGGCAGCGGTGTTGCAGATTCCGGTCGCACAATAATGCTGGCGAGCACAATGCCCAGTTCGTACAGCAGCCACAGCGGCACCGCCATCATGAACTGCGAAATGACGTCGGGTGGCGTGAAGATCGCACCGATCACAAAGGCACCGACGATCACATAGGGGCGCCATTCGCGCAACTGGGTCACATTGACGATGCCGATCTTGACCAACACGATGACAATCACCGGCACCTCGAAGGTGATGCCAAACGCCAGAAACATGGTGAGAACGAAGGAAAAATACTTTTCAATATCCGTCATCCAGGCCACACCTTCCGGGGCGAACTTCGACATGAAGCCAAACACCATGGGAAAAAACGCAAAATAGGCGAACGCCATGCCGGTGAAAAAGAGCAACACCGAGGCGATCACCAGCGGGATCGCCAGCTTTTTTTCATGCGCGTACAAGCCCGGCGCAACAAACGCCCAAATCTGAAACATCACATAGGGCAAGGCAATCAGGAAGGAGACCGTCAAGGCCACTTTCATCGGCACCAGAAACACACCGACCACGTCGGTGGCGATCATGGTGCCGCCCGCCGGTAGCGTCGCCAGCAAGGGCGCTGCCAGCAGCGAATACAGTTCGCGGGCAAAAAACGCCATCGGCACAAACACGATGCCGACCGCGATCAGCACGCGAATCAGGCGGTCACGCAGTTCGACCAGGTGCGATAAAAAACTATCCTGAAGTTCAGACATCAGGGCTGTTTCGCTACAACGATTTCAGCAGGCACATCAATAGTCGACGCTGAAGATACGGTGCCATCGGGCGATTTTTCGGGCAATGCTTCAGAAACAGGCGGTGCGATTGCGTTATTCAGCGAGGCCTCAACCTCACGCACACCACCAGTGAGCGACGATTCGATACTGCGCGATTGTTCGGTAACTTGCTGCTGCAAGTTTTTCAGTTCATCAAGCTGCATTTCGCGATTGATGTCAGCCTTGATATCACCGACATAACGCTGCAGGCGCCCCAGCAGCAACCCCACCGTGCGCGCCACCTTGGGCAGGCGCTCGGGGCCGATGACCACCAGCGCCACGATGGCAATCACCATCAACTCGGATAGACCGACGTCGAACATTGACTAATGAAACCAGGTTAAATGGGCGGCGAAAACCGGCCTTATTTTGCGGAGCTCAGGTGCGGCTCAAGTGCGCGTTTGTTCCTTGCGCGCCTCGACATCGATGGTCTGCCCGCTCACCTGATTCAGCGGGGCTTGCGCCGCGTCGGCCGGCTTGTCGGCCGTGCCGTCTTTCATGCCGTCTTTGAAGCCCTTGACCGCGCCGCCGAGATCAGACCCGACGTTGCGCAATTTTTTGGTGCCGAACACCAGCATGACAATCACCAGCACAATCACCCAGTGCCAAATGCTGAAACTTCCCATTTTTCTCTCCTCGCGCGAGTCTAGCGCGCAGTGCGTGAAATCATTGATCCGAGCGGTTCCGCACCGCCCAGAATATGGACGTGAAGATGATACACCTCCTGCCGCCCGATCCTGCCAGTGTTAATGATGGTGCGAAAGCCCTCTTCCAGCCCCTGACTACGCGCCAGTTCATTGGCCTTGGCAAGAAGGTGCCCCAGCACCATTTGATGCTGCATGTCCGCATCCATCAACGAGGCAATGTGCAATTTCGGAATCATCATGAAATGCACCGGTGCGATCGGGTTGATGTCGTGAAAGGCGAAGATCACTTCATCTTCATAAATTTTCTTCGCGGGAATTTCGCCGCGAACAATTCGGCAGAAGAGGCAATCGCTCACTTAGCGCTCCGGCTGTTCTTTTCATCGATGCCCGAAATGCCCTCGCGGCGACGGAATTCGGCCATGATGTCATCCACGCCAATATCAAAATGCGCCAGCAACACGAGGCTGTGAAACCACAGATCGCAGGTTTCATTGACCAGATGCATGCGGTTACCATCCTTCGCTGCCATGATGGTTTCAGCCGCTTCCTCGACCAGTTTTTTGCAGATGGTGTCGGTGCCCTTGGCGTACAGGCTGGCAACGTAGGAAGAGTCGGGCGGTGCGCCCTTGCGTGCGGCAACGGTGGCCTGCACGCGGCGGATGACTTCGAGATCGATCATTTGTAAATCTCCTTGGGGTCTTTCAAAACAGGTTCGACGTCACGCCAGCCATCCGCCTCAAGGCGGTTGAAAAAGCAGCTGCGGCGTCCGGTATGGCAGGCAATGCCGCCGGTTTGTTCGATGCGCAACAAAATCACATCTTGGTCGCAGTCGGTGCGAATTTCGACGATCTTCTGGCTGTGCCCGGATTCCTCGCCCTTGTGCCACAGGCGCTTGCGCGAGCGCGACCAATACACGGCCTCGCCCAGTTCTGCGGTTTTTTGCAGCGCCTCGCGGTTCATCCAGGCGAACATCAGCACTTCACCGCTCACGGCATCCTGTGCAATGGCCGGAGCCAAACCTGCTGCATCCCACGCTACGTCATCCAGCCAACTCAAAGCGGTCACAGGCGCACCTCGATACCCTGCGCCTGCATGAATTCCTTGGCTTGGCGAACGGTGTATTCGCCGTAATGAAAAATGCTCGCCGCCAGCACCGCATCGGCGCGGCCTTGCGTCACGCCGTCGGCCAGATGCTGCAAAGTACCGACACCACCACTGGCAATCACCGGAATATCCACGGCATCGGCAATCGCACGGGTCAACGCGAGATCAAAGCCGGATTTGGTGCCGTCACGATCCATGCTGGTGAGCAGGATTTCGCCCGCACCCAGCGCCGCCACCTGTTGCGCCCATTCAATCGCATTGCGTTGTGTATTCTTGCGCCCGCCGTGAGTAAACACCTCCCACTGGCCGGGTGAGGTTTGCTTGGCATCAATCGCCACCACGATGCACTGTGCGCCCACCTTGGCGGAGGCATCCGCCACCAGTTGCGGATTCGTCACCGCCGCCGTGTTCATGCTCACCTTGTCGGCACCGGCATTGAGCAAACGTCGCACATCCTCGACCTGCCGCACGCCGCCGCCCACTGTCAGCGGGATGAACACCTGGGAGGCTACGGCTTCAATGATGTGCAAAATGAGATCGCGATCATCCGAACTGGCCGTGATGTCGAGAAACGTAATTTCGTCCGCGCCTTGTTCGTCGTAGCGCCGGGCAATTTCGACCGGATCGCCGGCATCGCGCAGTTCGACAAAATTCACGCCCTTGACCACGCGACCGGCGTTCACATCGAGACAGGGGATGATGCGCTTGGCAAGCATGGGCGTGGATGAGCGGAAAAATCAACGACCCGAAAGCTTGTCGGCCTGCGCCTGCGCCTTGGCGAAATCCAGCGTGCCTTCGTAAATCGCCCGCCCCGTAATGGCACCCATGATGCCTTCATCCTGCACCGCGCATAGCGCCATGATGTCGTCAATGCTGGCAATTCCACCACTGGCAATTACCGGAATACGCAAAGCCTGTGCGAGTTTCACGGTAGCCTCAATATTCACGCCGGAGAGCATGCCATCGCGGCCGATGTCGGTGTAGATCACACCCTCGACGCCGTAGTCTTCAAATTTCTTCGCCAGATCGATGACGTCATGCCCGGTCATTTTTGACCAGCCATCCACGGCGACCTTGCCATCCCGTGCATCCAGACCGACGATGATATGGCCGGGAAACGCGCCGCAGGCATCATGCAGAAAACCGGGATTTTTGACCGCTGCGGTGCCAATGATGACGTAGGAAATGCCATCATCGAGACAGCGCTCGATGGTATCCAGATCACGGATGCCGCCGCCCAGTTGCACCGGGATTTCGTCACCGACTTCCTTGAGAATGGCCTTGATCGCCGCTTCATTCTTCGGCTTGCCGGCAAAGGCACCGTTCAGGTCAACCAGATGCAGACGTCGCGCGCCTTGTTCGATCCAGTGCCGCGCCATGACGGCCGGCTCTTCAGAAAACACCGTGGCGTCATCCATCGCACCTTGTTTGAGGCGCACGCAATGACCGTCCTTGAGATCAATCGCAGGTATCAGCAGCATAGGAGTATGAAATATAAGTTCAGGGGTTCCAGCGCATGAAATTGGCCAACAACTGCAAGCCGGCCTGAGCGCTTTTTTCCGGGTGGAATTGCACTGCGAAGATGTTAGCGCGGGCGACCGCACTGGTAAAGGGGATGCCGTAGTGCGTCAAGCCGGCAACCTGCTGCGGGTCTTCTGGCGCAACGTAATAGCTATGCACGAAGTAGAAGCGGGCGTTGTCTTCAATGCCCGCCCACAAAGGATGTGACAGGTTTTGCTGCACGCGGTTCCAGCCCATGTGCGGCACCTTGAGGCGCGCGCCATCGGCGGCCAGCATGGCAGCGTGCGGGAAGCGCGGCACGCGGCCGGAAAGAATCTCCAGCCCCGTCACGTTGCCCTCTTCGGCGTGACCGAACAACATCTGCAAGCCCACGCAAATACCCAAAAAAGGTTTTGTAGCCGCCGCGTGGATCACCGCATCGCGCAGGCCGCGGGCGGCCAGTTCGCGCATGCAATCAGGCATTGCCCCCTGCCCCGGCACCACAACGCGGTCGGCGGCGGCAATTTCGGCGGCACTGGCACTGATCTGCACGCAGGCGTTGGGCGTCACATGCGCGATGGCTTTCGCCACCGAACGCAGGTTACCCATGCCGTAGTCGACAACTGCAACGGTGGTCATGCTGGAATCAGAGCGCGCCCTTGGTCGAGGGGATGGCATTCGCCGCACGCGAATCAACCTCGACGGCGTCGCGCAATGCCCGGGCAAAGGCTTTGAAGACCGTCTCGGCCTGATGGTGGGCGTTGTCGCCACGCAAGGCATCGATGTGCAGCGTCATGCCGGCGTGATTCACCAACCCCTGAAAAAACTCATGGATCAGATCGACATCGAATTCGCCGATGGTCGCCCGCGTGAACGGTACATTGAACACCAGCCCAGGACGACCGGAGAGGTCGATCACCACGCGCGACAAGGCTTCGTCGAGCGGCACATAGGCGTGGCCGTAACGACGCAAACCTTTCTTGTCACCAATCGCCTTGGCCAAGGCCTGCCCCAGCGTGATGCCGACATCTTCCACCGTGTGGTGTGCATCAATGTGCAGATCGCCCTGCGCTTCAATCGCCAGATCAATCATGCCGTGACGGGCGATCTGGTCAAGCATGTGATCGAAAAACCCGACGCCGGTGGCGACTTGGGAAATGCCCGTACCATCCAGATTCAGTGCCACCCGGATGCGGGTTTCGAGGGTATTGCGAGAGACTTCGGCTTGCCGCATGGCGGTCATCACAGACAGGTGAGAGAAGTTCGCATGATACCATCGGCAAAACTCTTACAACCGCAATGACCCCTTCCGATACTGCCATGAACCCTTACTGGAGCGACGTTGTCCGGGGTCTGACGCCCTACGTTCCCGGCGAGCAACCCAAGCTTGCCAATCTCGTCAAGCTCAACACCAACGAAAACCCCTACGGCCCCAGCCCGCGGGCGATTGCGGCGATCCGCGATGCGCTCGACGACAAGCAATGTGACAATCTGCGGCTCTATCCCGACCCGAATGCCGAGCGCCTGAAGGCCGCCATTGCCGGCTTGCATGGTCTAGAAACATCGCAGGTATTCGTCGGCAACGGCTCTGACGAGGTGCTGGCGCATGTTTTTCTCGGCCTGCTGAAGCACGCCCGCCCGGTGCTGTTTCCGGACATCACTTACAGCTTCTATCCGGTGTATTGCGGGCTGTACGACATCGCGTTTGAAACGATGGCACTGAGCGATGATTTTTCGCTGCGCGTCGCCGATTACACGCGCCCCAACGGCGGCATCATCTTCCCCAATCCCAATGCACCCACCGGCCGGCTGCTGCCGCTCGCGGACATCGAGCAACTGCTGCAAAGCAATCGGGATTCGGTGGTGGTGATCGACGAAGCCTATATCGATTTTGGTGGCGAATCGGCAATTCCTCTGATTGCACGCTACCCCAACCTGCTGGTGGTGCAAACCCTGTCCAAGTCACGCGCGCTGGCCGGCTTGCGGGTCGGCTTCGCGCTCGGCCACGCCGGGCTGATCGAGGCGCTGGAACGCATCAAGAACAGCTTTAATTCTTATCCGCTGGATCGTCTGGCGATTGCGGGTGCGGTGGCATCATTTGAGGATCCGGCGCACTTTGACAGCAGTTGCAAAGCAGTAATTGCCACCCGCGAGCGACTGGTGCACGCCATGAGGGCGCTAGGGTTCGACGTCATTCCCTCGGCTGCCAATTTTGTATTCGCCCGGCACCCGGCGCATGACGCCGAGAAGTCGACGCTGGCGCTACGCCAACGCGGCATCATCGTGCGTCACTTCAAACTGCCGCGTATCGAACAATACCTGCGCATCACCATCGGCACCGATGCGGAATGTGAGACGCTGGTGACTGCGCTGCGGGAGATTCTGGCAGGCTAGCCCAGAACCTAGGGCTTAGAGCTAATGTGGCTTCGTTATTGAATTGCGGCGATTTGTTCGTGCTGAAATTAAACGCTCTACAACGATCTATTTGTAGGGATGGCGCAGGACGATGGTTTCATCGCGTTCAGGGCCGGTAGAAATCATGTCGACCGGTACGCCGCAGAGTTCCTCCATACGCTTGATGTAGGTACGCGCCTCAACCGGCAAGCCCTCCAGCATGGTAACGCCCACGGTGCTGCCCTTCCAGCCGGGCAACGTTTCATAGAGCGGCTCGCACCCCGCCAAATCATCGGCGCCCACGGGAAGAATGTCGGACACACTGCCATTGAGCCGGTAGCCGGTGCATATTTTGAGTTCCTCCACGCCGTCCAGCACATCCAGCTTGGTGATACACAGGCCGGAAACGCCGTTGATCTGGATTGCACGCTTCAAGGCGGCTGCATCGAACCAGCCGCAGCGGCGCGCACGTCCGGTGGTGGCACCGAACTCGTGGCCTTTGGTGGCCATGTGCTTGCCCACCGGATCCTGCTTGTCGAGCGCATCATAAAGCTCGGTCGGAAAGGGGCCGCTACCGACCCGCGTGGTGTAAGCCTTGGTGATGCCCAGGACGTAATGCAGCATGCCAGGACCCACGCCAGCACCCGCCGCTGCGGCACCCGCCACACAGTTGGACGACGTCACAAATGGGTAGGTGCCATGATCGATATCCAGCAGCGTGCCCTGTGCACCCTCGAACAGCAAATTGGCACCGGCGTTGAAGGCATCATAAAGCGCACGCGGCACGTCGGCGATCATCTTCGTCAGACGCGGTGCGACGGCCATGGCGTCATCATAGGTCTTCTGAAAATCAACCGGCTCGGCACCGTGATAATTCTTCAGCACGAAGTTATGATATTCGAGCAGTTCGCCCAGACGTTCGGCAAATCTTTTAGGCTTGGTCAGATCCTGCAGACGAATGGCACGACGCGCGACTTTATCTTCATATGCAGGGCCAATGCCGCGTCCGGTCGTGCCAATCTTGTTGCTGCCACGGGCTGTTTCACGCGCCACATCAATCGCCTGATGGTAGGGCAGTATCAACGGGCAGGCTTCGGAAATGCGCAGCCGCGCCTCGGCATCGATGCCAGCAGCAGCGAGTTCGTCGAGTTCTTTAAGCAACGCCTCGGGCGAGAGCACGACACCGTTGCCGATATAGCAGGTCACGCCCGCGCGCAGAATGCCTGAGGGCACCAGATGCAGCACGGTTTTCTTGCCGCCGATAACCAACGTGTGGCCGGCATTGTGGCCGCCCTGAAAGCGCACCACACCTTGGGAGTGATCGGTGAGCCAGTCAACAATCTTGCCTTTTCCTTCGTCGCCCCACTGGGTGCCGACAACGACTACGTTTCTTGCCATATCAAGATTCCTTCAGGGATTCAATCAGCCATTGATCGTTACGGCGCACCAGCATGCGATCGCAACCTGCTTCGCGCCATGCGCCTTCATGTCCGGGTAATGCCAGTACGACGCGCTCGCCATTGGCGCGCAAACGTTCCATTTCCGCACGCAGGATGTCATCTTCCGGCCACGGCGCAAGAATGGCTCCATGCGATTCGCCACTATTCGACAAGCGATTGACTTCACGCAGATCCAGCGAAAAACCAGTCGCCGGACGCGCACGACCCCAAGCGTGCCCGAACGCATCATAGCGACCACCGAGCGCAATCGCGGCCGGACTGCCGGCACAATACGCGGCAAAGGCGACGCCGCTGTGGTAATGATAACCCCGCAGGTCGGCCAGATCGAAGCCCAGAGGGAGTTCGGGAAATGCATCGGCGAGGCGGCGCAAATCGGCCAGCGCCGTGGTAATTTCCGCCAGGGGCGGCAGTATCCGCGCAGCATGATCCAGCATCGAACGATCGCCATGAAGTTCAGACAAGGCCAGCAGCGCCGAGCGCACCGGCTCGGCAACCGAGATCACCAGCGCACGCACAGTCGGGACATCCTTACCCTGTAAGGCGGCGAACAACTCCTGCTCGGCATCAGGCGACAACGCAGCCTGTTTTGCCAGTGCGCGAAATACAGCAACGTGGCCAAGATCGAGCCGCGAAGCAGATATATCACAAAGTCCGAGCGTGATGGATAACAGCCGGATGACTTCAATGTCGGCTTCCAGCCCCGCATGACCATAGAGTTCGGCGCCCAGTTGCAAGGGCTCACGCGTGACGTTGAAGCCAGCGGGCAAGGTATGCAGCACGCTGCCGCAGTAGCACAGTCGCGTCACACCTTTCCGGTTTAGCAGATGCGCGTCAATGCGCGCCACCTGCGGGGTGATGTCGGCACGCACTCCCATGCTGCGACCAGACAGTTGGTCCACCAATTTGAAGGTTCGCAGATCGAGGTCGGCACCGCTACCAGCCAGCAAAGATTCAACGTACTCCAGCAAGGGCGGAATAACATATTCGTAACCGTGACTGACAAACGCGTCGAGCAGGCGGCGACGTAGCGACTCCATGCGCGCGGCATCGCGCGGCAGAACATCCTCGATTGATTCGGGCAACAGCCAGCGTCGATTGGCCATGAGTTTCAGCGGAACAGGGTAAGCAGGACCAGCCCAATGGACAGCGAAGACAGGCCGAGAAAGCGGATCTGTCCATCGGACAATTCGACCACGCGACGGAATGTCTCACGCCATGCGCGCGGAGCCACAAACGGCAGCAAGCCTTCCAACACCAGCATCAGTGCAAACGCCAACAGAAGCGAAGAACCCATCGTTCAGACTCGGCGACTAACGGCTGCGACCGCTATTTTTGAGATATTTGAAGAAGTCAGAATTCGGCTCGACCACCAGCAGATCGCTCTTGCTCTTGAAGCTTCCACGATAGGCTTCGAGACTACGATAGAAGGCGTAAAACTCCGGATTTTCACCAAATGCACGGCCATAAATCGAGGCTGCCTTAGCGTCGCCTTCACCCTTGATTTTCTGTGCATCGCGGTACGCCTCAGCGACAATTACTTCGCGCTGCCGGTCAGCATCGGCGCGAATCTTCTCCGCCTCGGCCGCGCCCTCCGAGCGCAGTTCGTTGGCAACACGCTTGCGCTCGGTTTCCATCCGTCGATACACAGACTCGGAAACTTCTGGCGGCAGATCAACACGCTTCAGGCGCACATCGACAATTTCCACGCCGATGGTACGAATGTCGGCATCCGCCTTTTTCTGCACTTCGGTCATGATTGCATCACGCGCGCCAGAGACCACATCATGGACGCTGCGACGTCCGAACTCCTCGCGCAAGCCGGCATTCACGGTCTGTGAAAGCCGGGTACGCGCCAGTGATTCATCGCCGCCGACGGAAATGTAGTATTGCTTGACGTCATTAATACGCCACTTGACGAAAGAATCCACCAGCACCGGCTTCTTTTCGGCGGTCAGGAAGCGCTCTGGTTCGGGTGAGTCGAGCGTCAAAATTCGCTTCTCGAACATCCGCACGTTCTGAATGAATGGCCACTTGAATGTCAGCCCCGGCTCGGTGACGACTTCCTTCACCTCACCTAGCTGAAAAATAATGGCGTATTGCCGCTGATCGACCGTAAACACCGTCATGGCAAACAGTGCCATGAGGCCGAATACAAGCGACGCGGCAAAAGATAAATAGCGCTGCATCAACGTTCTCCTCGTTCGCGTGAGCGCAGGTTGTCACGGGAGCGAGAATCACCCTGCAAGGATTGCTCAAGTTGCGGCGGTGCCGCTGCACCGGACGGCCCGGCCGGCACTGCGGCGGGGGCGTGGATCGCCGCAGCAGCTGCGGTGCCGGCGTCGGCAGCGGCTGCCGCAGCAGTTGCCTGCATCAGTTTGTCGAGCGGCAGATAGAGCAGGTTGCCGCCCCCTTTGGCGTCAATCATGACCTTGCTGGTATTGGCGAATACCTGCTGCACGGTTTCCAGATACAAGCGTTGGCGCGTCACTTCGGGCGCTTTGGTGTACTCGACAAGTATTTGCTTGAATCGCGAGGCATCACCTTCGGCGGTCGCAATCATGCGCTGCCGATAGCCATTGGCTTCCTCATTCAAACGCGAGGCCGTGCCGCGCGCGCGCGGGATCACGTCGTTGGCATAGGCTTGGCCTTCGTTCTTCTGCCGCTCGCGATCCTGACCTGCCTTGACGGCGTCGTCAAACGCCGCCTGCACCTGCTCCGGCGGTTGCGTGTTTTGCATGCTGACGGAACGAACCATGATGCCGGTGTCATATCGATCAAGAATGTCCTGAATCAGTTTCTGGGTGTTGGCAGCGATCTGGTCGCGCCCCTCATAGAGCACAAAGTCCATTTTGCTCTTGCCAACGACTTCACGAATCGCTGTTTCCGATGCCTGCAATACAGAATCGTCAGGGTGGCGATTGTTGAATAGATACGCCTGCGGGTCTTTCAACAGATATTGCACGGCAAACTGCACGCTGACGATGTTTTCATCATCCGTCAGCATCAAGGCTTCCTTGTTGACCTTGTTCTTTTCCGATCCGCGGTAGCCGACTTCCACAGTGCGAACACCAGACAGATTGACCACTTCATGGGTCTGAATCGGCCACGGCATGCGCCAGCGCAGGCCTGGCTCGGTCGTCTGCTGATAGTGCCCGAACTGCAACACGATGCCACGCTGACTCGCATCAACGATGTAGAAACCGCTCACGATCCAGACAACGGCAATCAATGCGAGAACAACGCCGATACCGCCGCCAAACTGACCCGGTGTAATAGAGGGACGGCGCTCGCCATCATCGCCATTGCCGCCACTGTTGCCACCACCATTGCTCTTTTTATTAAAGAGAGCAGACAGTCGACGATTGAAATCGCGCCACAACTCCTCAAGATCGGGAGGCCCCTGATTACCGCCGCCACGCTTGCCACCACCGGGCTTGTTGCCCCAGCCGTGGTCGTTTAAAGACATGAGAATTCCTGTGATCACGTTTGGTTTGCTCGTTATGGAAGAGTTAAATAGAAATGGGCCGACATGGAATGGATCGGAATGAGATTCCTCAGGCGGCAACGCCAACAGACTCAAAACGCTGACTCGCAATTTCGGCAAGCGCATCTCTCAACAGCGGCAGCCCATCACCTGTGCGCGCACTCAATCGAACGCGCGAAATCTTACCACAGTCATCTCGCTCAACTCCGGGACTGGCGACTGTTGCGTCGATCTTGTTCCAGATCAGTATCTGCCGGTCCGATGCAGCACCGATTTCGTCCAAGACACCATTGACCGCCGCAATCTGCTGGTCTCGATCAGGGCTCGCCGAATCCACCACATGCAACAACACATCGGCCATCGCGGTTTCTTCCAGCGTGGCATGGAATGCTGCCACCAGTGCGTGTGGCAGGTCGCGGATGAAGCCCACGGTGTCCGACAGCACAATCGGCCCGGCACCCTCAATGAACAGGCGCCGCGAAGTGGTATCAAGCGTGGCAAACAACTGATCGGCGGCGTAGCTTCCGGCCTTGGTCAGGGCATTGAACAAGGTGCTTTTGCCGGCATTGGTATAACCAACCAACGACACCGCAAGCACCTCGCTACGCGTACGCGCGCGACGACGCACCGTACGCTGCCGCGCCATCTGCTTGAGGCGCTCCTTGAGCAGGGAAACGCGCTTGCCAAGCAAGCGGCGGTCGGTCTCCAATTGCTTTTCACCCGGACCGCGCAAGCCAATACCGCCTTTTTGTCGCTCCAAGTGCGTCCAACCACGCACAAGGCGCGTTGCCATGTGCTGCAACTGAGCCAGTTCAACTTGCAGTTTGCCTTCGTGGCTTTGCGCACGCAAAGCAAAGATATCGAGTATCAGACTGTTGCGGTCAATCACGCGGCATTCCAGCGTGCGTTCCAGATTGCGCTGCTGACCGGGTGATAGTGCGTGATTGAACACCACGACAGCGGCTTGGTGAAGGCGTACCGCATCACCAATTTCCGCCACCTTGCCTTTGCCGGCGAAGAGCGCCGGATCAGGGCGGGAACGGGTGCCGCTAACGACCGCAACGGCCAAACCGCGCGCGCTGCTGACCAGCAACCGGAATTCATCGAGACGTTCGGCAAAATCACGCTCGCCGAAATCCAGTTGCACCAGCACTGCCCGTTCGCCGCTGGCGGGCCGATCAAACATCCGGGTACAACCTCAGGCGCAGCCGGGGACCACAATCAATCCGCGCCGCCCTCTTGCGTGAAATTAACGGGGCGAGCCGGAACGACGGTCGAGATGGCGTGCTTGTACACCATTTGCGTGACGGTATTTTTCAGCAGCACCACATATTGATCGAAGGACTCAACCTGGCCTTGCAGTTTGATGCCATTCACGAGGTAGATCGACACCGGGACGTGCTCTCTGCGCAGGGTATTCAAAAACGGGTCTTGTAGCATTTGCCCTTTATTACTCATTTTATTCGTCCTTTACGGATGCATTATTATTGGAAACCACAAACTACTGTACTGACTTACTGTAATCGATTTTTCTTCACCGTGCTACCCGCGTCGACTTTTCACTTCGGTTGACACCTTGTCAGCAAACGGATTGTGTGCAGTCTTGTACTGTATCCGCAAGGGCGTCCCTTGCAGTTTGAACGTCTCGAGAAAATGCCGCTCGAGAAAACGGGTGTAGGAAGCGGGAATATGATCCAGACCGTTGCCATGAATCACAATGATCGGTGGATTGCTGCCGCCCTGATGTGCATAGCGCAGTTTCGGTCGAAATAGGCCGTGGCGCGGAGGCCCCTGTTTCTCCACGGCCGACAGCAGCGCCCGCGTCAGCTTGGGCGTCGGAATCTTGGTCATGGCGGCGGCGTAGGCCTTGTCCACGGAGGTCAAGATACTGGTAATACCCTGCCCTTTTAGCGCCGAAACGTAGTGCACGCGGGCAAAGCCAAGAAAGTTCAATTTGCGTTCGATGTCAATCTTGACGCGCTCGCGGCGGTAGTCATCCACCGCATCCCATTTATTCACAGCCACCACCAGCGCGCGCCCGGCGTCAATGGCGAAACCGGCAATGTGTGCATCCTGATCTGAAATTTCCTGGCTGGCATCAATCATCAGAATGACCACATTGGCCTCTTCGACGGCCTGCAAGGTCTTGATGACGGAAAATTTTTCAATGGCCTCGAACACCTTCCCCCGACGTCGCAAACCTGCCGTGTCGATCAGTGTGTAAGCGCGGCCATTACATTCGAAGGGCACCTCGATGGCGTCACGCGTCGTGCCCGGCATGTCGAATGCGATGACTCGCTCTTCACCCAGCAGGGTGTTCACCAACGTGCTCTTACCCACATTAGGACGGCCGGCAATGGCCACACGCGGCCCCGTGGCTGATGCTTCATCGTCCGTGTCTTCGGGAAAGCGCGACAACGCCAGATCGACCAATTCACGCACGCCATCACCATGTGCGGAGGAAACCACATAAGGCGTGCCGCAACCCAGTTCGAAAAACTCGGCACTGACCACGGCACGATCCATGCCCTCGCCCTTATTGACGGCCAGCAGCACCGGACGATTACTGCGGCGCAACAGATCGGCAATCACCTTGTCCTGCGGAGCCAAACCTGTGCGCGCATCCACCACAAACAGCAGCAGATCGGCTTCGGCAATCGCTGCCTCGGCCTGACGCGCCATTTCATGCACGATGCCTTCTTTTGCCTGTGGTTCAAAGCCGCCGGTATCCACCACCAGATACGGACGACTGCCCAGTCGCCCGTGCCCATAGTGACGGTCGCGCGTCAGCCCGGGCTGATCGGCCACCAGCGCATCACGCGAGCGTGTCAGGCGGTTGAACAGCGTCGACTTTCCAACATTGGGGCGGCCAACAATGACCAGAGTCGGCTTCATCGGCTACTTGGCTTCCAGCGCATACAAGCCGCCATTCGCGGTTTGTATCAAAACCCCTCCGCCAAGACGTGCCGGCTCAGCACGCACCGCACTGCCGTCCGTTGTGGCACGCCCGACCAGCGCGCCATCTTCACGACGCAACAGGTGTACAACGCCCTGATAGTCGGCAACGGCGATCTGTTCGCCCAGTGCCAGCGGCCGTGACAACCCGCGCATGAACAATTTATCCTGTTTCCACACACTGGCACCGGTGCTGCGATCGAAGGCGTGCACAGCGCCCTTGTCATCGGTGACATAGGCATAACGCTTGTCGACATCCATCCCGGCGCTGGACGAAATGTCACGCGCCCAGACCACGTTACCCGTGCCAATATCAAAGCACGCGGCGCGGCCTTGAAACGCTGCGGCACAGACCATCGTGTCGCTAATCACGGGGGAACTGGTGACATCGGCCACACGCTCCAACTCCGTTGCGCCTTTCGGCAAGGCCACGGTCACATCCCAGACTGCTGCACCGTTATTATTGGCAATGGCCACCAGTTTCCCACCGGGGAAACCGGCCAGGGTGTGCGTGCCAGCAAGCACGACGCCCACGCTGGAGCGCAGCGAAAGATTGGGCGTGCTGCGCTGATAGACCCAGCGACGTTTGCCATCGGCAACTTCAAAGGCAAAGACGCGCGAATCGCCAGAGCGTACGATCGCCAACCCTTCGCCCACCGCAGGCGCGGCGAGAATTTCGGAACTGACGCGGGTCTTCCATAGCTCGCGTCCATTGGTCGCATCAAACGCCAGCACATCGCCCTTGGGCGTCCCGACCACCACAACCTTGCCGTCGCTGCCAACGCCACCGGACAAAACCTGGCCCGCGCTGATGCGCCACGCCTGACGACCGCTATCAAAGCGCGTAATACTGCCGTCGCGCGCGGCAGCATAAACACTGCTGTCGACAACAACCGGCGTGAAGGTATATTCGCCAGACGTGCCAACGCTGCTCTTCCACTGCGTGCGTAATTCACTCGCCGCCTGAATGGCCGACAACTCGGCCGGTTTGTTTTTTGGCGTGCCGGATGCAAACGGATTCAGGGTATCCACTGTCGCACACCCGGTAACGAGTAGCGCCAGCGCAACAAGCAACGGTGCTTTGCCTTGCCGTGCGATGCTCATTTTGCAACTCCGCTCGCATCACGCTTGACCTGAACAAGGTCGCGGTATGCCGCGCGCGACGAAGGTTCTTCAAGCTTCTTTTCTTCAGACTTTTGTTCTCCAGACTTTTCAGCTTTGATCTGCGTATCGATTTTTGCCAGCGCAACGTCGTAGGCGGCCTTCGCCTCGGTCGCTTTGCCTTGCGCGGCAAACACGTCGCCACGCAGTTCTGCGAAACGTGGCGCAAACGAAGCCGAAGGTTCGGCGCTCAGTTGCTTGATTGCCTCGTCATAGGCTTTGTCATCGAGCAAGACCGTTGCAAGACGCAAACGCGCCAGATCGCGCAATCCGGGGTCTTTTGCGCTTTCCGCCGCCCAAACCAGTTGCACGCGCGCATTTTTTGAATCCCCCGCCGCCACCTGCACATGTGCCGCGAGCAAGGCACCCATGCCGGCATACGCCGTTGCGGAATATTTATCGATCAGCTCGCCCGCCAGTTCGCGCGAACGCTTTGCATCCTTCTGTGCTGCGGCCTGTTGCAGCGCGCCGAACACGGCGGATGCCTGTGCAGTCTGGTTGCCCTGCCACCAGTTCCAGCCCTGCCAACCTGCGGAAGCGACGGCCACCGCCAACAAAATACCGGTCACCAGATTGCCGTATTGCTTCCACCAGGTCTTCAGCTCGTCAAGCTGTTCCTGTTCTTCGAGGTCATAGACTGCCATTATCGTCTTCCATGGAAAAAATAATATCGCCGAGGCGGTCGGCAAGTTCATCAAAACTGATTTTCGACTGCGCCAAGGGCTGATCGAAACCGGCACGCAACGGCTTGACGCTGACAGCGTTGGCCGCCGCTTCATCATCACCGATAATCAACGCAATCTGCGCGCCGGATGCATCCGCCTTTTTCATCTGCGACTTGAAACTGCCACCGCCGCAATGCAGGTGAACGGAGAAACCCGCATCGCGCAAGGTTTCGGCAACGCGGAAAGCGAAACGCCCTGCGGCCTCGCCCTGATGTACAAGATAGGCGTCCGGTGGCAGCGTCTCATTCTCATAGCCTTCGTCCTGCCATAACGCAAGCAGTCGCTCGACCCCCATGGCGAAGCCGCAGGCAGGCGCAGGCTTGCCGCCCAACTGGGCAACCAGCCCATCGTAACGGCCACCGGCACAGACCGTGCCTTGCGCACCGAGTTTGTCGGTCACCCACTCGAACACCGTGAGGTTGTAGTAGTCCAGCCCGCGCACCAGGCGTGGGTTAATTTTGTAGGGTAGCGCCAGATCCTTGAGGATTTGCTGCACACCCTCAAAATGTTTAATTGATTCGTCACCCAGGAAATCAAGCAGGCGTGGCGCCGCCTCAACCAAGCCCTGCATGGCCGGATTTTTAGTGTCGAGAATGCGCAGCGGGTTGGTGTGCAAACGGCGCTGCGCCTCGGCGTCGAGTTCTTCACGGTGCTGCTCAAAGTAAGCGATCAGCGCCGTGCGATGACGCGCGCGTTCTTCACTTTGCCCCAGTGAATTGATTTCAAGCCGGATGCTGCCCCCAGCATTCAATCCAAGATCGTCCCACAGGCGTGCGCACATTGCGATTTGTTCAGCATCGATGTCGGGGCCAGAGAAACCCAGCGCCTCGACACCCACCTGATGAAACTGCCGGTAGCGCCCCTTTTGCGGCCGTTCGTGACGGAACATCGGGCCCATGTACCACAGTCGCTTGGGGCCTTCGTACAGCATATTGTGTTGCAGCACGGCGCGCACACAAGAGGCGGTGCCTTCTGGGCGCAGGGTCAGCTTCTCACCATTGAGCGCATCCTCAAAGGAATACATTTCCTTTTCAACGATGTCGGTGACTGCACCGATCGCGCGCGCAAACAGCGGTGTCGGCTCGACCATCGGCATGCGGATCGGACGATAGCCGTAAGCACGCAACCAGTCGCGCACGATTTCCTCGAACTGCTCCCAGAGTTCTGCCTCGGCCGGCAGAATATCGTTCATGCCGCGAACGGCCTGCAATGTATTGCTCATATCAAATACGGGATGCGTAGGTGCGGGCGACGTAATCGTCGATGATCTGGCGAAATTCGGCCAGAATGTTTTCGCCGCGCAAAGTCACGGCGCGCTCACCATCGACATACACCGGCGCCACCGGCGCTTCGCCGGTGCCGGGCAGCGAAATACCGATATTGGCGTGCTTGCTTTCACCGGGGCCATTCACCACGCAACCCATCACCGCCAGCGTCATGTTTTCAACGCCCACACGCTGCACGCGCCATTCCGGCATGCGGCTGCGCACATAACTTTGAATATCCTGCGCCAGTTCCTGAAACACGGTGCTGGTGGTGCGACCACATCCCGGACAAGCAGCAACCAGCGGCGTGAACGCACGCAAGCCCATGGTCTGCAAAATTTCCTGCGCGACAATCACTTCGCGCGTCCGGTCGCCGTTGGGTTCTGGCGTGAGTGAAACACGGATGGTGTCGCCAATGCCTTCCTGCAGTAACACCGCCAGCGCTGCGGTGGAGGCCACAATGCCCTTACTGCCCATACCGGCTTCAGTCAGGCCCAGATGCAGCGGGTAGTCGCAACGCAGCGCAAGATCGCGGTAGACAGCAATCAAATCCTGCACGCCAGACACCTTGCAGGACAACACGATACGGTCACCGCCTAACCCCAGTTGCTCGGCCTGGGCGGCCGATTCGAGCGCCGAAGTCACCATGGCTTCACGCATGATTTCGATGGCATTCTTGGGCTCTTTGCGCCGGGCGTTTTCGTCCATGATGCGCGCCAGCAAGGCCTGATCGAGGCTGCCCCAGTTAACGCCAATGCGGATCGGTTTATCGAAGCGACAGGCGATCTCGATCAGTTGCGCGAACTGCTCGTCGCGCTTGGCACCCTTGCCCACATTGCCCGGATTGATACGCAGTTTGGCCAGCGCCTCGGCGCATTCCGGATGCTCGGTGAGCAACTTGTGACCGTTGAAATGAAAATCCCCGATCAGCGGCACATCGACATTCAACTGCGCCAATCGTTCACGAATTTTTGGCACGGCAGCCGCAGCCTCACGGGTATTGACCGTAATGCGCACCAGTTCGGAACCCGCCCGCGCCAGATCGGCTACCTGCATGGCGGTGGCAAAAACATCCTCGGTATCCGTGTTGGTCATCGACTGGATCACCACGGGAGTGGGCGGCAACGAACCAGACAACGAGCCGGGCAGCGCGCCCGGCACCGCCCCCCCAACGTCGACTTTTCCTATCGTGACCCGCCGGCTATTGCGGCGCGGCAGCGTCGCTGCGGATACAGTGCCCATCATCCGATCACCCGATCACTCCACGCTCAGTCGCGCCACATCTTCGCGGATATGTGGCCGCAGATCAATGCTGCGCTCACCCACAAACACGCGGACGGCCGATGCTTTGCCGATCCACAACTGGAACGGTGCCTTGCCTTCAATATTCTGACGCGTCCCGGCCGGATATTCGCCGACAAACACCACCTTCTGCGTGGCATCACGGACTTCGATCCACGAACGATCGTCAAATTCCACATGCAGCAAACCAGGCAGCGCCGGCGTAACAGGTACGGCTTCAGCAGCTACCGTGGGCGCGGCGTCACCGCCACTGGCCACAATAGCCGGGGCAGGCGGCGTTACGCTAACGGCAGCCGGAGCCAGCGCTTCTACTGCAACCGGAAGCGCCGCAACCTTCTGCTTGTTTTGGTTGGGGGTTGTTGCGAACCAGAAGCCGATCAGCAAGGCAACGACTCCGACACCGCCGATAACCGTCATCCGTGGTGACAAGCGCTTGCTGGTCTCAGGATGTTCAGCGTTGCCGATATTGCTCGGCGGCCGCACGTCCGTGGTGGGGGGCGGAATCGCCGGATCGAGCGTCACCAACAGCGGAACAGGATCAATCTTCAGCAGTTTGGAATAACTGCGAATGAATCCGCGCACCGCCGTCGAGCCCGGCAGCGCCGCATAATCATCGCGCTCAAGCGCTTCGATCTGGCGCGGGCTGTAACGCAAGACCTGCGCCACATCCTTGATTGACAGCCCCATCGCCTCACGCGTGGCGGCCAGAATCGTGCCCGGCGTCGGGCCTGTAGGACGCGCCTCCCCCGGCATGGGCATCGTATCGTTAGTGACTTGGCGTTCTTCGCTCATGGATACTGACCCTGACTCAACAAGCGCGCCTCGGGTGAGGTTGCAAAACGCCGGCGCAACTGCGATGCATGACGCGCTTCTATCTCGCGATTGCCCAGTTTTCGCTCAACACGCAAAGCCAGCCAGATGACTTCTGCACTCGGCTCCATCGTTTTTTCAATATCGGAGACCCATTGCCGCGCCTCAAGGTGGCGCCCTTGACGATAGGCAATATCGGCCAGCCAATACAGTGCCTGAGTATTACCGGGATTCAGACGCAAGGCGCGCAACAAAAAATCTTCAGCGGCCTTATCGTCCTTGATGCGCACCGCACACATGCCCGCATTGGTAAGCGGCTTGCCCGGCGTGGCGTACAAGGGGTTACGCGCTGCTGCGGTGAAGAACTCGATCGCACGTTTTTCACGGCCGTTTTGGCACAGAAACCAGCCAAAATTGTTTTGTATTTCCGGATCACCCGGCGCGTTGCGCATGGCTTTGTCGAAATTTTCTTCCGCCAGCTTGGGTTCGCCCATGGTCATGTGCGTGAGACCCAGCAGATTGTAGGCCGGGGCATAGCTGGGGTCGGCCGACAATGCGATGCGAGCCTCCTCCAGCGCCACCGAAGGACGGCCGTCGATGAGGTAGAGCGATCCAAGTTCAACATGCACCTTGGCCTTGTGTTGCTCTTCACTGATCGGCGACCGGGACGATATCGCCGATTGCGCGCCCTCACCGGTCGCAGGCCCCGTGGTCGTGGTGCATGCTGACGAAAAAACGATCGCCAGAAGGATAACAATAGTGGTGTTTTTCATGGGTGCAGACTCATGGATGCAGATTCGCGCGGGTAGATACATCGCTGCGCGCCATGGCGGCTCGCACCAGACGTCGGGATTTGTCGTTGACCTGACCCGCCAGTTGCCCGCAGGCCGCATCGATGTCCTCACCGCGCGTCTTGCGCGTCGTCGTGACAATACCGGCATCAATCAATATCGCCGCGAAATGTCGAACGCGATCAGCGGGTGAGCGGCGAAAACCGGAATCCGGAAACGGATTAAAGGGAATCAGATTGAACTTGCAGGGTACATCGCGCACCAGATGCAACAAGGCACGCGCATCGGCATCGCGATCATTCACGCCATCGAGCATGACGTACTCAAACGTAATGAAGTCGCGTGGTGCATGGTGCAGATAACGCTGGCAGGCCGCCATCAATTCGGCCAGCGGGTATTTGCGATTAATCGGCACCAGTTTGTCGCGCAGGCCATCGGTGGGGGCGTGCAAGGAGACGGCGAGCGCCACCGGGCAGGCTTGTGCAAGCCGGTCGATGGCCGGCACGATGCCCGAAGTGGAGACCGTCACGCGCCGGCGCGACAAGCCGTAGGCATGATCGTCCAACATCAGACGCAATGCCGGAATCAGGTTGTCGAAATTAGCCAGCGGCTCGCCCATGCCCATCATCACCACGTTGCTGATGACGCGTTCGTCATGCGGGTTGTTTTTGAGCACCCGATTGGCCTGCCACAACTGGCCGATGATCTCGGCCGTGCTCAGGTTGCGATTGAAACCCTGCCGGCCGGTTGAACAAAATGCGCATTCAAGCGCGCAGCCGGCCTGGCTGGACACACATAAGGTGCCGCGATCCGCTTCGGGAATGAATACGGTTTCCACCGCGTTGCCACTTCCCACATCAAACAAAAACTTGCGCGTGCCATCGTCAGAAAGTTTGTCACTGATGAGCGGCGCAGCGGCAATGGTGGCCGTCGCCAGCAATTTCTCGCGCAGCGACTTGGCAATGTCGCTCATGCCATGAAAATCATCCGCCCCCGACTGATGCATCCAGCGCAACACCTGACGCGCACGGAAAGGCTTTTCGCCCTGCTGTGCGAACCAGGCGGTCAGGCCTTCTGCATCGAAATCGAGAAGATTAGCGGTCACAAAATCAGCGTGAATAAACGTTCAGTGCGGGGAAGAAATAGGCAATTTCAACCGCAGCAGTTTCAGCGGCATCCGATCCATGGACGGCGTTTGCATCGATGCTGTCGGCAAAGTCAGCACGAATGGTGCCCTTGTCAGCCTTCTTCGGATCGGTGGCACCCATCAGTTCGCGGTTCTTGAGAATCGCACCTTCGCCTTCCAGCACCTGCGCCATGACGGGGCCGGAAATCATGAACTCGACCAGATCCTTGAAGAAGGGGCGCTCACGGTGCACGGCATAGAAACCTTCAGCTTCCTGACGCGAAAGGTGCACCATGCGCGCAGCAATGACCTTCAGGCCGTTGCTTTCAAAACGGGAATAAATCTGGCCGATCACGTTTTTGGCAACGGCATCTGGTTTGATAATCGAAAATGTGCGTTCAATAGCCATAATATTCTCCAAAGGCAGGGTTGAAAGTTTGGCCGGCGATTTTATCCCAGTCGACGCAAAAAACCCGGCTTGCGCCGGGTTTTCTGTCGTTGTACAACGCTTACATCACCCCGAGATAACGCGGGAACCAGAGCGACAAGCCCGGCCAGTAAGTCACCACCACCAGGAAGGCGAGCATCGACAAGAGCCACGGCCAGACCGCAACCGTGAGTTCGGTAATGCCCATCTTGGTAATACCGGAAGCAACATAGAGATTCAGTCCAACCGGTGGATGACACATGCCGACCTCCATATTCACCACCATGATGATGCCGAAATGCACCGGGTCGATGCCCAGTTTCATGGCCACCGGGAACAGAATCGGCGCGAAGATCAGCACAATCGAGCTGGGTTCCATGAAGTTGCCGGCCAGCAGCAGAATGATATTGACGGCCAGCAAGAAGGCGACCACACCCAGCCCGTTGCCCAGCATCCAGTCAGCCAGCGCCTGCGGAATGTTTTCGTTGGTCATGATGAACGAGAACAACACGGCATTGGTGATGATATAGAGCAGCATGGCCGACATGTTGGCCGAGTTGAGCAGAATCTTCGGCACGTCCTTCATGCCGATGTCTTTGTAGACAAAAACGGCAACAAAGAAAGCATACACTGCGCTCATGGCGGCGGCTTCGGTCGGGGTGAACATCCCCGTATAGATGCCGCCCATGACCACGACGATCAGGAACAAGCCCCAGGCTGACTCTTTGAAGGCCAGCACGCGATCTTTCAGCGAGGCTTTTTCCAGACGCGGGTAGCCAAACTTCTTCGCCCGATACCAGGTCACGCCGCCCAGCACGGTGGCCAGGGCGATTCCGGGCACCACGCCGGCCATGAACAGGGCACCGACCGAAGTATTGGTCGCCACCGAGTACATCACCATCACGATCGAGGGTGGAATCAGAATACCCAGCGCGCCCGAGGTGGTGATGATGCCGGCACCAAACTTGTTGGGAAAACCCGCCTTCACCATCGCCGGCAGAATCACCGAACCAATGGCAACCACGGTGGCCGGGGAAGAACCGGAGACCGCCGCAAACAAGGCACAAGCCAGCACGCCAGCCAGACCCAGACCACCATGCCAATGACCGACCATCGACGAAGCAAACCGGATCATGCGTCGCGCCACCCCGCCGTGGGTCAGAAAGTTGCCCGCCAGAATGAAGAACGGGATCGCCATGATCTCGAACTTTTCAATGCCGGTGAATAACTTCAACGCCACCGACTCAAGCGGCACGTTGGTCAGCGCAAACAGGAAGGTGAGAACCGTGAGGCCAAGAGAAATCGAGATCGGCATGCCCGTAATCATCAGGACTGCCAGCAAAGTGAAAATAATGAAGGCGTTCATTTGCGATCTCCTTCGCTGCTCGGCGTCTCACCAGTATCGACTTTTACATCAGTTTTTTCTTCGCCCATCTGGTGATGCTTGACATCATGCGGATGCAGGTTGTCACTCATCTCATAGGGGTTGGCGTCAACCGGAACGGCCTCTTCTTCAAGGCCATCAACGTGACCATGATCGTGGTGCGGCAACTCGCCGGTACGCAGGAAACCAACCATTACCTGCAGAAAGCGAAAGCACATCAACGACGTGCCGAGCGGAATAGCGCTATAGACCATCCAGGTTGGCCATTCAAGGTCAGGCGTGGTCGGGCCTTCCGGAATATCGCCAAACGGCTGGCCGGTCAGACTCAGGAACGCATAGTGCGCGCCGTTTTCCCAGACAAAGTGACTGCC
>CAJAWW010000081.1 GCA_903946745.1 uncultured beta proteobacterium
GCCTCGCGAAGAAATCGCGCAAGAAACTATTCGTTCAAGCCTGCCACGTGATAATCGTGCGCGTCCGTATGACCGCCGAACAACATGCGCATCACAAAGAATCGTTCGTCGGTCGTCAACCCATCACACGCAACAAGCAACCGGGCCAACACATCAAGATCAGGAACACTGATTAAAATCTGGCCGCCCGGCTCAAGGACGCGGCGCCATTCCGTCAATACGTTATTGAGTTCGTCCTTGTAATCAAAATGCTCGACCACATGCGAAGCGTATATCGCAGAAAACGTGTCATTAGCAAAACGTGACAGGTTGTTCGCGTTGCAAACGTGATCCACGAAGGGCGCAGGATTTACATTCAATAGCTCCCAATCGTCGGATCGCTCCTTGCCGCCTATGTGGAGTCTGCGTCCACTGCCAAGGTGGATAGCGGCTTCGGTCACTGGCGCGACGCCGGGCGTGATCGCTGCCGTCCAACTTGTCTCCGCGTTATCGCCGCTCGCTTGATCGCCATCACGAGGGGCGGGTAGGTTCAGCAATGCAGTGACAGACGGTGTTGGTGCCTGCTTGAAGCCAATGGCAGTAATGTTGGTGTTGCTGCAACTCACAAAAACCCAATGAAGGCCGGCTGCCTGTAACGCCGCAGTGAGCGTTGAGGTCGAGAACCCCGTCTTGTGTGCAAAGTAGTCGTTGCCACTGCGCGCGATTTCCACACCGTAGCCATACACTACATCGTGAACGGTAATGGGACCCAATTGCGATTGGTACAGCACGTCACCGATGTCGAGGTCTTTTGCGGCAACCTCCCGCATCAGCCACGCAATGTCCGGCACGCGGATATACACGAAGCCATCATCCTTCAGCACATGACAAAACCCCGCCAGAACCCGGGCGACATCATGGTGATAATAATGCTCCAGGTTATGTGAGCAATAGACCGAGTCGTAGCACCCTTCATCCAAAGTGCCAAGTTCGCGCGCATCGCACACAACATCCGGATTGCATGCAGGGTCGATGTCGAGCAGCACGCGCTGCCATCCATCGTAAATTACCGGAAGCAGAATCTCATGGCTGTTGCCACCAACATTAAGAACCTTTTTCATTTTTTCATCCACCGAATAGCAATCTGTGGTTACGGAAACTTATCCAGAATCGTCAACGTGCAATCGTCACTCAAGAATTTGAAAAAACCCACATCAGAGATACTCCTCAGCATTGCATTGGCGGCAAACGAAGTTCAAATTATAGGGATAGTCGCATACGATCCTTGCCTCTGAAATGACGCACCAGCATCGTCAAGAATCGACGTAGAGACTGTGGCACTCAGCAATTTTTACAGTCCATCTGACGCGATCCATGATTCATGTTATCAAATATAACCTCTCCTAACCCTTACGGTTACTAGCCTACATGGTTACAATTCATCCATGGAGAAGCGCAAAGCTCATTATCGCCTTACCGACATCCAAGCCATGGTTGCGAACTCCGGCAACAGGGTGTTCACTCGAACAGCCATTATTGGTGGGCGTGACATGGGTATAGAAGAAAGTCAGATGCGTGACGTGGTTTGTGCGCTATCCAGCAGAAATCTGTTCAAATCAATGACGACCAAGTTCGACCACACAGTTTGGCAGGATGTGTATCACGCCATGACGCCAGCCGGCGAAGCCGCATATATCAAGGTGACCGGCTACACCGATGGCCGGCCTCCGGTAATCCAGTTCAAGCGATTGGAGAATGACTCATGAAATGCCCTGAATGCGGATATGAAATGCAGCATGAAACCTGGGATGAGCTGGTTACCATCCACGGGAAATCATTGACTGTGCACGCTGTCACCGGGAATCGTTGTGCCGAGTGTGGCGAAGCCGTCTTTGCCGATGAGAGCTATGATCGCGTGGTGGCGGCGAGCGACGGCTTGATCCGGGCGCTACGCAAGCCCAATCCACCAGAAGTCAAGATCATCCGCGAGAAACTTGGTCTCACCCAGGCTGAAGCGGGTCGCATATTCGGGGGCGGAGTCAATGCGTTTTCCCGATACGAGCGCGGTGCCGCAAAGCCCAGCACCCAAATGCGCAAGCTCCTCAAACTAGCCGAGCGGCACCCTGAACTAGTAAAGGAATTGGCGGCCATCAGGTAATCAAGCGGCTGGTGGTGCGGCCGATCGGTCATTATCCATCATCCAAGCATACGATATGCTCATACCCCATAAATATCAAGACTATGGGGTACGTCGTAACCAAACCGCTCTACCGCGCGCATGAACTGGCTTTTCGCACACTTCTCGGGGGTTTCCAAAATGGATGTTCACCTGAATGGCTAACGTGGTGACAAGTGGCAAACACCAGGAAAAAACTACCCCGTCAGCGCCTTCTTATCCACGTCATCAATCTGCGCCGGATCAAGAAACTGCTCAGCGTAGCGGCGATAAACCTCCTCACGCACAAAGATATCGAATAACTCCGGATCGATGTGGCCGTTCTTTTTGAAGTTGCCCATGATGCCCATCGCCTGCGAAAGCTTCATCCCCGGCTTGTAGGGGCGATCTTTGGCCGTCAGCGCTTCGAAGATGTCGGCAATGCCCATCATGCGTGCTTGCAGTGACATCTGGTCGCGGGTGAGCCCTTTGGGGTAGCCCTTGCCGTCCATGCGTTCATGGTGGCCGCCGGCGTATTCAGGCACATTTTTGAGATGGTTTGGCCACGGCAGTTGCTCCAGCATTTTGATGGTGGCAACAATGTGATAGTTAATGGTGTCGCGTTCTTTCTGCGTCAGGGTGCCAGCACGAATGGCCAGGTTCTCGATTTCATCGGAGGCCAAAAAGTCGGTTTCGAGGCCGTCAACATTGCGCCACTTGCGCTGCGTGCCGATATCCCGCACGCGCTGCAGCGCCTCGTCTTTCATCGCCTCGCCACCTACATTGGTCTTGCGCAAAAATTCACGGTCGGACTCAAGCGCACGAATCTGTTCGTGGCAAGTCTTCCAGATGGCGGCATTGGATTCCTGGGTGGCCTTGCTTCCCAGTGCCAACTGTTGCCGTAAGGCGTGTATTTCGGCATCACGCTTTAACACTTCAAAGCGGGTATCGATCAGGTTGATGCGGTCAAAAATGGTTTGCAGTTTGGTGGCCTTGTCGACCACATGTACCGGCGTGGTGACTTTGCCGCAATCGTGAAGCAAACCTGCAATTTTCAGCTCGTAGCGATCGTGATCGGTCATGCTGAATCCGGCCAGCGGGCCTTCATTCACGCGATTGACTGCTTCTGCCAAGAGCATCGTCAAAGCGGGGACGCGCTGGCAATGGCCGCCGGTATAAGGCGATTTTTCATCAATCGCCAAGTTAATCAGATTGATGAAGGACTCGAACAGTTCTTCCAGTTGCGTAATCAACAGCCGGTTGGTCAGGGCGATTGCGGCCTGTGAGGCGAGCGACTCGGCCAGGCTCTGATCGGCGACCGAGAAGGCCACCACCGTGCCCGTTTCGGGGTTTTGTGCGTTGATGAGTTGCAATACCCCGATGATCTCGCCCTCATGATTTTTCATCGGGACGGTGAGAAATGACTGCGAGCGATAACCCGTGCGCTCGTCGAAACCGCGGGTGCCAGAGAAGTCAAATCCGGCCTCGGTATACGCGTCAGCGATGTTGACTGTTTTGTCGTGGATGGCGGCATACACGGCGACCATCGCATCGTTGGGTTCGCCCTTTTCATTCACCAGGGGCAGGTTTGGAAACTTGATTGGAATTCCGGTCGTACCACCCATCGCAATTTTCAGCGAGTCGGTGCGAATGATTTCGAAACGCAGTGCCTTTGCATCGGGCGTCATGCGATAGAGCGTGCCCCCATCGGCGTGGGTGATGGTCTTGGCGGCAACCAGGATCGATTCAAGCAGGCGGTTGATGTCGCGCTCTTTCGAGAGCGATGCGCCGATAGCATTGAGTTGCTCAAGGCGACGAAATAAATCGGTGGACGTATCCATTGCTACCATGGCTAACTCCTTACTTGATGCAGACTGCACGCACCTGCTTGAGATCGGTAACGCCCTGCAATGACTTTTCAAGACCATCCATTTTCAGCGTCAGCATGCCGTCTTCCAGTGCCTGAGCGACAAGCTGGA
The DNA here is from genome assembly GCA_903946745.1 of uncultured beta proteobacterium. Classification (GTDB taxonomy): domain Bacteria; phylum Pseudomonadota; class Gammaproteobacteria; order Burkholderiales; family Rhodocyclaceae; genus CAJAWW01. Next base: position 4,114 of record CAJAWW010000081.1, read on the forward strand.
CAACTCGTGCATGGTCCTGAATCAGCTTTTTGGTCGGCTCGGTGCCGATCATCAACTCATGCAGACCCGTTCGTCCCTTGTAGCCACTGTTACCGCAGACGTCACAGCCCTTGGCGCGATAAAACACGAATTTTCCGTCCTTGCCGTAGTCGGCGAGCAGTCGCGCCTGCGTGTCGGCGAATGCCTTTTCCTTGTTGGCCTTGAAGGTTTCCGTGTTGATCAGTTCGCTACAGTATTCGACCATGAACAAGCGGATTTCTTCCGCATCCGGGGTGTAGGCCTCCTTGCACTTGCACAATCGCTTGGCAAGCCGCTGAGCCAGAATACCGAGCAGGGCATCCGAGAAGTTGAACGGGTCCATGCCCATGTCGAGCAGGCGAATGATGGATTCCGGTGCGCTGTTGGTGTGCAGCGTGGCGAACACAAGGTGCCCGGTCAGCGATGCCTCAATACCGATACCGGTGGTCTCGGCATCACGCATTTCGCCGACCATGATGATGTCCGGGTCGGCGCGCAAAAACGCTTTCATGATGGTCGGAAAATCAATGACCTTCTTGTTGACCTGACACTGACGCAAACCCTTCTGAGTAATTTCAACCGGGTCTTCCGCCGTCCAAATCTTGGTGTCGATGGTATTCAGGTACTTCAGCACCGAGTGCAGCGTGGTGGTCTTGCCGGAACCGGTCGGGCCGCAAACAAAGAACAAGCCGTAGGGCTTGGAAATGGCCGCCTTCAGCTTTTCCAGATTGCGTGGCAAGACGCCGAGACTGTCGAGCGGGATCGGCTCGCCGGCCGCCAGAATCCGCATCACCACGTCTTCCACCCCCCCCGTTGTCGGCAAGGTGGCGACCCGCAATTCAATATCCAGCGGGCCGTATTTCTTGAATTTGATCTTGCCGTCTTGCGGCTTGCGTCGCTCGGCGATATCGAGATCGCACATGATCTTGATACGTGCCACCATGGCGCTGCGGTAGCTGGCCGGCACTTCGATGTACTTCATCAACGAACCGTCTTTGCGGAAACGAATCAAAACTTTGTCTTTACCCAGACCCGGCTCAATGTGAATGTCGGACACACCCTGCTGATAGGCGTCGACAATGATCTTGTTGACCAGTTTGACCAGTTCGTTATCCGCCGCAGCCGAAACGTCATCACCACCGCTACCGCCCTCGCCTTCACCTTCGCCGTCATCCAGCGTAGAGAGCAGGTCGCCAACGTTGGTGTCATCCGTATAGTCGGAAGAGCCGCCGCTGCTACCGAACAACTGATCGATGGTCTGGCGGAACTCCCGGTTGGTGGTGACGCGATAGCCAATTTTGGCACGCGGAAAAATGTTATTAACGACCCGTGAACCCTTGACCTGTTCGGGATCCATACACACCACCAGCAAGCCTTCGGGTCCGTCTTCTACCGGTGCCCAGGCGTGCTGCTCAAGAAATTCGCGTTTCAGATTTTTCAGCAGGTCGACCGGTTTGATGCGGTCGGCCTTGAAAGTCTCATAGGGCACGCTGAAGAACTTTGACAACGCGGCACCCAACGCGGCTTGCTTGACCTGAAATTCGTTAATCAACACCTCTTCGATGTCGAGGTTTTTGCGCCGTGCCGTGCGCGTGGCAAGCTCCATCTCCTGCGCCGAAATAACGACATCAGACACCAGAAAGTCATACTTCGATTTGACGACATGCGCCGGCTTGTTGCGCTGCGTAAAGGCAATCGCCAGCGTTTCGCACAGCCCCTTGACGCCTTCTTCAGCAACCGCCGAAAATGGCACGCCGGTTTTGTTGTTGATGATCTGGACAACGCCCATCAACTCCGAATTCTGCGCATCAACAATCGGTGCGACCAGCATCTGCTTGGTGCGATAGCCGGTTCGCTTGTCAACTTCCTGCAAGAAACGCAGCGACGCGTTAATCGCCTTGAGTTCGCCATCGTCATAGACGTCGCGAATGTTCACCGTTTTGCGCGCCAGCGCAACGTGGCCGGCAATGCTTTGGTCGGCAATCGGCAAACGCAGATCTTTGAATGAGTTCAGCCCGGTCTTGACCTTCGAAACAATAGAGGCCTTGTCTTCACCCACCGAATAAATCGTCAACCGGTCGGCATTGAAGAGATTGCAAATTTCGCCCGACAGTTCGAGCATGATTTCGTCGATATTTGACGTCGCATGAATCTTGTTGGTAACTGTCTGCAGATTCTTGAAAAACGTGAGACGGCTACCGACATCCGAGGCTCCGGCGTCGCCGGCGTCAGCCGGGACAGCAGATGCGCCCGGTGCATTGAGAACAGCACTCATTCGACAGACTCCATGGCACCTGCCCGGGCTTTCATGCCGCCGGCAAGCAGTGCAGCGTGAACCCCACGTTGGGATAACAGGAATGCGGCAGCGGAACTGCGACGCCCTGTCTGACAATAAACGATATAGGCTTTGGCAGGATCGAGAGAACTTGCCGCCTGGCGAATGTCATTGAGCGGAATATTGATCGCACCCGGATAACCGTCATACTGGTATTCAGCCGGGAAGCGCACATCAATCCAGATCGCACCGGCCGCCACACGCTGATCGGCTTCCGAAAATGTCAGTTTTTGCAGCAGCGGCGCACGCAGCAATTCAACGAAATCACTTTTTGCCAGGCGCAACAACGCGCCATCGGTTTTCATCGTCACGGTGGCGTTGCGGGCGGCGTCGGCGACCAGCGCCTCTTCGCCGAATGCATCGCCCTCCTTGAGTTCGGCAAGCTGCACCGCCGTACCTGCCACCAGACGGGAAACCTTGCAGCGGCCACTTTCGATGAGGTAATAAAAATCGCCCGGATCCCCCTGACGGATTACGGTTTCTCCGCGCTTGGCCGGCATACGCTGGAAACGCTGCAACAAGGCGTGAATATGCTCCGGCGGCATGGAAGAAAAAACACCATCGGTCAGATTGGTGACGGCGAACATGCCGGACATCATCCGCCAGTCAGTTTGCTCGGCACTGTCTGACGCATGTTCGTTGGAGGTCGCCAGTTGATCCCATGTCAGGACGATATCCAACGGGTCTTCCGGAATGCTGACTATGTCGACGTCGGTAATCGCCTTCGCAGAACGCTGCCCCGCAGAACCCCGCAACAAGGGTGCATTGGATTGTTCATGCCCGCCCACCAGCACACGTTCACTGCCTTCTTCCTGTTCAACCTTGAGTTGCCCACGCAGCAAATAAACAATGCGGCCGGTCCAATCGGTGGCATGGAAGGGATCGGCATTGCGCGCGAACTTGTCCAGCTGGCAGATTGGCAACAGCTCCTTGAGACTTTCCGGCCCCAGCGAGTTCAATGGATGCAAGCGGGATAATTGCTGAACGTCAAGCCCGGCCATATTCATATTTCGAACAACTGGTTGTTCTGCAACATGCCGGGGCGGAACTCACCGATGCTATCTTCAATTTCCTGCATCGTCAGTTCAATCTGGCCCGGTTTCAGGTGCGTAATGAAGACCTCGGCATCGCGCTGTAACTGTGCAAGCTCTTCAAGCAACATGCTCGGGCACAAGTGCAGCGAAGCCATCGCCAAGCGCTTCTCGCGATCCGAAAAAGCGCATTCGATAATCAGATAACGCAGATTACGGATCTGGTTAACGTAGTGCCAAAGCTCGGGGCACGGCCCCGTGTCACCCGAAAATACCAAACTCCCTGCGCCCGAATCAAGGTGGTAACCGACCGCCGGCACGGTATGGTTGGCCGGTAAAGGGACGATTCTGCGGCCATCAATTTCAACGGCTTCACCCACACGAATCGGTGAAAAACGCAAAAATGGTTTTTCTACACTCGGTATTTCACTGAAGTCAGGCCACACCGCCCAGTTAAAAATGTGCGACCGCATGATCTCGATCGTCGGTTCTGTGGCGTGTACGATGAGCGGCCGCGTGCGCATATCGCCCACGGTGTCGACAATGAACGGCAAGCACGCCAAGTGATCCAGATGCGAATGCGTAATGAACACATGATCCAGTTGTGCCAACTCGGCAATCGCCAGATCACCAACGCCGGTGCCAGCATCGATCAGAATATCGTGGTCGACAAGAATCGATGTGGTACGAAGATGGCGTCCACCGATACCGCCGCTGCAACCGAGGATGCGTATCTTCATCGTCGACTATTTGGTTTCAAAAGTTGTCACGCCGTCCCAGCCTTCGCCGGGCGGGTTGGTACGCAAATGCGTGATGCGCTCGCCGTAGAGTTCGTAAAGATAGCGCGGTTTGATACGGTTCAGGTTCATCAAGGCTACCTCGGCCTGATCCCAGTCCTGGCTACGATAAGCCCGCAAGGCCTGATTCCATATCTTAATCTCGTCCAGATCATCCTTGTCGACCTTGCCTTCCTCACCGACCGGCTCGTAGATACCGACGGGGTCTACCTTGCCTTTGACGCGCACGCGATCAAGCTCACGGAAAACGAATTCATTTTTCAGAAGCTCACGGGTGGTTTCACCTGCGATGAAGCCGACACCGTATTGCTTGGTGATGCCTTCCAGCCGCGAACCCAGATTGACGGCATCACCCATCACCGTGTAGGACTGTCGTACCGGTGATCCCATGTCGCCCACCGTCATCGGGCCGGTATTCACGCCGACGCCAATTTTCAATTCAGGCCAGCCACGCGTCAGGAGATGAACGTTCAATTCCTTCAACGCAACGGCCATTTCAAGACCCGTCAACACGGCATTTTTTGCGTGCTCCGGATCATCCACCGGAGCCCCCCAGAACGCCATGATCGCATCGCCGATGTACTTGTCAAGGGTGCCACGATGTTTGCGCACCACGACCGTCATCGCGCCAAGGTATTCGTTCATCAGGGTCGCCAACTCTTCCGGTTCCAGCCCTTCTGAAATGGTCGTAAAGCCACGCACGTCGGAAAACAGCACCGTCAGCTCGGCTTTACGCCCGGCCATGCTGTAGTTTTCCGGATCACGGCTCATTTCTTCAACCAGCTCCGGCGGCACATACTGACCAAACAAACCGGTCAATTGCCGCTTGGTACGCGATTCGACGAAATAACCCCACGACATATTCATGGCATACAGCAGAATAATCGCAATCATGCTGCTGGCCAGTGGCAGGACGACATTTTCAACATGCCAGAATGTCATGTTGATGCTGACCAAAAACAACACCACAATAAAGCCGACGATCGTCGCCCGCAGCGGCGAGAGCATCGGCAACAGAAAGACCATGACAGCACCGGTCATCAGCACCAGCAAGACATCCGCACCCAGAATGTAGGGCGGTTTGTGCTTGATCGAATTGTCGAGCATGCCAGCAATCAGGTTGGCGTGAACTTCAACTCCAGGGTAGGCGGCCCCCACCGGTGTAGCGCGCAAATCCATCAGACCTGGAGCCGTGGTGCCAACGATGATGACACGTCCGGCAAGCTCTTCTTTGGGTGTCCGACCGGCCAGAACGTCAGTAACCGAAACATATTTGAAGCTGCCCTGATAGCCGCGATACGGAATCAGGGTGGCCGCATTTTCATCGACGGGAATGCGCATGGTGCCACCGGCCGGCGTCTTCAGATCCAGCCACTCCATGCCCGAATAGGAGCCTCCGCCATCGTCCGGATAACCGGGGATTACCTGCGCGCTACCCAGCAGGTTTCGCACCATGGCCAAGGACAGTGACTCATAGTATTGCCCTTTGTATTCAACCAGCAACGGCACACGCCGGGAGATACCATCAAAATCAACCAGTGGATTGAAGTGTCCGCCACTCGCAGCGGCACTCTGAAATTCGGGGAGATTCCCGCCAAAGCTGAACCAATTGGTAAAGGCAATGCGCCGGCCGGTAAAAGCACCCGCCGGAAAAACGGGCGGCGAAATTGCACCCGAACTGGTACCACCTTCTTTACTGGAAAAATAGTAGCCCAACACGATAGGCCGATTTTTAAGCGACGCCGCAAAGCGCGCATCGAAATCCAGTTGCGGCCGCAATTCGCGCAGCGCTGACTGAAACCCGCCGGCATCGCGCAGTTCGCGCTTGGCGAGAGATTCCAGCGACTTGAGCCCGGAACTCGCGTCAGGCTCGGCGAACACGACGTCGAAACCGACCTGCCGGACACCATAATCATCGAACAACTTGTTCATCAGCGTGGATAACTTATCGCGCCCCCACGGCCAGCGCCCCTGCTCAGCCAATGATTTTTCGTCAATATCCAGAATCACCACACGCTGATCCACGCTCTGAGGCATGGTGAGGCGCACCTTGGTGTCATAGATAATCGCGTCCATGTGATTGATGAACGGAATCTGGTAGAGCTTGGCAGAATGGCCAAGTGCTACCAGCAGGATGGCCAATCCGAGCAGGTAGCGCGGCAGGTACCGCTTCAGGGCGGCTCGCATCAAGGCGTGCTCATGGGTCAGGTTTTAAGAAAAAACTCCATTTTGACACCCGCAAGTTCGATCACGTCATGATCGCCAAGCTGGTGCGCCTGTCCGTCAAGCGTTTTGCCGTTAACGACAGGGAAGCTCGCACCTTCGACGTGCGTAATAAAGTAACCGTGCGGCCGGCGCGCTATAACTGCAACCTGTACACCCGGCTTACCCAGTGTCGTCAGGGTCTTGGTCAACTCAAGTTCCTTGCCGGCATTTCCGCCCGAAAGGATCTGGATGACACCCAGCGGCAAAGCTGCAGTCGGTGTCGCCACAGGCGGCTGCACCGGCGTTGCAGCTTGCGCCGCCATGCCAGAAACGGTAGACGTATGCCCCTGCGGCGTTTCTGCCGAAGGTGCCGCCACGGATGGTGCGACTGTCGGTGCCGCAACAGGCGGCTGCGTTGCTGCAACAGGCGGCTGCGTTGCTGCACCCGGTCGCAGGATCATGGTCTTTTCAAAATCCGCATTCGTCGTTTGCTGGGGTACGTCGCTCACATACTTCAGCCGGTACTTGCCTAACTCGATGGTGTCGCCATTCTGTAGAAAATGCTTCTTGATCGACTGGCCATTCACAAAGGTGCCGTTGGTGCTGCCCATGTCTTCAAGAAACGAATCATTGAGAATGGTGATGACCACCGCGTGCTCGCCCGAGATAGCCAGATTGTCGATCTGGATCTCGTTGTGAGGCTTGCGACCAATGGTGGTGCGTTCTTTGGTCAAGGGGATTTCCTTGAGCACCGTGGATTCCATGCTGAGTATGAGTTTCGCCATTATGTTTTTCTCCCCAACCTTTTATTACTTGAACCAGGCCATCAAACGCGCCCAAAAACCGCGCGCGGCCGGAAACTCGCCCTTGATCTTAACGAGAATCACGGAAACATTGTCCCGTCCGCCATTATCGTTGGCCATTTGTATCAACTGCGTGGCGCACAACTCCAGATTGGCTGACAGCGCACCGACCGTCATGGCAATCTCTTCGTCATCGACCATATCGTTCAGCCCATCAGAGCAGAACAGATAGACATCGCCGGGCAGCACATCGTAATCGTGAATCTCGGGCTGAACTTCAGGGTCGACACCCACAGCCCGTGTGACAAGATTTCTGTTTTGCGAATGCCGCGCCTGCTCCGCCGTAATGATGCCACTGTCAATCTGCTCCTGAAGCAGTGAATGATCGCGCGTAATCTGGCTGAAGTCCTCGCCGCGCAACCGGTACAAGCGTGAATCACCAATATGCGCGACGGTGACCTTGTCGTCGTGAAACACACCAATCACCAGCGTCGTACCCATCCCGGCATACTGTGGCTGGCTTTGTGCCGCCTGATAAATGGCGCTATTGGTCTTGGCAATTTCTGCGCTCAGC
>CAJAWW010000082.1 GCA_903946745.1 uncultured beta proteobacterium
TCGCGGTAATACTTTAATTCGTCGATCGATTCCATGATGTCCGCCAGCGCCTCGTGACGACCATGTTTCTTGAGCCCCTTGGCGAGCTCCGGTTTCCAGCGCTTGCACAGTTCCTTGAGCGTCGACACATCAAGGTTGCGGTAGTGAAACTAGTCTTCCAGTTTCGGCATGTAGCGCGCCATGAAACGACGATCCTGGCAGATTGAATTGCCGCACATGGGTGACGCCAGACGTGGCACATGATGTTTGAGAAATTCCAGCGCCTGCGCTTCAACCGCCGCCTCGTCAAGAATCGCCTCCTTGACGCGCTTGGTCAGGCCGGATTTGCCGTGGGTGTTGCGATTCCACTCGTCCATGCCGTCGAGCACCGCATCGGTTTGATGCACCACCCAAGTGGGTGCTTCGGCGATCACTTCGAGGTTTGAATTGGTGATGACCATCGCCAGTTCGATGATGCGATCGCCATCCGGATTCAGCCCCGTCATTTCCATGTCGAGCCAGACGAGTGCGTTTTGATCCTGTGCCATAATTCTTCCGTATTCTTCCGTGATATGCGTTTTCCAGCCTGCATTCTCGCGCATTTCAGGCCTTTCTGCCCCGGCCTTTTTATCCTATCTTTTCATCCTATTCTCCAGCCTCCCCATCCGTGACACCTACACTATTTTCTACTGTATTTCTTGCCGCCTTGTTCCTTTCCACCGGCCTGCGCCTGTGGCTGGGATCGCGCCACATGCGCCACATCATCGCGCATCGCCCCGCCGTTCCCGATGATTTTGCCGGCAGCATTGCACTGGCCGACCACCAAAAAGCCGCCGACTACACCGTTGCCCGCGTGCGTGCCGGATTGCTCGCGCTGCTGATCGATGCCCTGCTGTTGCTGGTGCTGACACTGGGCGGCGGCATCGATGCCATCAACAGCGGGTTGCACCAGCACATCGACAACAGCTACCTGCAGGGCATTGCCCTGTTCGCTTGCGTCGGCATCATCGGCTTCCTCGTCGAGCTGCCGATCAGCCTGTTTCGCACCTTTCGCATCGAGGCAAAGTTTGGTTTCAACAAAATGACCGGAGCGCTGTGGCTGGCCGATCTGGCCAAGCAGACCGCGCTCACCGCGCTGATCGGCGCGCCGCTGCTGTTTGTCGCACTCTGGGTCATGAGCGCGATGGGCAAATACTGGTGGCTGTACAGTTGGGGACTGTGGCTGGGCTTCAACCTGCTGGTGCTGCTGCTGTATCCCACCTTCATCGCCCCGCTGTTCAATAAATTTTCACCGCTTGAAGATAACGCACTCAAGGCGCGTATCGAAGCCCTGCTCCAGCGTTGCGGGTTTTCTGTTTCCGGTTTATTCGTGATGGATGGCTCCAAACGCTCCGGCCACGGCAACGCCTACTTCACCGGCTTTGGCCGCGCCAAGCGCATCGTGTTCTTCGACACCTTGCTGGCCAAACTTTCGCCGCTGGAAGTTGAATCGGTGTTGGCACACGAACTGGGGCATTTCCATCATCGCCATGTACTCAAGCGCATTGTGCTGATGGGGCTCATGAGCCTCGGCTTTCTGTGGGGGCTGGGGCAACTGATCGACCAACCGTGGTTTTATGCCGGGCTGGGCATCACAAAAGTCGACGCTGGAACCACGGCACTGGGGCTGCTGCTGTTCTCACAAGTGCTGCCGGTTTTCATGTTTCCGCTAACGCCACTCAGCGCCTGGCTCTCGCGCAAGAATGAATATGAAGCCGACGCCTACGCCGCGAAGCAGACCGCTGCCAGCGACCTAATTTCAGCGCTGGTCAAACTCTATCGCGACAACGCCGCCACACTCACACCCGATCCGCTGCATTCGCTGTTTTACGACTCGCACCCGCCAGCGCGCTTGCGCATTGCGAACTTGCGCACACTTTGATGCGCCAGGGCACGGTCGTTGCCGCATTTGGCCGCCATTACGAGATTGAACTGGCTGACGGCAGCCTTGCCACCGGTTACCCGCGCGGCAAAAAAAGCCCGTTTGCCTGCGGCGACGAAGTCGAACTCAACAACGACGGACAAATCACCGGCCACACGCCGCGTCGCAGCCTGCTCTATCGCAGCGACGCCTACCGCCAGAAACTGATCGCCGCCAACGTTACGCAACTGGTTCTGGTGGTCGCCACCGAGCCTTCATTTTCCGATCTGCTACTCACCCGCGCGCTGGTTGCCGCCGAACATGAAGGTTTGCGCACACTCATCGTGCTGAACAAGTGCGACCTCACCACCGAATTGCCTGCCGCGCGTCGGCTGTTGGCGCCGTTTGCCGCCCTTGGCTACCGCATTATCGAACTCTCCGCAGTCGTCGACGCCTCCGCCCTGCCGCCCTTGCTGAACGGCGAAACCTCGATTCTGGTCGGCCAGTCCGGCATGGGCAAATCAACGCTCA
>CAJAWW010000083.1 GCA_903946745.1 uncultured beta proteobacterium
AGGTTGGTCTGGTCGGCAATGGCGGAAATGACACCGACCGATTCGCTCACCTCTTTCGACAGTTGATTGAGGTCGACAATGGCGTCGCTTGATTGCTGCACGCGCTGACCAATGGAACTCAATGCCTGCACCACGGCCACGACCTGATCCTGGCTTTCTTCGGAGTTGCTGACGTTTTCGCGGGAGATTGATTCCATCTGCTCGGAAATCTCGGCAATGCCACGAATGTCGTGTTGCGTCATGCGCAAGTTCTTCAACAGATTGCCGGTGTTGAGTTCGCCCAATGCTGACAGTAATTCGTTGCGCTGTTCCAGCTTGGCATTTTGTGCCAGCACGCTCAGCGATTGGTTGGTGCGCTCCAGCGCAGCGGTGAATTCGCCATGCAAGCCACCGGGCTGCGCGCCACGAAAATACTTGCGCTGCGCGGCACATTCAACCACGGTACGCTGCTCACGGAAACAGGTTTCGAGCTGGTCGAGCATATCGTTGAAATTCCAGCAGAGCTCGCTGATTTCAGCGTCAGCCGGAATGTTGGTAATCCGGCTGTTGAAACGCCCGGCCGAGATTTCGCGCATCACCCGTGAAATTTCAGCCAGGGGTGCCGTGTGGGCTCCCGCCTGTTTCAGTTGGTAGCTACCGGCCACAAGGCCGAGCAATAACAACACGCCAAACAATGCCAGAGTTGCCATGTCCGCACCATGAATCAGCGTCGTGCCCACACCGCCCGCGACCAGCAAGCCGAGCAAAAACACGACGCTCAGCGTCGGGCTAGAGCGAGAGGATGAACTCTTCATACGAGACTCCTTTTTGCGTCAATACATTCACCAGCCAGTTCAGGGACGCAGTGCACGCGTCCTTGGGGCCGGCCTTCTGTTCTTCGGTCAGCATGGCGCGATACACATCGCCCATGGCATCCACTGCACCACGTTTGGGCATACGGCGTACCGAGAAATAGCCGGTAACACGTTTGGACGCATCGTAATCCGGCGTCACATTGGCGAACACCCAGTAGAAGCTGCCGTCTTTGGCCATATTCTTGACGTAGGCGAAACATTCCTTTTCAGTGCCGAGGGTGTCCCATAAAAACTTGAACACGCCACGCGGCATGTCGGGGTGACGGATCACATTGTGCTGGGTGCCGAGCAGTTCTGCGGCGGTGTAGCCGGAATACTCGATGAAGATGCGGTTGCCATAAGTGATGCGGCCGGACTTATCGGTTTTTGAAACGATAAAGTCCTGCTCGCGCATCAGCTTTTCTTTGCTGGTGGGTTGTATTTTTGATTTCATGAATTGCTCTTGGTTTCATTGCGGCGTGCTGAACCGGCCACGATGTTGATGTTGTACAACCGGCACTCAAGGTTGCCATTGTAGAGCGGGATTTTGCGCGATGTTTGCAAACGGATCAACTTTGGCAAGCGTGTATCGGCCGAAAGAAACCAGCAACGCCAGCCGGCAAAATTCTGCTTCAGCGCGTCGCCCAGTTTTGGGTAAAACGCCGCCAGTTCGTCCTCATCGCCCAGCCGTTCGCCGTAGGGCGGGTTGGCAACGAGGATGCCCTCGCCCATGGTGACATTGGTGATATTGGGTGCTTTGCGTGCCAGCAAGTCGGAAGTTTCCAGCGTCACCAACGCATCAATGCCGGCGTGGGCAAGGTTTTGCCGCGTGCGCGCCACGGCGTCGGCGCTGCTGTCGCTGCCAAACAGCGGCAAGGCACCCGCCTGCAAACGCGCATCGGCGGCTTCGCGCTGCAATTTTCGCCACAGCGTGGCATCAAAGGATTTCAACTGCTCGAAGCCGAATTCGCCGGGCGCGCGAATCAGCCCGGGCGCATCGTTGAGCGAAATCTGCGCCGCCTCCAGCAAAAAGGTGCCGCTACCGCACATCGGGTCGAGCAACGGCACGCCCGGTTTCCAGCCGGCCAGCCGCAGGATGCCGGCAGCGAGGTTTTCTTTCAGCGGCGCACCGACCTTGGCGACCTTGTGGCCGCGCATATAAAGCGGCTCGCCGGAGGTGTCGAGGTAGAGCGTGGCTTCGCGGTCAGTGAGAAAGAGGTGAATGCGCACTTCCGGGTTTTTGGTATTCACGCTGGGGCGGCGGCCGGTTTCAGCGCGAAAACGATCGCACACCGCATCCTTCACCTTGAGCGTGATGAACTCGATGCTTTTCAGCGGCGACTTGATGGCGGTGACGTACACGCGAATCGAGCGATCCACCGAAAAAGCCTTTGCCCAGTCAATGTCGTAGGCCAGCTTGTAGATGTCGGCTTCATTGAAATAGTCGACGCTGGCGACACGCCACAACACACGCGTGGCAATGCGCGATTCGAGGTTCATGCGGTAGGCGGTTTCCAGCGTGCCGGAACACGCCGCACCACCGGGCACGATTTTGATGTCACGCGCGCCGATCGCAGAAAAATCCTCGGCCAGCAGGGCTTCCAGCCCACGCGGGCAACTGGCAAAAAAGCGGTTTTTCAAAATGGCTTCACCACAACAAGGATGCAGATCGCGACCAGCGCGAGCACCGGAATTTCATTGAAAAAACGGAACCAGACATGGCTGCGCTGCGCACCCGTCTGCCCAAAGCCCGCCAGCAGTCGACCGCACCACAAGTGATAAACCACCAGCCCCGCGACCAGCGCGGTTTTGGCGTGCAACCAGCCGCCGCCAAAACCATAACCGAACCACAGCCAGAAACCGAAACCAATCGCCAGCGCCGCAATCGGGGTGACAAAACGATAGAGCTTTTTCGCCATCAACAACAGGCGATCGCGCTCGGCGCTGGAACCCTCGGGCACCATCGCCAGATTGACAAAAATGCGCGGCAGATAAAACAGGCCGGCAAACCAGCTCACCACAAACACGATGTGAAAGGCCTTGATCCAGAGCATTAAGATTCGCTTCCTCTTCTCTTTGCCGCTGCAATGCCGGCATCCACGGTGGAGTAGTGCAACTGCAACCCGAGTTCGCGCTTCATGCGCGTGTTGTCAAGCCGCCGCGATTCGCTCATGAACGACCACTGCATGGCCGGCACGGCACGGCGCACGGCTTCACGCGGCAAACGCGGCGCGCGTGGCAGGGCAAACGCATCGGCCAGCTTATCGAACCATTC